>CAYULJ010000029.1:0-15726 GCA_964445715.1 uncultured Planctomycetia bacterium
TTAACATTGTTAAAATGTGAACTTAAGGGGAAGCTCTTGTACGGGATATGCGGATTATAGGGGGAAAATTTAGGGGAAGAGTCATAGAGATGCCAAATGGCATAAGGCCGACCTCTGATAAGGTGCGCGAGGCCTTGTTCGAGATTTTAAAGGATCGCATAGAAGGAGCGAGTTTTCTGGATCTCTATTGCGGAAGCGGTGCAATGGGCATTGAGGCGATTTCAAGAGGGGCAAAGAGAGTGACTTTTGTAGAGAAAGCTTTTAAATGCGCAAAAGTATTAGAGAGAAATTTGACAAAGCTAGATATATTGGATCTATCTAGCATTAATATATATACTAGAGATAGCATTAGGATATTGGAAGAATTTGAGAAGAAAAGTTGTTGCTTTGACCTTGTTTTTCTTGATCCTCCCTACCATAAAGACATGGCCAAAAATACCTTGATAGCGCTTTCGAATTATGATATACTGGCTCGCAATGCTATCGTAATAGCAGAGATTTATAAGAAGGAAAACCTGCCAGAAGAAGTAGGCGGATTGAAGAAGATCCGTACCTCTAGATACGGCGATACAATATTGGAGTTTTTTGCAAAATGAAGAAGGTAGCAGTATATCCAGGAAGCTTTGACCCAGTGACTAATGGACACCTTGATATCGTCAAAAGGGCTCTAAAGATATTCGATAAGGTCATTATAGCCGTGGCCCACAATGCTGACAAGAAGCCGCTTTTCGACGCATTCGAACGCGTGCAGATGCTCAAGAAGGCCTTGAAGGGTGTTAAGGGAGTAGAGGTAGATGATTTTGATAGCCTGATCGTGGATTATGTAAAGAGTAAAAAGACAAATGTCGTTATCAGGGGTCTGAGGATGATATCGGATTTTGAATATGAATTTCAGATGGCTTTGACCAATAGGAAACTTTCCAACGACGTCGAGACAATATTTATGATGCCGTCAGAGACTTATTCATATCTTTCTTCGAAGCTGATTAAAGAGGCGGCTGGTCTTGGCGCAAATCTCAAGGGCCTCGTACCTCTGTTTATAGAAAAGTCGATCAAGGAAAAATTAAAATCTAGATAAAATGGATTTCTTAGAGAAGATATACGCACACGCGAAGAAAGCGAAAAAAAGAATACTCTTGCCTGAAGGAGAAGAGATACGCGTTTTGAAGGCAGTTGCTCAGATTTTGAAACGCGAAATATGCCTTCCTATTATTTTGGGCAATCCGGATAAGATATCTAAGATATCAAAAGCCCAGGGCGTTGATTTAAAAGGCGCGGAGATAGTTGATTACAAAGAATGCAGGAATCTCGATAAATATATAGAGCTTTTTTGCGAGATCCGTAAACATAAAAATCTCAAGAAAACCGAAGCTAAGAAATTAATCACGCAAAACCCTGTGTATTATTCAGCACTCGCAGTGCGCACAGGGGATTTTGACGGGTTTGTGGCAGGCGCAGCGATCACCACCCGTGATGTCGCAAAGGCAGCGATTTATTGCATTGGTCCTAGAGAGGGTATATCGACGATTTCGAGCTCCAGTGTCGTTGTTTTGCCTGATAAGAATCTAGGTTCAAATGGCGTGTTTATATTCGCTGACGCAGGCATAGTGCCTGATCCTACGGCTGAACAGTTGTGCGATATTGTGATTTCCACAGTGGATTCAGCCCGCATGCTATTGGATGACGAGCCAAAGGTGGCGATGCTGAGTTATTCAACGAAAGGCAGTGGCGGTTCTGGAGAGAGTGTTAAAAAAGTCCAAACTGCAACAGAGCTTGTTGTCAGGAGAATGCCGGATCTGCTTATAGATGGCGAGATACAGGTTGACTGTGCAGTCATACCTGAGATAGCCAAGAGAAAAGACCCTAAGACAAGGATAAAGGGCAGGGCGAATGTTTTTATTTTTCCGAATCTGGATTCGGGAAATATTGCATATAAAATAATAGAACGGCTGGCAAAGGCGCGAGCCATAGGGCCTTTATTGCAGGGCCTCAGGAAGCCAGTCAGCGATCTGTCTCGTGGTTGCGATTCGCAGGATATCGTCGACGGAGTCGCCATAACTGCGCTAAGAGCAGAAGTTGGTGGAAGAAGAGAAATGTTTTCGACTCGCTTCAAATACTCTTCGAGCAAAGTCGAGAAGCATATTTGAAGCTCGCTTGAACAATATTAGGATGATCATACTTGTACTGAACAGTGGAAGTTCTTCGATAAAATATAAGCTCTTTGATATATCCAAGCGCGGCGAGAAAGTCCTTGATAAGGGTTTCATTGAAAGGATAGGCGAGAAAATCTCGGACCACAAAGAGGCGCTTGATATCATATTGGACAAAGTCCATGTAGAGATCGAGGCATGCGGTCATAGAATCGTGCATGGTGGGGACAGGTTTAAAAAATCCACATTGATCGATGACAAAGTAATAGGCGCTATCGAACATTTTAGCGAACTGGCCCCTCTCCATAATCCACCGAGCCTTTTGACTATTGCTGAATCAAGAAGATCTCTTCCAAATATTCCTCATGTGGCAGTTTTTGATACAGCTTTTTATCAGACAATGCCAGAAAGCTCATATCTCTATGCTATACCATACAGATTGTATGAGAGATATAAGATTCGCAGGTATGGATTTCATGGCACAAGTCATAGCTATGTAGCGAGCCAGGCTGCGCGTCGCTTAAAAAGGCCTTTACAGAAACTAAAAATTATTACCTGTCACCTGGGAAATGGTTGTAGCATAACAGCTATTAAGAATGGAAAGGCAATCGACACCAGCTTGGGTTTTACTCCTTTAGAAGGGCTTGTCATGGGTACGCGCTCAGGAGACATAGATCCTGCCATTATTCCTTACATTATGCAGAAAGAGGGCGTGGGTATAGATAGAGTAATGGAGCTATTGAATAAAGAGAGCGGACTTTTAGGGCTTTCAGGCATAAGCAACGACATGAGGGAAATAAGGAAAGAGGTGCGACGCGGCAATAAAAAGGCAAAGCTAGCGCTTGATATTTTTGCATATAGAATAAAGAAGTACATCGGTTCTTATAACGGTATAATGGGCGGTGCAGACGCAGTGATTTTCACAGGAGGCATTGGCGAAAACCACCAAGACCTGATGCGAAAGATCTGCAAAGGTGTTGTCGCGTCAAAGACCAAGGTACTTATTGTCCCGACAGATGAAGAGCTAATGATCGCCAGAGATGCTTATGATGTAGTCTCTCGTTGTGGAGCTTAAATAACGTTTTTGTTTAACTTTAGAAACTAAAAAGAGATTTTATGAAAGTATACGTAGATGACATACCGGGCGAGGGATTAGAGCTTGCGGAAAATATAAATCCGAAAAATCTCAGGTTGGATTTGAAGCAGCAAGGCATAGTTTTCGCCGCATCTATTAGCGCTAAGGCAAAGATAACAAAGATAGGCGCTGAGGTTTTCGCATCCTTGTTTCTTGAGGCGCCAGTCGAATATACTTGCGCGCGCTGCCTGGCCAAGCTCGAGAATGTTTTTAAGAAAAATTTTAATTTTAACTACGAGGTCAAATCTGGTGATGTTTTAGATATAGATGAGGATATAAGACAGGAGTTGATTTTAAACAATCTAGTGAAGACACTTTGCAAACCTGATTGTAAGGGATTGTGCCCTAGTTGCGGACAGAATCTTAATGTAGCGCAGTGCGAGTGTGAACAGGAGGGTTAAATGCCATTACCAAAACGGAGACATTCTAGTTCAAGGCAAGGTAAAAGAAGGGGCGAGCAGAAAATTCACATCCCGAGCATTTCTACGTGTTCGAATTGCAAGGCCCCTAAGTTACCGCATAGGATATGTCCTGTTTGCGGCTATTACAAAGGCAGACAAGTAGTAGAGATAAAGAAGAAAGAGAAGAAGGAAAAGAAATAAGTATACATACCACTTCGTGGCACAGGTACCCTTTCAGGGCACAAGCTTTTCTCATTGTTGAAATGTATACTTAAGAAGAGGCGCGGACATGATAAGGATAGGGTTGGATGCGATGGGGTCTGACAATGCTCCTGCAGCGGACGTCGAAGGCGCTGTATTGGCGGCTCGCGAGTTCAAGCATGAAATAGTGCTTGTAGGCAAGCGCGAACTGCTTGAAAAGGAGCTGGAGAAGCACAGTCCTGTGCCACAGAGTATCTCTATTCAGCACGCCGACGAGATCATCGGTATGCACGAACAGCCAGTGCTCAGTGTCAGAAGAAAAAAACATTCCTCTGTTGTAGTCCTCAACAATCTTGCAAAAGAGAAAAAAATAGACGCCATGGTAAGTGCGGGCAATACAGGCGCAATGGTATGCGCTGCTACGCTTAAGTGCAGGCTGCTTCCGGGCGTGGAGCGGGCCGGTATAGGCGTGATCATGCCAACGCTGAAAGGCACGGTGCTGATGATAGACGGCGGTGCCAATATCGACGCTAAACCCAAACATCTCTTGCAATACGCCATAATGGGTTCCGCATATTCAGAATATATTTTTAATAATAAGTCGCCGAGAGTGGGCCTTTTGAATATCGGAGAAGAAGAGTCAAAGGGCACAGGGTTTTTGAAAGAGGCATACGGAGTTCTGGAGCTTTCAGGTTTGAATTTTATCGGCAATGTCGAAGGCAGAGATATTTTTACAGGAGATTGCGATGTCATAGTCTGTGATGGACTTGTAGGAAATGTAGCGCTCAAGGTCTCTGAGAGCACTTCACATGCTCTCGTAGAGATGCTCAGGAGAGAGTTGAAAAGTAGTGCATTGATGAAGATTGGTGCGTTGTTAGCCAGAAAAGCATTCTTGTCTTTAAAAAGAAAAATGGATTATGCCGAATATGGCGGTGCGCCGCTTTTAGGTATAGACGGAGTTTGTATAATATGCCATGGCTCCTCGAACGCCAAGGCAATAAAGAATGCAATCAGGGTCGCAGGAGAAGAAGTCACTAAAAACATAAATAGACATATTGTCGAGTTGATTAAATGAGACAATTGAGATTGGAGAGATAATGTACGAAGCCGGGATATTGGGATTAGGTTGTTATTTGCCTTCAAAGAAAATAACAAACGCTGATCTTGAAAAGATGGTGGATACATCGGATCAATGGATAATGACTCGCACTGGCATCAAAGAAAGAAGGATCGCTTCCAAGGAAGAAGCTACGAGTGATCTCGGAGTAGCTGCGTCAAAGATTGCGATTGAAGACGCGGGTTTAAAACCGAATGACATCGACTTGATCATTACAGCCACAATAACTCCTGATATGTTTTTCCCTGCCACAGCGTGCATCATACAAGACAAAATCGGCGCGAAGAATGCCGCAGCATTTGATATAAATGCCGCGTGTTCCGGGTTTGTGTTTGGGGTGGTAATCGCACAGCAGTTTGTGAATACAGGCACGTATAATAATGTGTTGGTCGTTGGCGCTGAAAAACTCACGAGTATTGTAGACTGGACTGACAGGTCAACATGTGTTTTGTTCGGAGACGGCGCAGGTGCGTGTGTTATAGGAAAAAGCAAAGAGAGAAATATAGTCTCAAGTTTTATGGGCGCTGACGGATCAGGCGGTGATTTGCTGAAAGTACCTGCAGGCGGTTCGCGCTTACCCACTACGCCAGAGACAGTTAAAGATAAATTACATTTTCTTAAGATGGAGGGCAATGAGGTATTTAAGATCGCAGTAAGGGTTATGGCAAATGCGGCAATCCAGGCTGCTCAAAAATTAGGCTTGGGTTATGACGATATCAAGCTTTTGATACCTCATCAGGCAAATATTAGAATCCTATTGGCGGTTGCAAAAAAAATAGGGATACCAGAAGAAAAGATTTTCATGAATATAGAGAAATATGGAAATATGTCAGCAGCGTCTACAGCTGTTGCATTGGTAGAGGCTTGTAAGGAAGGAAGGATTAAGAAAGGCGACAATGTGATTTTGGTCGCTTTTGGTGGCGGTCTGACCTACGGCGCCACTGTTATAAAATGGTAAATACGCGCTTAAGTTTACACTTTAACAATGTTAAAGTGTAAACTTAAGGAGATAGGATGCATATGAGAAGAGTTTGTTATCTTTTTCCAGGACAAGGAGCACAGTATATCGGCATGGGCAAGGACTTATACGACAATTGCTTAGTGTCAAAAGAGATCTTTGACATAGCGGAAAAGGTTTTGCCGGACGTGGGAATAAAAAGACTTTGTTTTGAAGGTCCGATCGAGGAATTGACTCAGACAGCGAATAGCCAGGTGTGTATTTTGGTAGCGAGCATGGCTGCATTAAAGGCCATAGGCTATAGATTGAAGGCTGAAGGCCAAAAGCTGGACGTGGTTGCATGCGCTGGACTTAGTCTGGGCGAACTGACATCGCTTGTAGCTGCAGGAAGCATAGAATTTCAAGACGCAGTTCGTCTTGTGAGGCGACGTGGTGAATTAATGGAAGAGGCTTCTAAGAAAAATCCTGGAAGCATGGCGTCTATCATAGGACTTTCTTATGATAATCTAAAAAATATTTGCAATGGAGGCGGAGCAGAGATAGCGAATCTGAATTGCCCAGGCCAAATAGTGATATCCGGTACAAACCTCTCGGTGCAGGCTACTATGGAACTTGCGACAAAAAACGGCGCGAAAAAGGCGATTCCTCTAAAGGTAAGCGGGCCTTTCCATTCTTCGTTA
Source organism: uncultured Planctomycetia bacterium (assembly GCA_964445715.1). Classification (GTDB taxonomy): domain Bacteria; phylum Omnitrophota; class Gorgyraeia; order Gorgyraeales; family Gorgyraeaceae; genus CAYPYS01. The sequence continues at coordinate 6,643 of CAYULJ010000029.1, forward strand.
ATGAAAGAAGCAGCCGAGCTTTTTAGGCTAGAGCTCGAAAAAGTAAAATTTCAGGCGCCCAAGCCAAAAATAGAGGTTTTTAGCAATGTAACTGCCAACGCAGAAAAGACATCTGAAGAGATCAAAGATAATCTGGTGAAACAATTATGTAGCTCTGTGCGCTGGGAAGAGTCAATAAGAAATATCGCGGCTTTAGGAGTCGATACCTTTTTAGAAATAGGACCAGGAAAAGTATTAAAGGGTCTTTTGAGAAGAATAGACTCTTCCTTAAAAGTTTATAATATAGAAAAGCTGGAAGATGTAAATACAGTAATATCGTATACAGAAGCCGCTTAACTTTACACTTTAACATTGTTGAAGTGTAAAGTTAAGGAAAGAGCATATGAAGCGGAGAGTTGTAATTACAGGACTGGGTGTTATAGCACCTAACGGAGTTGGCAAGCGTGCGTTTTGGGATGCATTGAAAGAGGGCCGTTCAGGCATAAGGCGTATTACGCGCTTTGACCCTAGCCCTTTCCCTACGCAATTTGCTGGCGAAGCAGACTTTGACCCCACCAAATTCATTTCCTTTAAGCAGATGAAGAGGATGGACAGGACTTCTCACCTTGCTGTTTCTGCGACAAAGATGGCAGTGGAAGATGCGAAGCTCAAGATAGAGGATGAAAACAGAGAACGCATAGGTGTCATGATCGGCACAGCAATGGCAGGTCATGGCATGATTCTTGAGCAACATAATGCCTTTTTAAACAAGGGCCCGATGAGGATCGATACGTTTACTGCGATCGCGTCTTTTCCAGATGCTCCCTCGAGCCAGATTTCCATTGAATTAGGTATCAAAGGACCTAGCTTTTCGATTGCAACAGCATGTTCTTCAGCCTCTGACGCAATAGGTTATGCATTTAATGCGATTAGAAACAAAGAACTCGATATTATTATTATGGGCGGGGCAGACGCGCCACTATTTCCTCCTATTTTAAGCGCATTCTGCGTGTTGCGCGCATTGTCTAAAAGGAATGATGCGCCCGAAGAAGCCTCAAGACCATTTGATAAGACAAGAGATGGCTTTGTCCTGGGTGAGGGCAGTGGTATATTGATTTTGGAAGATTTGGAGCACACGCTGAAACGTAAGGCGCATATTTACGGCGAGATATTGGGTTTTGGCATGAGTTGCGACGCATACCACATGACAAAACCAGAGCCAACAGGCGGCCAGGCTATCAGGGCATTAAGGCTCGCATTAGAAGATGCAAAAATAAAGCCGGAAGATGTGGAATATATCAATGCGCACGGCACCTCGACTCCATTGAATGACAAAAACGAGACATTCGTGATCAAGGAGGTCTTTGGCAAGCACGCGCATAAAATTCCTGTCAGCTCTATAAAATCCATGATAGGCCATTTAATAGGTGCAGCTGGTAGCGTGGAACTTATAGGCGCCCTTATGGCGCTGGAGGAAGGCATTATTCCGCCAACAATAAATTACAAAACGCCTGACCCGGATTGCGATTTGGATTACGTGCCAAACAAATCCAGACAGAAAGATATCAAGGTAATTCTGAAAAATTCGTTTGGATTCGGAGGAAAGAATTCAGCCATCGTAGTACGAAAGTTCAAAGAGTGAATTCTACAAGTATTCTTCGAGCGAAATTGTAGTAGTAGTAGGGGACGTTTAAACGTCCCCTACTACTACAATGTGGATAAGTGTGAAGTTAAGTGTAGGAGGGAATATGTGTGGATTATCTTTGGAGGGCAAGATTGCGCTGGTAACCGGTGGCGCAAGGGGCATTGGCAAAGAGATTGCGCTCGTCTTAGCTAAAGAAGGCGCGAACATAGCCTTGTGCGACGTTAACCTGGAGGAGGCAGAGAAGACTGTCAAGGAAATCCAGGATCTGGGAAGGGAATCCCTTGCCTTTAAGGCCGATGTCACTGATCTGAAACAGGTTCAGGACATAGTAGATAAAATTCTTGACAAATTTAAGAGATTAGATATACTTATAAACAACGCAGGCATAACCAGAGACGGTCTTATCCTCAGAATGAGCGAGGAAGACTGGGACAAGGTCATAGCAGTCAACCTAAAAGGCTGCTTTATATGCACGAAAGTCGCGTCAAAGGTCATGCTGAAACAGCGTTCCGGCAAGATTGTGAATCTTGCATCGATCATTGGTATAATAGGTAATGCTGGCCAGGCGAATTACGCTGCTTCCAAGGCAGGTATAATAGGGCTTACAAAGAGCGTAGCGAAAGAGCTGGCTTCTCGTGGTGTTTGTGTGAATGCGATCGCACCAGGATTTATCAACACGGAAATGACAGCCAAGTTGCCCGAAGAGGTTCAGAAGAATATGCTCGCGAATATACCCCTTGGAAGATTCGGAGAGCCAAAGGACGTGGCGAATCTCACGTTGTTTCTTTCAAGTGAAAGCTCTTCGTATATAACCGGCCAGGTAATACCGATCGATGGCGGCATGGTGATGAAGTAAAAAGGAGGGAAGGACATGGCAGTTGCTGAAAAAGTAAAGTCAATAATAGCAGAACAGTTGGGCGTGAAACCAGAAGAGGTAACTCCAGAGGCATCTTTTATTGATGATCTCGGCGCAGATTCACTCGATACAGTGGAACTCGTTATGGCGCTGGAAGAGGAATTCGGGACAGAGATCCCGGATGAAGATGCTGAGAAGATCGCTACTGTTGGAGACGCTATTAAGTACATAGAAGAGAAGGCGCCGAAGAAATAATAGAAGGCCTTCCCAAGTAGAGAGTAGAGAGTTCGAGGTAAAAGTCAGTCGTTTTACCACTTTTTACTCTCTACTTTTTTTAGAGGTGGATTGAAAGATATGAGGCGCAGAGTAGTTGTTACAGGATTAGGTGTTATCACTCCCGTAGGGAACAATAAAGAAGAATTCTGGACATCGCTTGTAAACGGAAAGAACGGCGTTGGACCATTGACTAGCTTTGACTGCAAGGATTATACTTCCCGCATAGCAGGGGAAGTGAAGAATTTTACGCCACACCCATTTATCCCAAAAAAAGAATTAAGGCGCATGGAGAAATTTGTACAGTTTGCAGTGACTGCTGCTAAGGAAGCAGTCGATGATTCAGGCCTTGATATCCCAAAAGAAGATCCTTTTAAGATAGGTGTTTTAGTCGGCTCAGGCATAGGTAGCTTGAGGATAATAGAGGAGCAGCACAAGGTAATCCTTGAGAGAGGCCCGTCAAGAATAACGCCTTTTCTTATTCCCATGCTGATTGTAAACATGGCGTCGGGCCATATATCAATAATGTTCAATGTCAAGGGCCCGAACTCCTGCACCACGACTGCGTGCGCAGCAGGCACGCATGCTCTTGGCGATGCCTTTAGGCTGATCCAGCACGGCGACGCAGACGTTATGATAACAGGAGGCACAGAGAGCTGTATTACAGCCTTGGGCGTCGGAGGTTTTTGTGCACTTAAAGCTCTTTCGACTCGCAACAACGAGCCAGAGCGGGCGAGCCGGCCTTTTGACAAGGAACGAGATGGCTTTGTAATGGCAGAAGGCTCTGGCATAGCTATTTTAGAGGAATATGAGCACGCAAAGAAGCGCAATGCCCGTATCTACGCAGAGGTCGTTGGATTCGCTATGACAGGAGATGGTTATCACATGACAGCGCCTGATCCTACAGGTAAAGGCCCGGCAGAGTGTATGGGGCGAGCGTTGAAAGATGCTAATATAAAACCAAAAGACGTTACCTATATAAATGCACATGGCACATCCACGCAGCTCAATGACAAGATAGAGACCCTCGCAATAAAAAATGTATTCGGCGAATATGCAAAGAAGCTGCCAGTTTCTTCCACGAAATCCATGACAGGTCATCTACTAGGCGCAGCAGGAGGAGTAGAATTCGCCGCGTGCGCGCTCGTAATAGAGAGAAGTATTATTCCGCCCACTATTAACTACGAAAATCCAGATCCAGAATGTGACCTTGACTATGTGCCCAATAAGGCACGGAATCAGGCAGTCAATATCGCGCTTTCCAATTCCCTCGGTTTTGGCGGCCACAACGCCACTATCTGCATAAAGAAATTATAGATGTTAGGTGTTTATAAGATAACGTTGATTTTTTGCTATTTTTGTAGTATACTTTATATAGAAGTTATAAATCTTTTGTGTAAGTTAAACATAAAGAAGGTGGCTTTGTATGTTTGTCATGAAAATGAAAAGTTTATTTTTGAGAAATAAATCAGTATCTGTCAAGTGCGCTGTGTTTTTTATTCCATTTTTCTTTCTGGTATATGTGCTTGTAGGATTTGGGATGCAGAACACGCTTGAAGCTGCGACAGATATTGTTACTAATGACCAGCGCGCAGACGATGAATTTTATAATAACTTTGAGTATGTAGGACAGGTTGGTGATTTCCTGCATTATACTGGTTTTGTCTATATGGAAGATAATATTGGTCTCAAAACAGATGTGTATATACCTTTTACTAGTCAAGGGCCATGGCCGGTTGTGCTCAAGAGAACTCCATATCCGAGAAAGTTTTTTTATCCATACGAAACGGAATATGTTTTTGTAGTGCAAAGTGTACGCGGGATTAATGGAAGCGAAGGGGAGAATATACTTTTTCTTAATGATGCATGGGGCAAACTTGAAGGCACTGCTCGAGACGGCCTATCAACATACCGTTGGATTCGTGAGTGCTCATGGTGTAATGGGATTGTTGGCACAGATGGGTCAAGCGCCCCAGGTATGTTGTCAATATTATTAAATGGTACCTTACCGGAAGGTCTTCATGCTCAATTTATATCCTTATTTGCTGAATCAATTTATGATCAGGCTGTATACCCTGGAGGAGCATTTAGAAAACAGGATGTTGAGACATGGCTCGAGATGCATGATATTGATCCTATTAATCTAACGCTTATCCAGCAAAATCCATTGTACAATGAATTTTGGAAAGCGATTGATGCATCTCGTCGCCGCCCTATGGCTCATAGTCCTGCGTTGTACATTTGTGGATGGTTTGATGTTTTTAGTCAAGGGCCACTTGATGCATTTCGAGGACGACAATATGCTGGCAATGATGGCGCACGAGGAAAACAATTTTTGATTGTTGGACCATGGACACATAAAGGATTAAAAACAGTTCAACAGGGTGAATTGACCTTTCCCGATAATAGTTATTTACCTCAAGAGAAGCTTAAGTTTCAGTTTTTTGAGCGGTACCTTAGAAATATTCATAATGATGTCGATAACTGGCCATTAGTTCGATATTACGTGATGGGGGATGTTGATGATTCTTATGCGCCAGGGAATGAATGGCGTATAGCAGATCATTGGCCGATACCAGCAAAAGAAACGCCATTTTATTTACTGCCTGATAATACGCTATCTTCTGTCCCGCCGGATGACTATGCAGGTGATTTTTCGTATAAATATAATCCGGATGATCCAACGCCATCAAAAGGGGGAAGGAATTTGATGGCGCCTTCAGGGCCCTATGATCAATCAGAGATCGAGGCAAGAGATGATGTTATAACATTTACAACACCAGTACTTGAAGAGCCACTTGAGATTACAGGACGTATCAGAATGCATCTTTATGCAGCATCAGATTGCGTTGATACCGACTTTATCATAAAACTTTGTGATGTCTATCCAGATGGACGATCGATATTGATAGCTGAAGGATTTAAACGTGCCCGATATCGCGGAACACATAAACATGAGAAGACAAGATTATTAAAACCGGACAAAATATATAGATTTACTATTGACTTAGGATCGACGAGTATTATACTTAATGAAGGGCATCAAATCCGCGTTGCCGTTCAAAGTGCACATTATCCTGTCATTGATGCAAATCCTAATACAGGAGGTAATTCATGGGAGGGATCTCCCTGTCGAATGGCTACAAATACGATTTATTGCGCAAAGAAAGGCGAGCCTTCTTGTATTATATTACCTGTTGTTGAGTAATCATCGGTATTGCCTCTGGCAATTTACCCCCTTTTTTAGATTCAAGGCTTATGAAAAGCTATATTTCTAATGCTATACGAATATCTCTGATATTGTATGTGATTGTCGTACTTATGAGCACTGCGACAAAAGCTGATGAAGCTGATGAAAAGACTTTGTCTTCATTGCCTGTTTCTTTCTGCGTTTCTTTGCACGAGCTTAAGCATCCTGATAAGGGGATGATTGGTTATTATAATAGCATCGCACAAGAAGGCGATACTATTGTCTTTCTCACGGCCAGCTTTAATCCTCCGGGGCAGCCGCAACCTATTTTTGAAAAAGCGCTTTCCGTCTTGAAACCAGGAAGTTGCGTGGCGTTCAATGTGCCATCGTGGCAGACCGCTAAAGAATATGCACCATATTTGAAAGGGAAAGTTACTGAATTAAGTTATGATTTAGAGCTATGGCCTCAATCGCAGGATGAATCAAAAAATATTGGAGAGGCAAGCCGCCAAATGCAACGTGTTTGTCAAAAATTTGGATTTCGCTATTCAGGACATCTCGGGGGTCGAATAGCAGAAGACCCTAAGCACCCTAATAATATTCAAGATATGGCACGATACATTGATATATATCTCGCTGCATGGTGGGGGTATTTAAGAAAGCGTCCGCATGAATACGTCAAATTATTAAGGGATCAAGCGGAGCGTGTTCGAGAGGGTAATCATCGTGCGAAAATAAAGATAGGCGTATCTGTTGCAGATGATACTTTCGAGAACTCAGTCGATTTTCAACTTAATATTATTAAGAGCTCGCTTGATTTTGCCGATGGAGTAGGGATTTGGTATGATTTTAGAAGTAGCGCATCGAGAGATCGATTGAAGCAACTTATTGAGCAAATGAGGGAAAAATAATAAGGTAATAAGGTTAGCTTATCTTGCCAAATTATATATAGTGTGATAAGATTTATTAAGTATGGCCATTAAAAAGTCTATACTTTTAGGCGAGATATTGGTGCAGAAGGGCCTGATTTCTCCTGACCAGCTGCAAGCTGGCTTAAGGGAGCACAAGAAGTCAGGAGAGTTTCTTGGCGCCATGCTGGTAAGACTTGGATTTATTAAGGAAGATGAACTCTATCCTGTCCTTTCGCAGCAACTCAACATCCCTTATATTAAAATAAAAGAACTAAAGATCGATTCAAAGGTAATCGAGAAGGTGCCTGCGAAATTCGCCTGCCATTATAAGCTCATGCCGATAAAATTCGAGAAAGACAAATTGACTGTCGCAATAGAGGATCCTTTTGACGTGAGGACGCTGGATGATCTGAAGCTGCTTTTAGACTGTGATGTCTCTGGGGTTTTGGCGAGTGATGTAGATATAAATAAGGCCATAAGGAAATACTATGGTATAGGCGCAGAGACGATAGAGGCGATAATAGATACAAGCACTGCGCCGGAAGAGATTTTATTGTCGAGAGCAAAGACCGAGGACATCGAAGACCTGGCAGAGGACGCCTCGATAATAAAATTTGTCAACCAGATCTTAGCACAGGGAGTTAAAGACAGGGCAACAGATATTCACATTGAACCTTATGAGGATGAACTCAAGGTTAGGTATAGGATAGATGGGATCCTGTATGATATCCCGATCCCACAGAATATAAAACATTTTCAATCCGCGATTGTCTCCAGGATAAAGATCATGGCGCATCTGGATATCGCTGAGAGAAGACTGCCCCAGGACGGAAGGATCAAGATCAGGATGGGCGTAGAGGAGCTGGATCTCAGGATATCTATCCTCCCTACGCAATTCGGCGAAAGCGTGGACATCAGGCTTTTGAGCGGCAAGATGTTATACAGCTTGGAAAATCTTGGACTTTTATCTTCTGATCAGAATATTCTCGAGGGTCTTATACTGAAGCCGCATGGCATTATTTTTGTAACAGGACCTACTGGCAGCGGAAAGACTACCACTCTTTATTCGTGTTTATCCAAAATAAACAGTAAGAACAAGAAGATCATAACTATAGAAGACCCTATAGAATACCAGCTAAAGGGCGTGACGCAGATACAGATCCATCCTCGGATCGGTCTGAGTTTTGCAGCTGGTTTACGCTCTATGCTTCGTCATGATCCTGACATCATGATGGTCGGCGAGGTAAGGGATATTGAGACAGCAGAGATAACCATACGCGTTGCCTTGACAGGACATCTTGTATTTAGCACATTGCATACAAATGATGCTGCAGGAGGAGTGACGAGACTTTTAGATATGGGCATAGAGCCGTTTCTTGCCTCAAGCTCGGTCGAGTGTTTTATTGCACAGCGGCTTGTCAGGTTGATCTGTCCTGAGTGCAAGGTAGAAGTAAAGCCGGATGTAGCAGTATTGAAGGAGTTTGGCATAAAGGAAGAGCTAAAAAATTTAGTTGTTTACAAAGGCAAAGGCTGCGAGACTTGTAAATTTACAGGTTATAGGGGGCGGACAGGTATATATGAATTTTTGCTTATGTACGAAGGCATTAAAGATCTGATTATCAAGCGGGCCTCGGCTGACCAAATAAAAAAGAAGGCGTTGGAGCTTGGCATGCACACCTTGCGCATGGATGGTTGGGATAAGATAAAAAAAGGCCTTACGACGATAAATGAAGTGATAAGGGTTACCAAGGAGGATTAGTGCCTCGATACCTTTATAAGGCAAAAAAAGGGCCGGAAGAGGTTTTAGAAGGAAGCATTGAAGCTGACTCTGAAAATGCCGCGATAAATAAATTGATGGAGTCAGGCTGTTATCCGATATCAGTCAGAGAGGAGACAGCTGTCTCTGATGAAAAATCAGAGGAGATATTTCTTTTTTCAAAACGGATAAAGACAAAAGACCTCGCAGATTTTACCCGCCAACTTTCAGAGCTTTTAGATTCAGGCCTGGCGCTTTTTGATGCATTGAATATCCTGGAAAATCAGACTGCCATCCCGCAATTAAAAGATGTTATCAGGGATGTAAAGGATCGCATAAAAGGCGGTTCGACTTTTTCAGAATCCTTAAAGTCCAAGCCTCGCATATTTTCGAATCTTTATGTAAATCTCGTAAAATCAGGAGAAGCAGGAGGCGTGCTGGGTGAGGTCTTGGCTAATATTTCTGATTTTTTAG
>CAYULJ010000030.1:0-15299 GCA_964445715.1 uncultured Planctomycetia bacterium
TTTAATAAACTCTTAACTTCAAAGATTGTATCAGTAATTATAAGCATCGTATTCTTATGTAATACCAGTCTATATGCCTGCCCAGCTTCAGAAGATACTTTTTTAAGAGTACCCTTAGGTGAGACTGATGAACGGATGGAAAAAGCAATTGAGATATTAGGGAGTAGAGAAGCTTATGATGAAGTAAGAGATAAAATTGAAAAAGCTCATGAAGCTGAGACAATGAGCGAAAAGGTGAGTATTCTTAAAAGCGCAACAGACCCAGACGGAAATACCCTTATAGATAGAGATAAGAGAAGACAGCTTATTGAAAACTGGGTGGTAGGAAAGAAAGTTGCAGTGAGCACAGAAGATGAGGAGAGATATAGATCAATTGTTGAAGAGGCTGGAGCAATATATATAGGCATTCAAGACCTTAGAATATATGTATTAGTTTTGTTTGATGATCCAGAGACAGGTAGTACTCTCGGCGTTAAAATAGATGAGATGTCTCTCGACAATGTAGTAGAAGAGCTCCAAGAGTCGAGAAGAAAATTTTCTGGGGAGCGAAAGAGGTTACATCATGAGGCAAAGACCGGTGATATCTATGCATTAGAAGATGTATTAAGTCTCGAATCCTCAGACTTATTGGATTTTAGGGAATTTCCCACCTTAATTGACCCCGATGATTTTCTAGTTAGCTCGATACGGATTTCCATATGCAAAGAGATGATCAGACTGGGCATACCAATAGGCAGGGCAATCGAGATCGCTGCTGGAGTCATGAGGAGTCAATTCGATGAAGAATGCGAAATGATGGCTGCCGCTGATCTTATAGAAGATGAATCTCCTTATGCCATTGGCGGAAAAGTAGGAGGGACTTCTTTTAAATTTTCTTCTGTTGAGAGAGACGGTGGCATGGATTATAGAGGTACAAAGAAAGAATGGAAGCAGGAAACCGGCCGGGAAGCCAAGGATCTTTCCCTAGATGAAGTAGCTAATTTATTGACAGAAGGCATTATAGAGGTAGCAGATAATTCCCCTGATATTAAATCACAAGGTGTTATTAAGGCAGGAATAAGCCTTCCTGGTCAAACAGAAAATTCTGCAGGATGGGGCAGAATAAGCGGGTATGGCAGAACGAGCCCAAATATACCTTGTTTTTATGATCAGCCCCTTGCTGAATTAATAGAAGCAAAATTAAGAGAAAGAGGATATAACAATATACAAGTCTTTTTGATAAATGATTCCTATGCGCGTCTACTTGGGGAGCTTTCGACAAGAGGGACTCTTGGGCAGAATGGTTGGAGCTCAGGTATGAGCGTTATAAGCGGGACAGGGGTAAATGCATCTATGGCTATAGACGGAGAACCATTTACTGATGACGGAGCATTAGCTGAGCTGGGGAATGTTGTAGTTGCCGAAAAACCATTTGACCCCTTGGAAGGCAAGTTTACAGATAATGCATATGAATGGAAAGGCAAATATCCTGATGACGTCGCTTTAAATGAACAGGGTTTACAAAGATTCGAAGTTTTGATTAATGGAGCTGGCTTGTCAAATCTTGCTAACATGCTTGGCTTTAGTATACCTGGGCATCCAAGTGAGCTTCCTGATGCGGTAGAAGCGGCAAAAAGTGGGGACAAAAAGGCATCGAGACTTATTGAGATCTATGGCCTTGTGGTAGGTAGGGGGCTTGCGAGTATAGTTGCTGAACGACGAGGCTATGAGCAGCCCTGGGCTGACCATATAGTCTTAGTTTCCGGAGTCTTTGAGAATTTTGCGAAGGGAGTCGAGGTACCCACTCAAAGGATAGAAGTAGAGGCTAAAACTCCTGCTCTGTTGGTGAAACTCAAGGCATTGCGTGATAAGCTTCCTGATAGTCCCAGGATTATTAGCGAGTTTGAGTTATTACTTGAGGATATTGGTCAAGAAAATCAATTAGAACTCTCGGGACATTTGTGGTCAGGAGAGATGCCGCATGAAAATGAATTAAGAGAGCCATGGGGAAACTTGACCAGTGCTCTTTCACAGGACGATGAAGAGGCAGTTTTTGATGCACTGAGTCTTTTTCGAGAACGCTTGCAAGTGAGAGCAGCCTATATGCGACTAAGAGAAGGGGCGGAGGACAGCGGAGAAGAGCGGCTCGTGATACAAGTGCGCGACAAGGGGTCTCAGCAAACGTTATTAGATAAAATTCAGCAGGATGAGCTACGCGTACGTTTAGTATTTCGACCTACTTCAACGAATGAAGAAGAATATATTTGGGATGTGTCTCTGTCTCAGGTTAGTTTGTATGCTCCGGATCCAGCAAATCCTCAGATTGTCAATATCATTGCCAATATGAGATTAGACGAAATTTTCGGAAACATTTACGATATTTACAAATACATTGCAGTGGCTCAGCTATCTTTTAATAACGGCCAGGACTGGTATAGCTCAGCGCCTGATTCTCGAGCAGATGAAGTTCAAGAACAAGGTGTAGTAGTAATCGTTCCTCAAGAGACGCGTGATCCTGAATTTGAAGAGATACTGGGTTCGCTTCGGATGTATTCGCCTGTTGAATCCGCTGCCATTGCGCATGAGGTGGTTAGGAGCTTAGAGGATAAAGGACATCTTGTTGACGCAAGAGGCGATGTACGCGAGCATCTCGAAGCAAGTTTGTCTCTAGGGCTTGGTATGGTTCAGAAGACAGGTGCTATTGTTGCCTCGACAGATGGAACGCCCCGCTTTCCTTATTGGTACTCCTGGCTGCGCGATAGTTGGAAAGCTTTACATTTTTATATAAGACTTTATGAATTGACTGAAAGCGAAGCGCTTCATGGTATTATTCAGCGCTACATGCGATTTATCTTAAATAGTGACACCATGGTTGATCCAAGTGTTCAGCGTATAAACATATTAGGATATGCCCTTTATGACTCTGATGGAAATCCAGAGGGATTTGCACAGACAAGGCATGCTCCGCGATGGGGAGAAGATAGTAACTGGGGTGATCAACATGATGGACCGGCTCATGCGTTAAGGGCGGTTTTGGACTATTTACGTCTTCCGCAAGTAATTGATGATGTATTGCGTAGAGACATTCATGCATTGATCGACGTAAACGTGCGCCACTTAGTAGATGTAGTTTTGAGCGAACTGCCGTCCGATGATCTGTGGGAGGAGATTACTGCGCGGCACCACATATATACTGTACTCTTGCAGTTTGATGTATTGAGTGACGTGTTGGAGCAAAACCTGATTACTGATGAGGGTTTATTAGGTGATACAGAGAGGGCTGTTGCAAACTTAAGAGTATTATTTAACGAAACAAATGAAAATGGGTTTATTCAACAAAAAGAACAAGGACGTAAGCGTCTTGCAGCTCATTTAGGGCTAGTGGGAAAGGCAGTTGTTAAATTAGAGAGGACCAAACCGCAAAACCTAGATGCCTCTGCGATCGGCGCGGTATGTCACATAGGAAATAGACAACGCGCTTTGGAACTCATAGGACACGGAGCTCTGTTGAATACGTTTATGGCTCTTGATGAACGTTTCGAGCGAGAATATCCTATTAATCGTTCAGGGCAGTTGTCGTCTGAAACAATATTGTGGGGTCGTTACGGAGATGATATTTATAACGGGGATCCCTATAGCCGGTTTATATTTACTGAAGCAGGTGGTTGGGTATTGATATCGCTTTGGCGCATTCAGACTCTTGTCTCCCTGGCAGAGGATTTAGCGCAAGGTCGGCTCGAGGCATCGGATGAGACATTGCAGGTTTTTCTTGCGAAGTTAAACATCCAACAGGTTGATGGCAAAATGTCTGCTCAAGAAATTGCTTATTCTTTGAAGAATATAGCCCAGGCTAATCTGCATGACTTAATAGCGTTGGCGCCGGGACCAGGTCAGTTTGCCGAACAGATCGATCGTTATAATGGCGTCCCTCGCGGAGTGCAGCCTCTTGGATGGAGTCAATGGGAATACATAAAGACAGTATTACAGCTTAATCAACTGAAATTAAGCAGAGAGGGAAGCGTCCGAGCTCAATTTAGAGAGAGATTTGGTGTGGAGCCATCTGTTATTTCTAAGGCACCCGGGAGAGCCAATATTATAGGTGAGCATGTTGATTATCCTCCTTTTGAGGTTTACATAAATCAGGCCGGAGAGACAAAAGTCCCTCATAATTTTTCATTACCTTTTAGTCTGCAGCAGGATATTATTGTGGTTGCCAGGGCAAGAGATGACAATAAGATGATAGCCTATTCTGAAGATTATGGGACGAAGATCGAGATAGATCTGGACGAGATAGATTTGGGTAGCTTAGATTTAGCAGATAAAGACAAAAAGGCAGGGGATTTATCCTGGACAAATTATCTTCTGGGCATGTATAAGGCAGCAAAAGAGAATGGTATGGATTTTAGAGGGGCAGAGTTTGTCATACAGGGCAATGTGCCATTGTCTGCCGGTACATCTTCATCAGCAGCTCTGTGTGTTTCTTTGGCTTTTTCTTTTTCAGGCATGTTTGGATGGGGATTAAACGATACTGATGCTGGGAAGGTTGAGCTTGCGCTTTTGGCGAGACAAGCTGAGCATAATACAGGTTCGAAGTGCGGATATCTAGACCAACTTGCGTCTATTTTTGGCGCAAAAGATAGTGCTATTTCTATTGATTATGGACAGGTTGCGGTTATATTGGATAAGCGCGAAAGAGGAGAAACTGTGACAGGAGAAGATGTTGACAAGCTTATCAGGCGGGTTTCTTTGGCGCCGCTTTTGGATAAAGGTTACAAGTTTCTTTTAGTCAACAGTAATGTGGTGCGTCCTGAAGGAGGGCTTGCTGGGACAGATTACAATAAAAGGGTCGAAGAGCTTGAGGCAGCCGGTGAGATATTGGCGCGATTACTAGGTACTCCATGGGCGCCGCATGTTAGCTGCTATGAATTAGAGGATTTGATCGGTGTAAGGGATGAATTTATTAAAGAAGAAAATGGCGAGGTTCTTTATAAGAGGGCGTATCATGCTCTTTCGGAAAAGAAGAGAGTGCTTGATCTTATCGAGGCGTTAGAGTCAGGTGACATAAATAGGGTTGCCGCAGCAATCAATGAATGTGGACGCAGCTTATCGATGGAAGGCGATTTTGAAATAAGCGCTCTTATAGATCGAGATCCTGCAGGGGGTAATTTTGGAGAGGTTATAGATGATACATTAGATCGTTTAGTTGATATCGCGCTAGAAAGAGGCGCTATTGCGGCTAGGATGATGGGCGGAGGCGGCGGAGGTGGCTGTGCGATATTGTTATTAGCAAAAAATTTGGATGGTGCTGAGTGGAGAGAAGCTTTGATAGAAGAGGTTAAGGTGCGCAGCAAGACAGGGCGTGAGGTTTCATTTATAGGGAGCGAAAGCAAGCCCTCTGAAGGAGCGAGGGTAACGGCTTCATCCAAGAGACGAAATCAGGAAGGCCATGAAGTCTATACTTTTTCTGACGGCAAAGGTACGTTTGAAGTGGTGCCGTCGATAGGCGGTATTGTTACTAGCTGGACAGCTGATGTTGACGGAAGAGAGATAGAGATGCTAAGGACTGCTCCGAGTTTACAGGCTTTGAAAGACGGGAAATTTGCATACGGTATACCTGTTCTCGCGTTTTTCAGTAATAGAATAAGAGGTAAAGGTAAAGAAGCGGGATTTGAATTCCGCGGTCAGCAATATCCAATACCTGTCAGGTGGGATAATGAAGAGAATGCTATACACGGTGAAGTATATGATAAGCCTTTTACCGTAGAAAGACAGGGTTATCTGGAGGAATATGGCGGAGTAGGCATGGTCTGTTCTTTTGATGCCAAGGATTTTTACGGAGAAATATCTGAGCCATGGGAAGGCAATAAAATAACTATGACTTATGTAATGATAGACGGCAAACTAAGCATTTTCAGCGACTATGGTAATTATGGTGATGAAGCAAGTGTTACAAGTCATGCCATTCATCCGTATTGGACGACAGATAATAGAGAGGACCTTATAGTCGTGTTAGGGGCGGAAAAAGTTTTTGAGGCTGAGGCGTGTTTGCCGTCAGGAGAACTTCTGGATATAGAAGAGACACCTTTTGCCGGGTTTAAGGAAGGCGGGTTGCTTGGAGACGTCTTTGTGGATGATGTATTTACTGGTTTTGAGGTGCAGGATGATGGGAGCATAGTTAGTATTTATATTGATCTGAATAGAGACACAGAGTTAAGAGTTATTACTAAAGGATTTCCGCATAAAGTGGTTTATGCTCCGGTCGGTGAAGACTTTTTCTGCGATGAGCCTTCTACATCCGGTACAGACTCTTTTAATCATATGGATGAAGCAGAGATATTTACGCCTGTTATCCATGAGCCTGGTGAAGGTTTTCATGGGGTGACCCATGTAGAAGTGAATTCTCTGTCCTTGTATCGCAAGAACCATCGGGTGGATTCAAGGGATAGAATTGTCTGCGTGCGTGCACGCGATATAATAGATAGTGAAGGAAGGTTCATGACGTGGCTTAAGCAGCAGCCTGAAAATTACGCTGTTGTTGTGATAGCACAGAGCAAAGCAGAATATGATAATGTTATAAAGTTCAAGAATGTTGCGTGGATAAAGATGATAACTGATGCAAGGGCACTTACTGAGATATTTGATTCCTTCGGAAAAGGCAGTTTTAGCGCCTTTAATTTAGGAAGCCTGGACGCAGAAAAATACCGCGAGATAATAGAATTAATAAAAGAAGGGGTTTAATAAACTTAAAGAGAAATTCATCGATAGTATTTTTTTATTTCTTTGATTAGATTGAGGTCGGATAGGTCAATGGGGCGGCCTGAGGCTTTTTTCATGGCTGTGATATCATGAAGAGAGGCAATTCTAATTGAGATCGAGAGTTTTTTATCTTTTTTTAATATTGAGTTTTTGTAAATCTTCCTGAATTCGCTTTCCCTGGCAAGAAAAACATCCAGCACATCCTGACCTTTGTATGAAAAACAAATCCATTGGTCTGTAAAGAGATCTGGGGAATGACTAATTTTAAGTATGGCCTTTTGTTCGCTCTGTAATCCCAGGGCGCGTGCAATTCTAAAGAGTTTATTTAAGCTGTCTTCTTTGGCAGGCACATAGATATCGAGGTCTAAAGTAGTACGGGGTAGGCCATGCGCGACTAAGGCTGCTGCTCCGACCAGAACATAGCCAAGCCTTGCTTTGTTTAGTTCTTTTATTATTTTATGCCAGATCAGGGTCTCTGAAATATTTTTTGCCATGGCGACGGATGTTTTTATTGATTAATTTTGCCTTGGAGTCCATAAATTGCCTAAGGAACTGATGTTGTGCGAAGGTCCAGGTAAACCTTTCCGATAAGCTTAGTTTCAAAAAAGATTTGATATGGTGCTTGCGCAGTTGGTCGCTTTGCATATAAACAGAATAACACGTCTATTAAGAAACGACAAGCGTAAAAACAACCTTGCCCCACAGTCATAATTTCCTGCCTTGATTGTTTTTCCTGCGCAGTAGTATACTGAATCTAATTGTAAAATTTCCTGAAAGAAAGTCTAAGTGGCCAGTGTCCCGCCGATAGAAGATTCCCGTGTTCCCTGCTTTCGTGGGAATGACGCTCTTAAGTTTACACTTCAACAATGTTAAAGTGTAAACTTAAGGCATTTCAATGCTGTTGCTATAATGGAGGTGATTATGAAATTCTTTTTTACTTTATTATTGTTTTTTGGTCTTTGTAGCGCTTGTTTCGCTGAAGGCACGTGGACACTGGTCTCTGGCATTAAGGATTCGGATATGGAAGAGGCAATAGTCTCTCCGTACGAGAGAAGCGTTGTTTTTGCTGTTGCGGAAAAGACTTTGTATAGAAGCGAGGATGCGGGTGAGAGATGGTCAGTGGTTTTTTCTACAAGCGGCGATGCGAATGTTATTAATTTTATAGGGGTTTTTGAGGATGGTATATTTGTTTGTACAGAAAGAGGGCTCTTTAGGAGCTCGAACGGTAGATCTAATTGGAAGAGAATATTTAAAGGCATGAACTCGGAAGAAAATAATGTCTTATGCATTGCGTTTTCGGATAGCAATATTTACATTGGGACAAGAGATGGCCTATTTGTTAGTAATGATAATGGCGCGACCTGGAAAAAAGACGCAGGCGAGGCAGGCAATATAAGCGTGAAATGGATTTCTTTTCTTGAAGATGAGATCCTGCTTGTGGCAGAAGAGGGGGTATATAGAGGTAAGGATGCTAACTGGGATAGGATTTTTATTTCATATACAGAGGAGGCGGAATATGATAGCGACGCAACAGATGACGCAAGTGTTGCTGGAAGACCTGTTAATAGTGCATTGGCTAAAGAAGACAAGATGTTCCTCGCAACTGATTATGGGATATTCTTAAGCGAAGATAAAGGGCTGAGCTGGAAGAGATTTACCTCGACAGGTCTGTTTTCTCAAAAGGTAAAACGACTTTTATTTAGCGATGCACTGTTTGCCGCAACCGATAAAGGAATCTTTGTCTTCAACGATAAGAACGAGATATGGGTGTCATTATATAAAGGTATGAGCGCGAGCAAGGCGAGATCGCTCTCGGCAGGCGACGGAAAAATTTGGGCTGCGACGGATAAGGGCATATATAGGACTGATCTGAAGGGTTCTATTCTTTTTGCAGAAAAGGACCGATTGGATTTTGAAAAAGATAATGTAATTGCCCAATTTAAGAATGAGCCGACAATACGAGAAGTGCAGGAAATCGCTATTAAATACGCAGAAGTCCATCCTGAAAAGATCCAGGCGTGGAGGAGCGCTGCGAGCAAGAAGGCTTTACTTCCGGATCTCTCTGTAGGCCTGGACAGATATGTAACTGACTATTACCATTGGGATGCAGGACAGAATCCAGATGTGTTGACAAAAGGTGATGATGTTGTATCCTGGGATGTGACTATGAGTTGGGACCTTGGTGAGCTTGTATGGAACGATGATCAGACGAGCATCGACACGAGATCACGTCTGATGGTGCAGCTCAGGGATGATATATTGGATGAGATTACGAGGACTTATTTTGAACGCAGGCGTCTGCAAATAGAAACGCATCTTGCGCCGCCAAAAGATCTAAAGAAGAAATTAGAATTAGACTTGCGTGTTCAAGAGCTCACAGCTGACCTGGACGCCCTTACCGGCGGCCACTTCTCCAAACAATTAAAATAAGTTTACACTTTAACAATGTTAAAGTGTAAACTTAGCTTCTCGACTCGCTTCGCTCGCTCGAAGAGTATTATTAGCTACAAAGTTAGAGTTTTTTATTGACACGGCTGTAAAATGGTTGTATAAAAGAGAAAACAGAATATATATTATATTGTTTAAGGGAAGCTGGTGTAAATCCAGCACAGCCCCGCTGCTGTAATAAGGGTACGAAATCTGCAAAAAGTCATTATCCTGGTGATCCAGGATGAGAAGGCGCAGAGATTAGAGTGATCCTTGAGTCAGAAGACCTTGCAATGTAATCTTTGAAAAGCTACGTAGGGTAGCTTTGAGGGCCAAGTAAACCAGGGTGCAACCCCGACTAAAAAAGTCGGGGTTTTTTATTGTGTGGTGATATGAAGAGATTTTTAGCCATCAATTTAGTACTAATATTTTCTCTTGTTGCTTCTAGTAATTCTTTTTCTTCTGAGAACAAAGAGCTGAGGATAGTTTCGCTTGCACCGTCCACTACTGAGATATTGTTCGCATTGGGGTTGGACGAGGAGATCGTGGGCGTGAGTTCGTTTTGTAATTATCCCTTAGAGGCGCAGGAAAAAGAGAAGATAGGGACTTTTAGTCATCCGAACATTGAAAAAATCTTGTCTTTAAATCCTGATATTATTTTTTGTACGGGTCTTGAACAGGCGCCTGTAATAGGCAAGTTAAAACAGTTGAACCTGAAGGTCTATGTCAGTGATCCGCCAAGCATAGAAGAATTATTCGATTCGATCGAGGATATGGCTGTGCTTACAAATCGCAACGAAGAAGGTTATGAGCTAATTGATAAAATAAAGAGAGGTATAGAAAAAATAACATCAAGAACAAGATCTATTCCGAAAGAGGACAGGGCAACTGTCTTTATAGAATTTTGGAATGACCCTTTAATGAGCGCAGGTAATAATTCTTTTATCGGAGAATTGATCATGTTGGCCGGAGGCACAAATATCGCTCATGATGTTAGTAGGCCTTATAGTTATTTCAGTCCTGAAGAGGTAGTAAAGCACGATCCTGACTGCATTATGCTTGCTTACATGGTCAACGAAGATGCGGCAAAGACAATAAGAAAGCGCCTTGGCTGGAAAGATATTGCAGCAGTTAAAAATAATCGTGTACATAGCGATGTTAATCCAGATATACTTTTGAGGCCTGGTCCACGCTTAGTGGAGGCCTTAGAGGAGTTGTATAAGAGGTTGTATCCATGACAGAGAGTTTGAAAAAAAAGACGTTGATTTTATTTTTGATATTAATAGGCGTTGCGTTATTAGCGGTTAGCAAGGGGTCTGTCAACTTGACTCTCACAGAATTATTTCTTCAGGAAAATAGGAATATATTATATCTGCGACTTGCGCGTATATTAATGGCTGCCCTGGCAGGCGCAGGTCTTGCAGTATCAGGCATAGCACTTCAGGCTATTCTGAGGAATTCACTTGCTGAACCTTATATACTGGGCACATCGAGCGGCGCAGGATTAGGAGCTATTTTAGCTATAATTATAGGCATAGGCGCTTCATTTTTACCTATCGTAGCATTTGTAGGCGCAATATTTTCAATTGTGCTCGTGTATAACCTGGCAAAAGAAGGGAATCGAGTCGGTGTACAATCGCTTATTTTATCAGGTGTCATTGTGTCCATAGCCTTTTCTGCCATAATAGTCTTTATGGTTTCCCTGTCGAGCAACGAGGCGCTTCACGGTATGATGTGGTGGCTATGGGGGAATTTGCAAGTGTACGATATGAAACATTTATTTATAGTAGGAGCCATAGTGGTAGCAGGCGTTATTGCGATATATGTTTTAGCGCAGGATCTGAATGCGATAAGCATAGGCGAAGAAGAGGCAATGCATTTAGGCGTAAACGCGGAGACAATAAAAAAGATGTTATTCGTTATTACGTCCATGATCACAGCCAGTCTTGTTTCTATATGCGGCATAATCGGTTTTGTGGGTCTCATTGTCCCTCACATGATGAGGTTTATAATCGGCCCTAACCATAAGGCGCTTATTCCTGCTACTTGTGTTGCAGCTGCGATATTTATGATAATATGCGATCTGCTTTCCCGCATACTTTTGTCTCCGTTGGAGATCCCTATAGGGGTCATTACAGCTGTTATAGGCGCGCCTGTGTTTATTATTTTATTGAAACAGAAACAGAGGGTCAGGTAGATGCAGTCATTGGTCAGAGTGGATAAACTTTCAGGCGGCTATTATAAGAAACTTGTAATAAAAGATGCTCTCTTTGAGATAAAAAAAGGGGATTTTTTGGGGATCATAGGGCCCAATGGTTCAGGTAAATCAACTCTTTTAAAGTTAATGACAAAGGTCTTATCTCCGCAGTCAGGCAATATTTTTCTTGAAGAAAAAGATATAAGAGGCATGGAGCTAAAGGAATTTTGCAGAAAGGTTGCATTTGTGCCTCAAGATACGCTTATTAATTTTTCATTCAGCGTTGAGGAAATCGTGCTTATGGGTAGGATTCCGCATCTCAGGAGGATGCAGTTTGAGACAAGGAAGGATTTTTCAATAGCTAGAAACGCGCTTTCTATGACAGATACATTATATATAAAGGAGAAGGAGATAAGTCAGCTTAGCGCCGGAGAACGTCAGAGAGCGATAATCGCAAAGGCGCTCGCGCAAGAGCCGATGCTTTTATTCCTGGATGAGCCGACTTCTCATCTGGATATAGGCCATCAGGTGCAGATATTGGATCTATTGAAGAGATTGAATAGAGAGAGTGGGCTTACAGTGGTCATGGTAATGCATGACCTGAATCTTGCGAGCGAATATTGCAATAGGATAATGTTATTTAATGACGGTCGCATTTTTAAAGAAGGGACTCCTGAGCAAGTCCTGACTTATCAGAACATAGAAGCAGTGTACAAGACAGTAGTGGTGGTGAAAAAGAATCCCATTTCTTCTAAACCGTATGTAATATTAGTATCAGGAGAAAAAGGTAGCGATGCTTCTTGCAACCCAACAGCCTAGGGGCTTCTTTTTCGTGAGCGGGCATGGTGTCTTTTCGCAGAGAGCTTCAAAAAGACGCTCGGCCAGGTAAGCAATTTGAAAATGTGGGCCTCGCTCCGTTTATTTTGACAGGCACTCTTTTCGGTAATGCAGGATTATATGTTGCACAAAATGAAAAGGCTTTTTGAAGCTCTCTGCGAAAAGACGAGCGAGCGAAAAAAAGAGCAAAATTTTCTCGCTGGGGAAATTTTGCGTCCCCTAGGCTGTTGGGTTGCAAGAACTAAACTATCGCAAGATGAGATGGCGACGAGATTGATATTGATAAGACATGGAGAGACAGATTATAGCTTAGAGAAGAGGTATTGTGGCCTTACAGACGCGCCTCTCAATAAAAAAGGTATGGAGCAAGCAGGAGAGCTTTGCCTGACGCTACAGGGAGAGGACGTTGATAGAATCTATAGCAGCGATTTGAAACGTGCATTAGAATTCGCAAGAATAGTATTCAGGAGCAAAGAAATAGAGGTCATACCTGAATTCAGAGAAATGAATTTCGGGGTCTTTGAAGGTCTGACGCATGAGGGGATAATGGAAAGACATGCCGAAATCTATAAAAAGTGGCTACGAGATCCGCTTGAGATTGCTATCCCGGAAGGCGATAGTTTAGTTGGTTTTAAGGAAAGAATAGAAAAGGCATTGAAAAAAATTGTCCGGGGCAATAGAAATAAAACATTGGCAATAGTTACTCATGCAGGGCCTATAAAAATAATAATGGGAAATATCATGAAATCAAAAAATATATGGGATATAAATCCTGAACTAGGAAGTTTCTGGAGATGCGTGTATGAGTAAAATCACATTTATCTTAGGCGGGGCAAGGAGCGGCAAAAGCAGGTTCGCAATAGAGCGAGCTAAGGGGATCGGTAAAAAAGTCGCGTTTATCGCGACATGTAAGCCATCGGATAAA
Organism: uncultured Planctomycetia bacterium; assembly: GCA_964445715.1. Classification (GTDB taxonomy): domain Bacteria; phylum Omnitrophota; class Gorgyraeia; order Gorgyraeales; family Gorgyraeaceae; genus CAYPYS01. Next base: position 13,122 of record CAYULJ010000030.1, read on the forward strand.
GAGATGAAGGGACGCATCTCTATTCATAAAAAAGCAAGACCATCTCACTGGCAGACTTTTGAAGAGCCGCAAGAGGTATCTTCGTTATTAAAAAAGATGGATCAGGAATTCGAAGTTATTATAATAGATTGCCTGACTCTTTTCGTGTCTAATATATTATTGGAGGGATTTAAGCAAAAAGACATTAAAAAGAGCTGTGAAGACATGTTGTCCGCGCTAAAAAATCTAAATGCTCGCGCAATCATCGTGTCCAATGAAGTAGGATTAGGCATAGTCCCGGATAATAAGCTCGCAAGAGAGTTTAGAGATATTGCCGGCAGAGTGAATCAGATAGTAGCGGAAGAGGCTAACGAAGTATTTTTTATGGCATCGGGCCTGGCTTTAAAGATCAAAGGAGAGAAGTAATGAAGAAAATAAAAGAAGTTATTGCGAAAATAGGAGAAGTCGATAAAAGCCTTATGGCCAAGGCGCAGGAGAGACTCGACAATCTTACTAAGCCTCAAGGGAGTCTGGGGCGATTAGAAGAGCTTGCAAAGCTTATTGTAGGCATCACAGAGAAAGAAAACCCTATACTTAAAAATAAGGTAATTTTTACTCTTGCTGGAGACCATGGTGTGACAGAAGAAGGTGTGAGCGCTTTCCCAAAAGAAGTCACGCCTCAGATGGTCTATAATTTTTTAAGAGGCGGCGCAGGTATAAATGTATTGGCAAATCATGTTGGCGTAAGGGTTAGAGTGGTGGACGCAGGGATTGCTATTGATCTGCAATTGCACCCGGAACTAATTGTTAAAAAAATAGATTATGGCACAAAAAATATGACAAAGGGCCCTGCGATGACAAGGGAAGAGGCAATAAGATCTGTCGAGGCAGGTATAGAGGTATTCGAAGAAGAATTTAATAAAGGTATAGATATTGTTGGAACAGGTGATATGGGAATTGGGAACACTACGCCGAGCAGCGCTATAACAGCTGTTTTTACTGGTAAGTCAGTTGAAGATGTTACAGGAAGAGGCACCGGCGTTAATGACAGTGGTTTAAAAAATAAAATAGATATTATTAAAAAGGCTCTCAAAGTGAATAAGCCCGATCCAAAAGACGCGATAGATGTGCTGTCAAAAGTAGGCGGTTTTGAAATCGGGGGCCTTGCAGGAATAATACTTGTATCTGCATCGCGGAGGGTTCCTGTTGTGATTGACGGTTTTATCTCAGGTGCTGCAGCGCTCATAGCCTATCATCTGGAACCAAAGGTCAAAGATTACATGATAGCGGGGCATTGCTCAGTTGAAAGCGGACACAAGATTATTTTGGATCACATAGGTATTGAGCCTATTCTGGATCTAAATCTGAGGCTTGGAGAAGGAACAGGCGCGGCACTAGCAATGAATATAATAGACGCAAGTCTTAAGATCATGACGCAGATGGCAAGTTTTAAAAGCGCCGGTGTGTCAGAGAAATCGGAGTGAGACCATTTGAGTTAGAGGGGCTAGGGGCTTCTTTTTCGCGAGCGGGCATGGTGCTTAAGTTTACACTTTAATATTGTTGAAGTGTAAACTTAAGTAAGCAAGGAGACCTAGAGATTAATATGAAGAGTTTTTTGTTGGCATTACAATTTTTGACGATTATTCCTGTAAAGATATCTGGGATAAAAGAGGAGGATTTTGGCAAGTCTTTATATTATTTCCCTCTTATAGGGACGCTGATAGGCCTTTTACTTGTTTTAATCTCGCTTGTGTTTAATTTTTTGCCGTCTTCGGTTGTGGCAGTGCTGATTTTGATAGCCTCGACCATTGTAACCGGAGGTATTCATCTGGATGGATTTGCAGATACTTGTGACGGATTTTATGGAAACAGGCCTAAAGAAGAAATATTAAGGATTATGCGGGATAGCCATATTGGCGCCATGGGTGTAATTGGCATTGTTTGTCTTTTGCTCTTAAAATTCACGATCCTTGCAGGGCTCCCAAAAGAGATTTTGTGGAAATCGTTGATTATGATGATTGTGTTTGCCAGGTGGGCCCAGTCTTTAGCCTGCTTTGTATCTAATTATGCGCGTCAAGATGGAAAGGCAAAGCGTTTTGTAGAATATTCTGATCAAAAAGGAGTTATCGCGGGAGGCCTGTTTACCTTAGCGCTGTTTTTATTATTGATAGGTTTAAAAGGCCTGGTCTTATTTGTCAT
>CAYULJ010000031.1:0-7105 GCA_964445715.1 uncultured Planctomycetia bacterium
CCTCTTTTTAAAAAAAGACTTCCACCGCTTTTTATATTTATTGCGTTAACCGCATTTCTGATGCACTATTTCAAGCCGGTAAACTTTTTTATTGTGCAAAATATATCCAGTGTTTTTGGCCTGGCCCTGCTAGGAATCTGCGTCATAGCGATCCTAAAACCAAAAAAAGAACTCAAACTCAAGAAAATAAAATATATTGCGCTTGGCGCATGGACCACTTTAATAGTCCTCGGAATATTTGTAACAAGTCCATGGTGCAGCATCTATGGAAACGAAATAGATTATTCCTCGCTGATCGGATTTATAGCAGTACTTTTCGCCGGTACCGTGATATCAATGGCATGGTGCAGATACGTATGCCCTCTGGGCGGTTTGTTCGCGCTGCTCTCAAGATTCTACCAATATGTCGTAAAAGGGACTGGTAAATCCGATAAGACTTACGCAGAGACATGTCCCATGGCTGCCATAAGTGAAAATGGCGAAGTAGACACAGAAAACTGCATATACTGCCTCAGGTGCGTCGAAAAGCATGGATTCAAACTAAAGGAACAATAACGCCAATCTCCTTAAGTTTACACTTCAACAATGTTAAAGTGTAAACTTAAGAAAAATAGATATGAGAGTTATGAAGACTAGGATCGCTTTTTTTGTATTTTTCTTTGTCCTTTGTTCGGCGTCATGCGCCTTTGCCTCAGACTGGGAGAGTTTCGGGAAAGACTCCAGGCATACAGCAACTACAGATGTAAACTTTGACTCTCCTCGACTCAAAAATACATGGACGTTTACGCCCAGCCAGCACGTATGGGAGTACGAAAAAACAAGTTATCAAAAAGGCATGAATGTCTGGTCAACATCATGCGCAACGCTTGAGATAGACGGCAAAAAAATAATATACGTCGGATTTTACGATCACAACCTCTACGCAATAGACGCATCCAGTGGAGAATATATTTGGCGCCACACCACTGGAGGAGCCATGGACGCTTCTCCTTGCGCAAAAACAATAAACGGCCAAGCCATGGTGTTTACAGGGTCTGGCGACAGGACAGTCTATGCCATAGACGGAAAAACAGGCAATAAGATATGGGGCTATGAAATAGAAGCATGGGATTACACGACATCCACAGCCATCCCTTCTTCTCCTATCCTGGAAAAAATAGACGGAAAAGACACGCTCTTCATAGGTTTCTGGATCAACAACTTCAGTCCCTTTAAAAACATACAAAAAGGCGAACTCTTCTCCTTTGACGCCCTAACAGGCAAGTTAAACTGGAGAGCTAAATTAACAACCCTACCGCTGGGTTCGCCTGCTTTTACGCACATAAACAACGAGCCCGCGCTATTCGTGACCTCGCAGGACGGAAATCTTTATTCTATAGACGCAAAAACAGGTAAAACGAACTGGAACTTTACTTCTGATTCATCTGTCCATTCCTCGCCTACTATATTAGAGGTAAAAGGTGAAAAATATGTCGCTTTTGGCACTCGACTCGGCAATATCTACGCGCTCAACGCCGCATCAGGTGACATCTTTTGGAAATTCAAAACAGGCCACGCTGTTGACTCCACATGCGCATTCTCATCCATAGAAAATAGGCCTGTTCTTTTCATAGGCTCACACGACAGAAACCTCTATGCCATCAACGCTACAAACGGAAAAAAAATCTGGGCATTTCAGACAGATAATTTCATAACCTCCTCCCCTGCTATTGGCGCGATAAACGGTAAGCCGACAATTTTCATAGCATCTCTGGACGACAATGTCTACGCAATAGACGCGCTCTCCGGAGATAAAGTATGGAGCCACAAAACAGGGAAATTAATATGGGAGTATACCACCAGAGGCGATACGCTATGGTCTTCGCCCCTTCTTGTTAAAACCACTCAGGGCCCGCTATTGATATTCGGCTCATATGATGGTACAATGTACGCGTTTAAGTAAGCAGCTTCAAAAAATAGGGACAGACACCTATTTTTCCGAAAACCTATCTGAGATAATAAAAAATAGGTGTCTGTCCCTATTTTTTGAAGCTGCTTAAGGAGGCGTTATGTTTTTCAAACTTGCAATAAAAAATCTTTTCTCTAGGCGCAGAAATCTGTATGTATCTCTTGCCGGCATCTCTATAAGCATTGCTCTTCTCGTTGCCATATTGCTAATTCTGAAAGGCGCCCAGGAATCCTTTGCAAAGCCGCTTGAAGATTCCGGCGCAGACATGATAGTCCAGCTTCAGGGTGAGCCATGCGTGTGGTCTCCCGTAAAACTGCCCCTAAGCTTAAATCCAATCCCGATAGAGTCTGTTAAAAAAATAAATGAACTCGAGGAAGTCGAGGCTGCTGAAGGCTCATTGATCGCATGGGCATTTTCTAATCCGCCTTCCGGTAAGATACAAAATGCACCATCACACGGCGAATCCCAGGAGATCCTTGCCGCAATCAATAGCGGAGAATTAGAAGGGCAACCTTGCGACTATGGCCCTGAGGGCAGTTTTTGCGATGACGGATCACCTGTGTCAGGCTCTTCTGAATTCCGGCCCATAGTAGTCGCGGGCATCGACCCTAAATTAAAAAATATAGGCCCTATAAAAAAAGATGATTTGGAAACCCTCAAAGGCGAATTCTTTTCAGAGACCGACAGTTACGTTGCCATTCTCGATAAGGACTTTGCAAGGACCCGAAATCTTGATCTAGGAGACGGCTTTGATCTAGGCCAAGTATATTTCAGAGTAAAAGGAATCATAAATCCCGGACGCGACGCAAAAATCGCCGGCGCCCAGGCATTTATACCGCTAAAGACAGCTATAGAAATGACCAACCGCGGAAACATAGTCGACATTGTATTTGTCAAACTTAAAAACGAAGCAAACCCTGATTCAGTCGAAGAAAAAATAAAAAATATCATATCAGAAAATGTAACTATCACCAGCTCTGATGATTTCCTGTCTGTCATAGCTGGCTTTTCCAGATTCACGCAGGGACTCGGCCTTGCCATTCTAATCATAGTGGTCCTGGCTGCTCTCCTCTATATCTCTAAGACAGCCTTCGGCACCGTGTTGGAACGGTCGAATGAGATAGGCGTGCTAAAGGGCATTGGATGGCAAAATAAAAATATAATCAAGCTGATCCTGGCCGAGCATCTTATATTGGGTCTAGCAGGGGGTGTGATCGGTGCGATCATAGGTTACATCGCAAGTTTAGTATACAAAGCAAATTTGGGCGCTGTTATCCCGTACTACCTAAACCCCTATCCGCCGTGCTCCCAATATCTAGCCAAGAGCTCAATAGATACGACTATTCCCTTTTCTCCTCATATATTTTTAATAGGAATAATTTTGTCAGTGGCAATATTGGAATTGGCAGGTTTATTCGCTGTAAAAAAAGTGTTAAAACTTACGCCGGCGGACGCGATGAGAAAAATATGAAAACAGTAGACGTGACAATACCTGATTTTAGTGGGAAGAAATCTCCTGACCAAAAAAGCACGATCATGTTCTGGTTCAAAGGTGTCGGGGAACGCGTCAATAAAGACGAAGAGCTTGTCGAGATCCAGACAGACAAAGCTATCCTCGATATAGAATCGCCTGCGACCGGCAAAATAGTTAAGATCCTGGCTGACGCCGGCGATGAAATCCAGGACGGCCAGAAAATCGGAGAGATAGAGGTATGAGCACCTCTAAGAGGGATCTCGAAAAAGGGTTCTACGAGCGGCATTCGCCCGGCGTATATGAAAAAGCCAAGGATGCGACCGTTGGCATAGCTGGTCTTGGCGGGCTCGGCTCGACCATAGCAATTGCGCTTGCGCGTACAGGTATCGGAAAGCTTATCCTGGTCGACTTTGACAAAATAGAACCTTCCAACCTAAACCGTCAGCAATACAATGCCGACCAGGTAGGAAAACTCAAGACAGACGCCTTAAAAGAAAACCTCTCGAAGATCAATCCTTTTATAAAAATAGAACCGCACACTGTTAAGCTTACGCCTGAAAATGTCCCGGAGATCTTCAAGCATATCGATATATTAGTAGAAGCCTTTGACAAAGCTGACCAGAAATCCATGCTATACGGATCATTCGCATCCGCTTATCCGGAAAAACCTGTTGTAATGGCATCGGGCCTCGCGGGCTACGGCATGAGTAATAAGATCCGAACGAGAAAAGTCACTTCAAATCTGTATATTACAGGCGACATGGTCTCAGGCGCAAGGCCTGGCATGGGTTTGATGGCCCCGCGCGTAGGTATAGCTGCGGCGCATCAGGCCAACACTGTCCTGGCCTTAATCATGGGAGGAGAAATTGAATAAGATCGATATAAAAGTCTATTTCTACGAGGATTTCAGACATATAGCAGGTAAGGATTCCGAAACAATAACTTGCGAAAAAGAAATATCGCTTGAAAATTTTATAAAAAATACGCTTGTGCAAAGATATGGCAAAAGATTCACAAAATTGGCAGTGGACGACAAAGGCAAGATCTGCCGCATGCTACTGACATTGGTCAATGGAAAAATCATCAAGGACGCTGCCTCTTTTAAATTATCCGACAAAGACGAGGTGACTCTCTTGTTGCCGGTGGCAGGAGGATAATTATGGAGATAAAGATCGTGGGGCGATGGATCGATGGGGCAATGAAGGACTGTCTTGCGTGTCAGACCCTTAGAAAAAGAATCGAAGAAGCGTTAAAAGAGCTTAGGCTTGACATAAAAATCAAAAACTGCGAAAGCGAGCAGGAATTTCTGTCATACGGCGTGGTCCTCACCCCTCTTCTTGTTATAAACGGGAAAGTGAAAATAATGGGCAAGGTCCCCACCAAAAACCGGTTAAAGGAGATCATAAATGCTGAAGCTAAAACACAGTCTTAGTCTTTTTGTTTGCATGGCAATACTAATAGCGCTTACCAGCTGCGCCACAAAACATCAGGCATCCAACGAACTCGAGATCTATGTGCCGTGCAGCGTCTTTGGAGCATTCTGCGACATACTGGACCAGTATAAAAAGGAAAACCCGAATCTGATAATAACATTCGATATGGGAAATACTGTTGTCTTAATGCGAAAGGTCCTACGTAAAGGCAGACGACCAGATGTATACATGGGCACAGGCCCCTTTGAAATAGATCCTATTGAAAAAAGAGGCCTCATAGAACCAGGCACGAAAGTAGCATTCAGCCAGGACTCTGTCATACTCACCACTCATAGTTCAAACAGAGCCAATGTGAATTCCCTGGAAGATCTTTTATCTGACAGGGTAAAGACGATCGCGCTTCCAAACGCCAATATTAATTCTTCGGGTCATTTTACCGTAGAAGCCTTTAAAAAGCTGGGGATATGGGAAAAAATAAAGGACAAGGTCTTATTCACGCAATACGGCCGGGAAAGCCGTACCTTTATAATGAAAGACAAGGTCGATGCCGGAGTCATGTACACGTCATGTCTCTATGAAGATCTCAAGCCAGGTGATGATATAATTCTGCCAGGGGAAATAAGAATCGTTGAGGATCTTCTTGAAAAAGTCAACGTCAATATCCCTTCTTACGCGTGCGTCCTCAAGGCGTCAAAAAATAAAGAAGAAGCAAAGAAATTCGTCCAGTATCTATTGAGCGATTATGCGCAGAACGCGCTAAGAGAATGGGGCGGCGGCCTCTAAGTTTACACTTTAACATTGTTAAAGTGTAAACTTAAGGATATAGCTTGGTATGTTATCTCATAAACTCGCAGACATAATAGACATCTTTCGCTGCTGTCTTTTTACGTGGGGCGCTGTAACCACGGTCCTCCCCGCCTTCCTCCTTGCAGGCGCTGTCGCGAGCTTCACATCCGCCACATACATCACCAGATTCCTGGGCCCTCGCGCTAATAAGTGGCTCTCCTTCCCTATTGCCTCTGCAACAGGACAAATACTTCCCACATGTTCCTGCAACATAGTGCCTCTTTTTACAAGCATACTTAAGCGCGGTTGCGGAACCGGACCTGCTTTTACCTTTCTATATGCAGGTCCTGCGATCAACATAATAAGCGTTGCGTTTATTTTCAAAATCATAGGGCCTGTGCTGGCACTGTGGCGCATCATAGGCGTATTTATAATCTCTATAACCATAGGGCTCGTGATGTCGTTTTTGTTTAAAAACGAGGACCGAGCTAGAAACAACTCTCCTGGCATCAAATTGGATCTAGAGGATGCCCTAGAAAAACCGAAGAATAAATTTACCCTCGTATCGTTTTTTGCTCTACTCTTCTTTATCCTCGCGATTGGATCCAGTATAGGCGGTCTCGACCCGTTGGGCCTGGAGGATAAATTCGTCATTCATAAAATAATAGGCATTTTGGCACTGGCAACAGCAACAATTTTTATACTTATAAAATTTTTTCCAAGAGAATCTATATTTGGATGGCTGGATGAAGTCTGGCGCCTTTTGCGAGGCATTCTTCCTGTATTGATACCTGCTGTCCTGGTAATAGGCATTTTGAGTGTGTTCATAGACATACGTTGGGTACATAATCTTTTCAGCGCGCAAAAAGATGCGCTCGGAAACAGGCTCTTCCTCCCCACTCTCAGATCAACATTTTTGGCAACGCTTTTCGGAGAGCTCATGTATTTTCCCATTCTGACAGAGGTCGTGTTTGTAAAGGCGTTCTTAAAGCTCGGCATAGATATAGGCCCGGCTTTAGGAATATTATTGGCAGGGCCAGGCACAAGCCTCCCAGGCCTTATATTGATCCATAAGTTCGCAGGCCTTAAAAAAGTGCTAGCATATTTTATAATTTCTCTTATAATGGAAACGATTGTAGCTGTCAGCCTCAGCATGTACATAGGCGATTACCTCTGCGCATGCCTGCTCCTATAATTAAATAGGGACAGACACCTATTTTTTCTAAAACTAGGTAGCAATTAAATAGGTGTCTGTCCCTATTTAATAACAACGTTAAAGTGTAAAGTTAAGCGAGGGTTAAATATGAAAAATAAAATAGTTATTGTCTTCTTAATAGTAGCGGTTGCGGCTTTTGCGGCAACTGCTTACAAAATGACCTCATATAAGAGGACTCCCATCGAGATCTACGTGCCTTGCGGCATGATAGTCCCCTTTCAAGAGGCCATACGCTCATTTGAAAAAGA
>CAYULJ010000031.1:7115-7413 GCA_964445715.1 uncultured Planctomycetia bacterium
GGATTTACCGTCATGGCTTGGCCATCGTACCTCAGAACAGCGCCATGGGAAAATGGTTTATTCTCCATGACACAGATATCATTTATGAGAAATTTTGAAGCAAAATTATCGGTGCCATCAACTATAAAATCATACTATGACACAGGGTCTATACTTGTGAGATTGATATTGAATAAAGGCAAGCGACCTGATATTTTCGTGTCACCCGGTGAAGTGGAGATCAAAAATCTTATCAATGAAGACCTCGTGGACACAGGCACTATTCAAGACCTTGAAAAATTCAAACTCGTCCTCTATA
>CAYULJ010000031.1:7423-15185 GCA_964445715.1 uncultured Planctomycetia bacterium
ATATTGCCGACCTCGCAAAAGCTGAGGTCAAAAATATAGCCATTGCCGACCCAAGATTTAATTCTGTAGGAAACAGTTCAAAAGAAGCGCTTGTAAATTCTGGCCTATGGGAGGACGTAAAAGACAAGATAATAGCCACGGACAGCCCTATACAGGCGCTTACCTACGTCTCCACAGGAAAGGCTCAGGCAGGTATACATTACGACACATGTCCGTTCGAAACAGCGCCTGATAAATTAAATGTCGACACTATAAAAATAATCCAAGAGATTCCTCAGGAATACTACAGCCCTATAAAGTCTCAAATAGCCATACTCAAGGATAGTAAGAATAAAAAACTCTCATCCTTATTTATAGAGCATATTACCGCGGTACCGGCTGTTGAAAATTCATCCGCTCAGGTAAAAATAGACGCGTATTACCCTTTAAACGAAGAGCATAGCTTTATAGGCGATTACATCAAGAGTTTTGAAAATAAATATCCAGGTAAAGTCTCTGTAAGGCTGGTGGATTTCAGGTCTTCTGATGGCTATGACGAATGGCGAAAATCAGGACTCTCATGCGGAGGCGTGATAATAAACGGGAAAAGCGCCTTCGACATAGAAACATCTGAAGGACCAAAGACAATAAGATTCTTGCGCCGATTGGACACATTCTGGTCGCGGGAAGATTTTGAAAAAGTCCTCAAATCCATTGTCACAAACACGCGCTAACTTTACACTTTAACGTTGTTGAAATGTAAAGTTAAGATATTATGGGAATAAAACTACAAAATATATGTAAGAGTTTTCAGACGCTTGAGAAAAGGGTCGATGTACTTAAAGGCATCGACCTTGCAATAAAAGACAAGGCCATGCTGGTTGTATTTGGGCCATCAGGTATCGGGAAGACCACGCTTCTGAACATTATTGGCGGCATGGACAGGCCTACTTCTGGTAAGGTTGCTATTGACGGTGTTGACCTCTCGATTCTGGAACCAATCAGACTGGCAAATCTTAGGAAGGAAAAAATTGGCTTTATCTTTCAGGACTTCAACCTTATCCCGAATTTAAAGGCAATAGATAATATACAATTGGCAGTCATGTTGGACAGCGACCTCGAGAAAAAGACAAAGTCTGTTTATAAATATGCGGATGAGATCGGTATCAAAGACAGGCTCGAACATCTGCCAAAAGAACTAAGTTCAGGTGAACAGCAAAGAGTTGCAATAATAAGGGCAATAATAAACTCTCCCTCCATAATCCTGGCTGATGAGCCAACGGCTGACCTTGACCAGGAAAACTCAAATAAGATCATTGATATTCTTAAGGGTTTAAATCAAAGGCGTGGTTGCACTATAATAGTGGCAACGAATGATGAGCGCACTGCTTCCTGCTTCCCTACCCGCTTCACCCTCACTTAAGTATACATTTTAGAGATTGCTTCGTTGTCGCTTCGCTCCTCCTCGCAATGACACCTCGCTAACTTTACATTTTAACAACGTTAAAGTGTAAAGTTAAGGTTGGGTTTTAAGGAGAACGGTTAATCTTTTTTGTACATAAGAACGGATTTTGGAATTAGGAATTTTCCCAGCCCACGCCTTTGCCTTTCTAAAATCAAATGATTTTGAAAAATTAAGCTCGGGGAAATAGTCGAATTGCTTTTTCTTGCGGGCAGATAGATATAGACTATCGATCAGGGCCTTTTCCGGTTCTGCTATTAAAAAAGCGCTCCCTCCTTTATACCAATCGAATCCATAAAAAAATGAAGGCGCTATCCTATGCACAGAAAAAGTCCCTATTTTTGTCTTTATTGTCTTCGTATGAACCGTTGAAGCCAAAGTAATCACCTGTGGTATCTGCTCGATTATGCCGTAAAGATGCAGCGCGCTTACAAAAGATACATATGCGCGATGCCTTGGAAACAAATACGGGATCACCGTGTACGGACTAAGCTCTTTATTGCCGGCCTCGGCCCAGATGCCTCGATATACCTTAAATATAAGCTCTTTTTTTTCAAAAAATTTAAGCGCCTCTACCGTAGTAGATAGCTGTCTTGAGCCAAGAACTGATATTTCATTAGTCGTAAATACAGGGCGGCGTAACTGTTTAATGACTGATAGAATTGACTTTTTAGGCATTCTGCCTCCGCAGGTCATCGATAAAATTTGCTGCCCTTAATTTTATCTCATCCCATGAAGAAGAAGAATTATATATAGCCTGATCTTCAGTGGATAGGTAGGATACTACTGTATCTCTATATTGCTCAAAACTCACTCCAAATAAATTATCATAAGCCCTGCCAATCTTGACCTTGCTTATCCTGGTTTTCTCGCTGATGACAAAACGCTCACATTGTGAACTCAAGATATATAGGTCAAAAATATCCCTGGCCTGAACCGCGGACCTGTCAGCAAGCGCTCCTATCTTTTGCACAGCTGCAGACTGAGCTTCATAATGCGGGACCAATATAGGCGGCGATTTATACGTGCGCAAAATAGGCCCTGGAATCCCTTCGATCGCCACCTCGCCCTTAAACCCTCTGCGAGAAAATTCGATCTTGGTAAAAAGGTCTTCTCCTGCAAGGGTTATCAAATGGACCTTGAACCTCTGAGTAGTCTCAGTCTGCTTTGCCTTGGTGATTTCCGGAGACACGACTCTCTCTATGCCAAAAGGCCTAAAAACATCCTGAAAAGAACTATGTTCCAGTATTTTTAGGACCGCATCCTTTAAAATATGGACCTCTACCCCTTGCACATCTAAATCCATATCCTGTGAATAACGAAAACTCTTAAAGAAAAAACGTAAATTCGACCCCCCTTTAAGCACATAGAACCTCTGTTTTACCTTTCTGCCAAACCATCGCAAAAACTCTAAATGAAATAATTCTCTTAATTGTAGAGGGCTGTAAATGATATTTTCCATCTCTATATATGTATTATAGTTCAGTTATAGCTGAATTACTCTACATAATAAGTCTACCTGATTAACCGCTAAATGTCAAGGGTCGTGATTCTATTGTAAGGGAATAGTGTGCTGAATAGGGTTGGAATGCTACAGCAATGATACAGAAACAGGATTCTTCCTTAAGTTTACACTTTAACAATGTTAAAGTGTAAACTTAAGAAATTGTCTACCTGCTCCAGAGACCCCATTTCTTCTTTTTCTTCTTTTGCTTTTGCTTGGGCTCTTCTTTCTTTTCCACTACTTCTTCTTTTGTGATCTTTTCGGGCTCAGTTTTAAGTGACGAGGCCTTTAGATTAGCCAGGCGTTCATGTAAAGAAGGATCGTCTGGCAACATATCTACCAGCGCTTGTTGTTTCTCAATTGCCTCGTCAAGTTTATCCATGCCCTCATATAGATCAACCAGACGAGTAAGCATATATCTATCATTGCCTAAAGACTTTACTGCCTTTTCATATATCTCTGTTGCCTTGTCTCTCTCGCCTTTTCTAACGTACAGCTCTCCAAGAGTTTTATATAAAACCTTCTCTCCTGGCTTGTTCTTCAGCTCTTTCTCAAAAACTGCTATCGCATCATCGATCTTGTCCTGAGCCTGGTAAACATCAATAATGCCTGAGCTTGCCCAATCCTTTAACCATTCATCCCCTGCCTCGTCTAAAATCTTCTTGTACAGTTCTTTTGCTTTGTCGTGTTTTTCTGCTCGCGCGTAAATCTCTGCCAATGTCTGTAGATTCCCGACCTCAGCTGGAGCCAGATCAATTGCCTTTTCTGCCAAAGGTATAGCGCTATCAATATCTCCCGCATTCTTGTAAAAATTCGCTGCCTGCATTATCAGATGCGGGTTGTCCGTATTCTCGGCCAAAACCTTATCCCATATGCCGATTGCCTTCTCTTTCTCACCGGCCATATTGTAGGCTACGCTGAGCATCTGAAAATACCATGTATTTCCAGGAGAGATCTCAGTCAATTTCTTATATATACCAGCTGCCTTGGCAAACTGGCTCTTTTGATTGTATAAACTGCCCAGGCGCTGCAGTAGATTTTCATCGTCGGGCACGATCTTGGCCGTCTTCTCATAAAGCGAGATCGCCCTATCTGTCTTGTTCTCGCGTATATAAGTCTCACCAAGAACAATAACAGACCCCAGCAGAACAACAGGATCTTCCTTTGTGTAAGAAGCGATCTCTTCGAGGACAGCGTCCACATCCGACTTCTGCGCTGCAAATATAGAGGTTGTAAGCATAAAAAACGCCACCAATCCTACAAATAATATCTTTCGCATCTTGCCCTCCTCTTGTTTTAAGGTCTTATTGTAATTCTAGTACAAAGCCGCTTTCATGTCAAAATCAATATCGACTATTTTAACAGGAGTTAGGCTTGCTTAAGTTTACACTTTAACATTGTTGAAGTGTAAACTTAGAGGCTATAGTGCAAGGGCAAATTTTAGGGCCATGTTCATTCGGGTGATTTTCTCATGGCTAAGCAGGCAAATCCTTTGTTTTAGGCGATTTTTATTATAAGTATAAATATTATCTAAATTAACTGCGCAGGCTTTAGGCAAACCATCTTCTTTATCTAAAATAACCTCAACAGGGATACTTTTGATATTCGTACTTACCAATACAAAGGTTACCTTTGTCCTTAGGTTATAAGCCTCGTCGCGGGAAAGTAAAACTACAGGTCTTCTGCCGATAGGTAGTGGTAAATCTGCCCACCAAACTTCGCCTTTCTTCATGACCAGTCTTCCTCCTCCATTGTTTCAGCCTGCGCCTTCTCCATCGCAGCGAGCTCCTCTAATTCTTTAGAGGTTTCAGGATAACGTCTATACCCTTCTTCATAGCTTTTGATCATCTTCTCTTCCCTTCTCTTGTTCAGCCAATAATGTATTGCCTTGTCAATCAGGGCGCTGCGCGTAATGCCCATTTTTTTTCGCAAGGCTTCCAGTAATTTAAAATCTTCCTTTGGTATGCTAATAGCGATTTTAACGGCATTCGCAGACATATCAACCTCCTCTATTGGTATTACTTTCTTCTTACTAAAGTATGCCATAAAAAGAGGTCTTTGTCAATATACGTGACACTTGCGGAGAGGGATTTCTTTCAATTATTTTCGCGAGTGGGAGTCATTGCGAAACAATCTCGCTTAAGTTTACACTTTAACATTGTTGAAGTGTAAACTTAAGCTTTAGTCGGAGAGTTTGGCGGCGAGGCCTTGGTTATAGTCTTGCATGATCTGGTCTGCGGTGCGGACGTAATTATAGATGCGAACATCGTCGACTACGCCAGTTAATTGCTCTGTGGTATTTTCCCTTGTACCAATCCTGAAAGAATCCGTCCTATTAGGCAAGGTTCCTAAATCAGCTGCGCCAGTCCCTTTAAGTATACCATCGACATAAATTTTCATATTATTGCTTGATTGAGTGCCGTCATATATTCCAACTAGATGATGCCAGTTCCCATCAGGGGATACTCCTGATAAAGCAGCAGCCGAATAGCCATATACCGTAAATCTAAAATCAGTGCTACCATCAGTATATAAAATTACATTACCGCTTGACCAAGAAATTCCACGTGACAATATATGGTGATATCCAGACACCGACGTATTAACCCAGCAACTCATCGTAACCTGAGTAAGATTATTGTTTAATTCTGATGGATTTGACACATCAATATAATCATTTCCATCAAAATTTAATGCGCCGCCGTATTTGCCGGTCGTGTAGGTCCAGGTCGTATTTGAGGCTGTGCCGTCGTTATCGTGTACGCTATCGTCTTTGATGGCGCCGGCGGTCGTGGGCACTGCGCCGCTCGTTGCTTCATCGAAGCGGTAGTGGGCGACGGGCTTGCCGCGGTTATAGTCCCAGGCGATCTGGGCCGGTGTGCGGGCATAGTTGTAGATCTTGACGTCGTCGATCTTGCCCTCCCAAGGCAATCCTCCGACGCGCTTATCGCTACCTATCCAGAATGGGGTTGAAAAAGTTACATCTGTTCCTGCCCCGGTAATCTCTTTTTCCAGAATAGTGTCGATATACATATAAAACTTGCCAGCACTTTTGTCTCTAATAAATGTCACATGATGCCAATTGTCATCCTTTAAATTAGTAGTGCCATATTCGTTCTTCTCTCCGCCATTCCAGTAGATCCTCAACTGGCCGGAGCTATGGACTTCGAGATTCATATTTGGTGAATCATTATAGTTCCCTATGATATTTCCAACTCTGTCTGTAGCATTACTTGGGATGTTTAACCATGCCGTAATTGTCCAGCTGGTACTGCCTATGGCTGTCGCATTAGCTAATGCTATGTATTTATTTGTATCGTCCCATTCAAGACATGGACCGACTTTGCCCTGAGTCCAGGTCGGGTTATTAGTTAACGTGCCGTCGTTAGTGTTTTCACTTGCGTCGCGGGCGAGGACACCGGTGTTTTCGTCGAGCTTCCAATGACCGACCGGCAATGCGCCGCCCCACGGGTCTGCGACACCGGTCTGAACGCCTGCGTGCATGTCAAGGCCTGCATTATAGTCTTGCATGACTTGGCCGGCTGTGCGGGCGTAGTTATAAAGACGAAAATCATCAATAAGGCCATTAAAATATCCGGTCGGACCGCCTCCGTTATTTCTGCATCCAATATTTATTCCTACTGCTACGTTACCGATGTTTCCACCGCTACCTGCTATAGTCTTATCAAGGCTGCCATCAATATACAATTTTTTATTAGTCCCATCCCATGTTCCCACGACATAATGCCAAGTATTATCAGTAACTGTTTTATTAGAATAGTCCCAACTTGCTGCAACAGAATTTATGTAATAGCACAGCTTACCACTGCTAACTCCTGTCGCGAAATAATATGTAGCATTGTTTCTTTCTGATATATATTGCTCAGTTGATATTCCTGTCTTAATCCATGCCGCAATGGTCATATTACCCATGTCCAACGCAGAATCATCAGGCACTAATACATAATCCCCTGTGCCGTCGAACTCCAGAGCCTTGCCGAGCTTGCCGTCAACGAACTTTGTGTCGCCGACCATTGTGCCGTGCGTGTTTTTGTAGTCGTTGTAGATTTGTTCGGCTGTGCGGGCGTAGTCGTAGATGCGGACGTCGTCAACAAGACCAGTAAACTGTTCTGGGGTAGTTGCATAATTTCTTCTACCTATATTCACTGTATCTGTGCCTATATCTGAAGCTACTGTAGATGTAGCAGTGTTTGATGTTTCAAGCTTACCATTCAAATAAAGTTTTTTTGTCCCATCACTATAAACAGACAGCGTCACAAGGTACCAAGTTCCTGCTGATAATGTAGTCGAGCCATTAATGGCTGCATTAGTATTATCAATATCGTCCCACACTTGGAGCTTAGAGTTAGTTGCAACTCTTATATTTAGCCAATCGTTTACGCCTCCGTAGCCCATAAATGTCTGAGTAGTAGCAAAATTAGATGGGTTAACCCACCCACTAATTGTCAATTCACCGCCACTATTAGCTCCTCCACCGCCAGCTTCCACATAATCATCTGTCCCGTCAAATTCCAATGCATCCGGACCGATCTTGCCATCTTGATCCCACATCTGAGCAGTTGTAGTGTTTGTGCCTGCAGTTACAGGGTACAGCGTGCCTGTATTTCCATTGCCTGACTCATCTGCAGTTGTGCCGCCTGTACCTTCGTCCATCCGCCACCAACCTACGGGATCATTGCCTCCGGAACCTGCTGCGCAGTAATCGTTTAGCGCAATGGGACCCGTCCCCTCGTCAAATTTGTAGTGCGCGACTGGCTTACCTTTATTATAGTCGTAGGCAATCTGCGCCTGCGTGC
>CAYULJ010000032.1:0-14977 GCA_964445715.1 uncultured Planctomycetia bacterium
CAATACGCGAAGGCGGCCATACAGTAGGCGCAGGGGTAGTAGCAGATATAGTAGCGTAGGAAAGCGTAGACAATGCCGAGAGAATTGATAATAATAACTTGTACAGAGTGCAAAAGAAAAAATTATACAAGCACAAAAAATAAAAAGAAACAGACCAAGCGGTTAGAGATAAAGAAATTTTGCAGATTTTGCAAAAAAAGGACACCTCACAAAGAAGAAAAATAGAATAAGGCGGACAGACTTGTCCAAGTATAAAGGGGTCGATGTAGCTTCTCGACCCCTTACGTTATATAATCTAGGATCTTCGGATTAAAATAACGGAGGCCAGTAGCTCTAATTGGCAGAGCAGCGGTCTCCAAAACCGCGTGTTGGGGGTTCGAATCCCTCCTGGCCTGCCAGATTTTTATAGATGGTGTTCCTAACTTTACACTTTAACATTGTTGAAATGTAAAATTAGGGATTCGAATGGAGCTTTGCGCCGAGCAGGGCGAGGAAGAGGTGCGACAAAATAGGAGCACCGTAAGCAAAGCGGATGGCCGACTTCATCCGAAGGATGAAGCGCCGAATCCCTCCTGGCCTGCCACGATTCATAAGGGTGAGAAAAGTGCCCTTAAGTTTACACTTTAACATTGTTGAAGTGTAAACTTAAGGGAGTGAGCGCCGAACAAATAGCAAGGAAAATGAAGATATTTTCGCGTATCGTAAAATTTGTCACTGAGGTTAAGGTTGAGATGCAGAAGGTCTCCTGGTCTGACAGGAGAGAGTTGATGAGTTCCACAGGAATTGTCATTGTCTCCACTGCCCTTCTAGCTATATTCATCGGGATTGTCGATCTAATCCTCTCACGGTTTGTAAGCATTTTGCTAAAATAATTTTTTAATATGAGCCACAAGTGGTATGTAATACACACATTAACTGGTCAGGAAGAGAAAGTAAAAACGACCGTAGAGAGTAAGATTCAAGACGGCGTTTTGAAAGATAAGGTCTTTCAGGTCCTTATACCGACAGAACAGGTATCTGAGGTAAAGGACGGGAAGAAGAGGATATCTCTGAGAAAATTTTTCCCGGGCTATGTGCTTGTTGAGATGGATCTCGATGATGACATTTGGTATATCGTAAGGGGGATCCCAGGGGTTACGGGTTTTATTGGCACCAAATCGAAGCCGATTCCATTGCAAGATAGCGAAGTCAAACACATAATAAAGCAGACTGAGGAGAGGAAAGAAAAACCGACTCCAAAGGTCATTTTTGATAAAGGCGACAGCGTTAAGATCATAGAAGGACCATTTGTAAATTTTAGTGGCAATGTGGAAGAGGTCAACCCGGACAAGGGCAAGATAAAAGTCATGGTGTCGATATTTGGCCGCGCTACGCCGATCGTGCTCGAATATTGGCAGGTGGAAAGATTGTAAATCTTAAGTTTACACTTTAACATTGTTGAAGTGTAAACTTAAGGAATACGAAGGTGAGAGATGGCAAAAGAAGTAAAGTCGATGATTAAGTTGCATGTTAGTGGAGGACAGGCAAATCCTGCTCCACCTGTTGGCCCTGCGCTTGGACAGCACGGCGTCAACATAATGGAGTTTTGTAAGTCTTTTAATGAAAAGACAAAGGACAGGCCAGGGCTTGTGCTCCCAGTGGTTATAACAGTATACAAAGATAAGTCATTTACGTTTATTGTAAAAAGTCCGCCGTGCTCAGTGCTTTTAAAGCGCGCGTGCGGTGTTGCCAAGGCGAGTGGTGTTCCGAATAAGGAAAAAATAGGGAAAGTCACAAAGGCCCAGGTAAAAGAAATCGCGCAGACAAAGATGAAAGACCTCAATGCAGCTGACATTGAAGGCGCTATGAAGATAGTGGAAGGCACTGCCAGAAGCATGGGCATAGAGGTAGAGTAACGCGGAACTGCGTGAAAGCTTAAAGTGCGAAATTAGAAAGAGAAGGTTATGGCGAAGAAAATAAACCTGACAAAGAGGGCAAAGGAATATCAAAAAGTAGTTGATAAAGAAAAGGCGTATGTACTTAACGAGGCTGTTTCTATTCTCAAGAAAGTGCCGCATGTGAAATTCGACGAGACAGTGGAGCTGGCCTTAAAGTTAAACGCAGACCCAAAGCAGGCTGACCAGATGGTGCGTGGCACAGTGATATTGCCGCACGGCACAGGCAAAAAAGTAAGAGTGCTGGTGCTATGCAAGGGCGAAGGCGCGAACGCTGCAAAAGAAGCAGGCGCAGATTTTGTAGGCAGTCAAGACCTGATCACGAAGATAAGCTCTGGCTGGATTGACTTTGACGTAGTGATAAGCGCGCCTGACATGATGCGTGACGTCGGAAAGCTCGGCAGGATACTTGGTCCGCGAGGACTCATGCCAAACCCGAAAACCGGCACTGTGACCAATGACTTTGGCCGCGCCGTAAAAGAAGCAAAGGCAGGCAGGATCGAGTACAAACTCGACAAGCTCGCCAACATAAACATAGGCGTCGGTAAGCTTTCGTTTGAAGAAAAGGCGATCTGCGAAAACGCGACAAAGGTCATAAACGCCATAAATAAAGCAAGACCGCAAGGAATAAAAGGAAAATATATAAAGAATATTTCAATTTCATCTACAATGGGTCCGGGCATAAAACTGGATCTTGTAAAATTGGGGACATTGTAATGGCGAAGTTTTCAATGACATGTAAAGAGTCAATGGTAAAAGAGATATCCAGGCGTCTCGGCGAGAAGGATACCTTTATAGTTACCAACTATAGAGGCTTGAGTGCCAAGGATATGAATGAACTTCGCAAGGAGTTAAGAAGCATCTCTGGTGAATATCTGGTGGTAAAAGATTCAATGGCAAAGAGGGCGCTTGCAGAAAGCCCTGTGAAGAGTGCTGTAGAGTTTATAGAAGGAGAGATAGGCATTGCTATTGACAACAAAGCTGACGCGACTAATATTTCAAAGGTGCTCGTGAAGTTTGCAAAGAGCCACGAGGTCATGGCCATTCGCGGCGGCATAATGAGTGGCGCTCTTATTTCAAAAGAAGAGATCATACAGCTCTCCAAGCTCCCTTCTAGAGAAGAGCTACTGGGAAGACTTGCAAATGTGCTCAACGCGCCTATACAGGGTCTGGCCGGAGCGCTTAATGCTATTATAACAAAATTTTGCTACGCGTTGAATGCAGTGAAGGATAAGAAAGAAGTTCCTGCGGAAGAAGCGCAAGAAGAAAAGAAACCAGAGGCTGCGGAAACAAAGCCTGAAGATATAAAGAAATCCGAAGACGCACCAAAACCGAAACCAGAAACAGGAGATCAGAAACAATAAAGGAGGAAGAAATGGCAGACGAGAAAAAGATCGAAGAGATGTTAGGTACGATTGAGCAGATGTCGGTTCTCGAACTTTCGGGCCTAGTGAAGGCTATTGAGGAAAAGTTCGGCGTGACAGCTCAGGCACCTGTGGTAGCTGCAGTAGCAGGGGCAGCAGCTGGCGGAGCAGGCGAAGCCCAGGAAGAAAAGACGACCTTTACAGTCGTATTAGCATCTGCAGGTGACAAGAAGATCCAGGTAATAAAAGAGATCCGCACTATTACCAGCCTTGGACTAAAAGAGGCAAAGGATCTGGTCGAGGGCGCGCCAAAGACAGTAAAAGAAGGTGTTGGCAAAGACGAAGCAGAAGAAATAAAGAAGAAACTCGAAGCCCAAGGCGCAAAGGTCGAGCTTAAGTAACGAGAAGTAAATTGCTCGGACGCTTAAGTTTACACTTCAACAATGTTAAAGTGTAAACTTAAGACTAAAATAGATAAAGAGGTTTTATATGTCGCAAAACCGAAAGAATTTTGCAAGGCTGAAAGAAGGCACAAGCATACCTTATCTTTTGCAGGTACAGACAGATTCGTACGTTGATTTTCTGCAGATAGAGAAGCCCAAGACCAAGCGTAAGCACGAGGGCCTTCAGGCTGTATTCAAGGATGTCTTCCCTATCGAGAGCAAAGACGGCGAGACGCGACTGGAATTCTTACATTACACGCTTGGAAAACCTAAGTATGACAGGTTAGAATGTCAAAAAAGAGCTGTGACATATGCCGTGCCCCTGAAGTTAAAGATCAGGTTAAAGACAAAAAAGGACACGAAGGAACAGGATGTGTACCTGGGTGATTTACCCCTGATGACAGAGAATGGTACCTTTATTATTAATGGCGATGAAAGAGTGGTAGTGAGCCAACTTCACAGATCTCCGGGCGTATCATTTGAACAGAGCCTGCACCCGACAGGAAAAAGAATATATTCCGGCAGAATAATACCGGGTCGCGGCGCATGGATGGAATTTGAATTTGACGCCAATGACGTATTGCATGTTTTTATTGATAGACGAAAGAAGATGCTCGCTACAGTGTTCCTGCGCGCGCTTGGTTACGAGACTAATGAAGAAATCATGCGGCTCTTTACAGGCGTGGAAAGGGCAAGACCTGCTAGAAAGTCCAGCTTGCTTAAATATGTTGGCCGTGTCGTTGTAAAAGACGTGAAGCACCCTGACACAGATGAAGTGATTTTGCAGAATAATGGCACATTGACTGAAGAGTTAGTGGAAAAGATCTGGGATGCAGGGATCAGGTTCTTAGAGGTATTCAGGCACACTGTACCAGAGATCGCGAATACCCTGGAAAAGGACCACACGAAGACGAAAGAAGAAGCGCTCCTGGATATATATAGGAGGTTAAGGCCAGGCGACCCATTAACAATTGAAAGCGCAAAACTTTTACTGGAGAGATTGTTCTTTGACAGGAAAAGATATGACCTGACCAAGGTCGGCCGTCACATATTGAATCGCAAACTCGACATGAAGGCGTCTCTGACCAAAAGCGTGCTTGATGCAGATACAGTCGTAAATGTGATTCGTTATTTAATAGATCTTAAGAACGGTGAAGGCGAACCAGATGATATAGACCACCTTGGAAATCGTCGCGTAAGAACAGTAGGCGAACTCCTGGCTGAGCAATTCAGGATCGGCCTGGCAAGGGTGGAACGTTTTTGCAGAGAGCGCATGTCGATCTACGATATCGAGACGATGATGCCTCACCACCTGATAAATTCAAAAGTTCTCTCGAGCGTGATAAAGGATTTCTTTGGCCGAAGTCAGCTCTCGCAATTTATGGATCAGACAAATCCATTGGCAGAGATGACGCATAAGCGTCGGTTGAGCGCGCTTGGACCTGGCGGACTTTCGAGAGAAAGAGCCGGCTTTGAAGTGCGCGACGTGCACCATTCGCATTACGGCAGAGTCTGTCCTATAGAAACACCAGAAGGCCCGAATATCGGACTTATATCGTCACTTTCGACATACGCGCGGGTAAATAAATTCGGATTCATAGAGACACCTTATAGAAAGGTTGAGAAGGGAAGAGTTACGAGCAAAATAGATTACCTTACAGCAGATATAGAAGACCAATACATAGTGGCGCAGGCCAATGCGAAATTGGACAAGGAAGGTTATTTTGTAGAGGACAGAGTGCCTTGCAGGCATAAAGGAAATTATCCTCATGCGCAGCCGAAAGATATTCATTACATGGATGTTTCTCCGAAACAGCTAGTGAGCGTGGCAGCTGGACTTATCCCGTTTCTCGAGCACGATGATGCGAACCGTGCACTCATGGGCTCTAATATGCAACGCCAGGCAGTACCTTTGCTTTTCACGGAGGCGCCTTTAGTAGGGACTGGCGTAGAGAAGAAAACAGCTGCGGATTCCGGGGCCCTTACTCTGGCAAAGTCAGGCGGGAAAATCACTGCTGTCCAGGCAGATGAAGTCGTGGTCAATAACAGTATTACCTATAAATTAAGGAAGTTCGCAAGGTCTAACGCAAACACATGCATCAACCAGAGGCCAACAGTAAAGCTCGGCGATCGCATAAAGGCAGACGATGTGATATCAGATGGGCCAGGGACTGAAAACGGAGAACTGGCGCTTGGAAGAAACGCGCTCGTCGCATTTATGCCGTGGCGCGGATATAACTTTGAAGATGCCATTCTCGTGAGTGAGAGGCTGATCAAGGATGACAAGTTTACTTCATTGCATATTGAGGAGCTGGAAATAGAATCGCGCGAGACGCGACTCGGCAACGAAGAGATTACTCGCGACATACCCAACGTAAGTGAAGAGGCGCTCAAGAATCTTGGCGAAGACGGTATCGTGCGCATAGGCGCTGAGGTCGGGCCTGGCGATATCCTGGTCGGCAAGGTTGCTCCGAAGAGCGAAACAGAGCTTTCTCCTGAAGAGAAACTTCTGCGTGCGATATTCGGCGAAAAGGCAGGGGACGTGCGAGACGCATCTCTTACTGTGCCTTCGGGCGTAGAAGGTATTGTCGTGGACGCGAAAATATTTTCCAGAAAAGGTCAGAGGTTAAAATCAAAAGACGAACTTCAGAAAGAGCTTAAACAGATACAGAAGATAAGGACAGAATACGAAAAGCAGGTTGAGATCATCAAGAGAGAGAGGGAGAATCGCCTGTTCAAATTAGTTTCAGGCGTAAAGCTTACAGCGCCTCTTCTTTCTGACGAGACAGGGACGACTTTAATAGCAGAAGGCAGACCTATCAGAAAAAAAGACCTGTCTAAGTTTGAAAAATGTGATGTTTCTTCCGTTAAGATCGAATCAGATCTTGAGCTTGAGAATGAGGTAAAGCGCACATTAGTCATTTACAGCGACCAGATAGAAGAGGTGCTTTATGAAGAAGAGCATGACGTTGACAAAATAAAGAGGGGCGACGAGCTCCCAGCAGGCGTCTTAAAGCGCGTTGTTATTTACATTGCCAGCAAAAAGAGGCTTTCTGTCGGAGACAAGATGGCCGGCAGGCACGGTAATAAAGGTGTTATTGCAAAGATCTTGCCAGAAGAAGATATGCCTTATATGGAAGATGGCACGCCTGTCGAGATAGTGTTAAACCCTCTCGGAGTCCCGTCAAGGATGAATGTCGGGCAGATACTCGAGACGCATCTTGGTTGGGCTGCAAGGGTCATGGGGTTTAAGGTGATAACTCCTGTATTTGACGGTGCAAAAGAGATCGAGATAAAAGAGGAGCTTAAAAAGGCTGGATTGCCGAGTGACGGTAAGGTGAGACTGTTCGACGGACTGAGCGGAAAACCATTTGATCAGAAGGTTACAGTCGGCTACATCTACATGATGAAACTTGCGCATCTCGTCGACGACAAGATCCACGCGCGTTCCATCGGGCCATACTCGCTCGTGACGCAGCAGCCGCTCGGTGGCAAAGCGCAGTTCGGCGGGCAAAGATTCGGCGAGATGGAAGTGTGGTCGCTCGAAGCGTACGGCGCAGCATACACCTTGCAGGAACTCTTAACAGTGAAGAGCGACGATGTCACTGGCAGGACCAAGATATATGAATCTATTGTAAAGGGCGAGCACGCTCTCCAACCAGGCACGCCAGAATCATTCAACGTGTTGGTAAAGGAATTACAGAGCTTGTGCCTCGACATCAGGACAGAATATAAAGACGGCAGCGGTGTTTCACCTGTTGTTATGACAAAAGAGGAAATAAAGGAGCAGCGCAAGGCCCGCAAGAGAGCAAAGAGGAAGAAGAAGAAATAACCGCAGAAATGCTCGGAGAGAAATTCTTAAGTTTACACTTCAACAATGTTAAAGTGTAAACTTAAGCGCACAGCGAACATAAGGGAGCTAACTTGTTAAGGAGTGTTCATGCTACATAAAGATGCAAACTCATTTGACTTTATATCAATAAAAATTGCGTCGTCAGATGTTATCAGGTCATGGTCACGAGGCGAGATAAAGAAGCCTGAGACCATAAATTACAGAACCCTTAGGCCTGAGAAGGACGGGCTGTTCTGCGAAAAGATATTTGGCCCTACCCGCGACTGGGAGTGCAGCTGTGGAAAATACAAGCGTATAAAATATAAAGGTATAGTATGCGACCGGTGCGGAGTTGAGGTTACCCTCTCAAAAGTAAGGAGAGATAGGATGGGCAGCATAGAGCTGGCAGCGCCCTGCTCTCACGTGTGGTTTTTTAAGGCCATGCCGAGCCGCATGTCATTGCTTTTGAACATCGGACTGCGCGATTTGGAAAAAGTCATCTATTACGAGGAATACATAGTTGTTGACCCGGGCGAGACACCTTTAAAGAAAAAAGAGCTCCTGTCAGAGGAGAGATACAGGCAGCATTCAGAAGAGCACAGCGGAAAGTTCAAGGCCATGATCGGCGCCGAAGGCATACGCAAGCTTTTAGAGGAACTCGACGTCGATGCAAACATAAAGAAGTTAAAGGCGGACTTGGGAGAGCAAAAGTCAGCTCAATCCAGGATAAAGATCCTAAAGAGACTAAAGGTGCTCGAGGCATTCAAGAAATCAGGAAATCGCCCTGACTGGATGATAATGGATGTAGTCCCTGTGATCCCGCCAGATTTGAGGCCGCTCGTACCTCTCGAGGGTGGCAGGTTTGCGACAAGCGACCTGAATGATCTATACAGACGCGTCATAAACAGAAACAATCGCTTGAAAAAATTGCTAGAGCTCAAAGCGCCTGATATTATTATAAGGAATGAAAAACGCATGTTGCAAGAGTCAGTCGATGCATTGTTTGACAATGGCAGGCACGGCCGACCGGTCTTAGGCCCGGCAAACAGACCGCTAAAGTCATTAAGTGACATGTTAAAGGGAAAACAAGGTCGCTTCAGACAGAATCTTTTGGGAAAACGCGTGGATTATTCAGGCAGGAGTGTAATCGTAATCGGGCCTGAACTAAAGATTTGGGAGTGCGGACTTCCAAAGAAAATGGCGCTCGAACTTTTTGAGCCGTTTATCATTAAAAAATTAAAGGAAAAAGGTTTTGTACATACGATAAAAAGCGCAAAGCGAATGGTCGAAAAGGCGCGGCTCGAGGTCTGGGATATTTTGGATGAGGTCATAAAAGACCACCCAGTGCTTCTGAACAGAGCGCCGACACTGCACAGGCTCGGCATCCAGGCGTTTCAACCAGTGTTGATCGAAGGCAAGGCCATAAGGATCCATCCTCTGGTCTGTACCGCATTCAACGCTGATTTTGACGGCGACCAGATGGCAGTGCACGTGCCTCTATCAATGGAGGCGCAGATGGAGTCGAGGCTCATAATGCTCGCTTCGAATAATATCTTCTCTCCTTCTGACGGCAGGCCGATCATTACGCCGACGCAGGACATCGTGCTTGGTTGCTACTACCTGACGCAGGAAAGGTCTGGGCTAAAAGGAGAAGGCAGGTCTTTTGCAACAAAGACAGAGGCTGAACTCGCGCTTTCAGATAGAGAGATCGACATCCATGCCAAGATAAAGGTGAGGATGGACGGAAAGCTTATAGATACGACAGCCGGCAGGATTATTTTTAACCGCATGTTGCCAAAAGAGATGCCGTTTGTGAATCTGCCACTTGAGAAATCCAACCTCTCAAGGGTGATTGCAGACTGTTATAAGCTTTTTGGCCACGACGTCACTGTAAAACTATTGGATGATGTAAAGAGGATCGGTTTTGAAAATGCGACGCTGGCAGGGCTTTCTATATCGATAGATGATCTGCTTATACCGGCGGACAAGAAAAAAGTCGTTTCTAACTCAAAGAAGGAAGTTAATTCGGTCGAGGATCAATACAGAAAAGGCATTATCACTGAGCGCGAGAGATACAATAAGATCGTCGACATATGGACGCACGCGACCGACAAGGTTTCAGAGATGATATTCAAGGAATTAGATACATTTAATCCTGTATTTATGATGGCGCATTCAGGTGCCCGTGGTTCAAAGCAACAGATAAGGCAGCTTTCAGGCATGAGAGGGCTGATGGCAAAGCCTTCAGGCGAGATCATCGAGACGCCTATAACCGCGAATTTTAGAGAAGGCCTGACTGTGTTGGAATATTTTATTTCCACGCACGGCGCGAGGAAAGGTCTTGCTGATACAGCGCTTAAAACAGCAGATTCTGGTTATCTTACCAGGCGACTCGTAGACGTTGCGCAGGACGTGATCATAAGAGAAGATGATTGTGGTACGCTGAACGGAATTCTTATCAGCGCCATAATCGAGGCAGACGAGGAAGTCGTGCCACTAAGAGAGAGGATAGTAGGCCGCGTTGCAGTTGACAATATCGTTGACATCATCACCGACAAGATTATTGTGGCCGCAGGCAAGATCATAGAGGAAGAAGCTGCTCAGCGTGTTGAAAAAGCAGGCATAGAGAAAATAAGGATAAGAAGCGTCTTGACCTGCGAGACAAAGCATGGCGTGTGTGCTAAGTGTTACGGCAAGGATCTTGCGAGCGGCAAATTGGTCGAGCTCGGTACTGCTGTCGGTATCATCGCAGCGCAATCCATTGGCGAGCCTGGCACCCAACTTACAATGAGAACCTTCCACATCGGTGGTACAGCGTCTAGGATCGTAGAGCAGTCGTTCCTGAAGTCAAGGTCAAAGGGCACTGTGAAGTATCATAACCTGAAGACAGTAAAACAGGAATCTGGCGATGTGATAGTGCTAAATAGAAACGGACAGATAAGTATAAATGATGCAGACGGCAGAGAACTCGAAAAGCACACAGTTCCTTCTGGCTCAGTATTGTCAATAGCAGACGGCAAAGAGATAGATAAAAATATTATCTTCGTGAGATGGGACCCTTACACCTCTCCGATTCTGACAGAGGTCAGCGGAAAGGTGCGATACGAGGATATTATAGAGGAAGTCACGATGGTCGAGGAAGTCGACGAGGCGACAGGCGTTGCTGGCCGCGTTATCATAGAGCACAGGGGAGAATATCACCCGCAGATAGTCATTGAAAACGAGAAAAAAGAAGTCCTGGCACTTTATCCTATACCTGCGGGTGCGCACATTGTCTGTCAGGATTCTTCTCCTATAAAGGCAGGCGATATTATTGCGAAAACACCCAGACAGGTGAGCAAGACAAAGGATATCACAGGCGGTCTCCCAAGAGTTGCAGAGCTTTTTGAGGCGAGAAAGCCAAAAGACCCTGCGATGATAAGCGAAATAGACGGCATAGTAGAGTTTGCAACGTCAAAAAAAGGCCAGCGCAGGATAATCGTGAAATCTGCTTCTGGCATGAAGTGCGAATATATAATACCGCATGGCAAGCATTTGAACGTATATAGAGGCGATAGGGTAAAGTCAGGCGATCAGCTTGTTGACGGACCTATAAATCCTCAAGATATATTAAAGGTAAGCGGCGAAAAGAGGCTGCAAGAATATCTTGTCAATGAGGTACAGGAAGTCTACAGGCTTCAGGGTGTCAAGATCAATGACAAACATATAGAGATCATTGTTAAACAGATGCTTAAGAAGGTTCGTGTGGAAGATTCAGCTGACACTGAATTTTTAGTCGGCATGCAGGTGGACAAGATTGCGTTTCAAGAAGAGAATGCAAGGGTTATGAAGCTAAAGAAGAAGCCTGCGAGCGCTACGCCGATACTTTTGGGCATCACCAAGGCCTCGCTTAGCACAGAGAGTTTCATCTCTGCAGCGAGCTTCCAGGAGACGACCAGAGTGTTGACTGATGCTGCTGCAAGCGGAAGAATAGACGAACTCAGAGGACTGAAGGAAAATGTGATAATGGGCCATTTGATCCCTGCTGGCACAGGATACAAGGCTCACAGGGAAATGGATATGGTTAAAGCTGGCGCTCCAGCTGAAGAACCTAAGACAGAAGAAAGAACAGACACAAAAGAAAAATCAGAGGCAAAGAAATCTTAAGTTTACACTTCAACATTGTTGAAGTGTAAACTTAAGTAACATTAATAACAGGAACGTGAGCATATGCCAACAATACACCAGTTGATCCGAATAGGTAGGAGCAGTAAAAAGAGAAAGACAAAGTCTCGCGCTCTCGAGTCATGTCCACAGAAACGAGGAGTTTGCTTACAGGTCAAAACACAGACTCCAAAGAAGCCGAACTCAGCATTGAGGAAAGTTGCTCGAGTCAGGCTGACAAATGGTATAGAGGTCACCTCTTATATACCAGGAGAAGGACATAACTTGCAGGAGCACTCTATAGCCTTGATTAGAGGCGGGAGAGTAAAGGATCTTCCAGGAGTCAGGTATCACATTGTCCGGGGGACACTTGATACAGCAGGCGTCCAGAATCGCAGGAAGAGCCGCTCCAAGTACGGCGCAAAAAGACCGAAGGCTTAAAGTCTTATTTATCCACATTGTAGGGGACGTTTAAACGTCCCCTACAATGTGGATAAATTGGATGATATAGCGATACAAAGAACAAGGAGATAGTTATGCGACGTAGGCGCGCAGAAAAAAGAGATGTGATAGCGGATCCAAAATATAACTCAAAACTTGTCTCGAGATTCATCAATGTATTGATGGTAAAAGGCAAGAGGTCGACAGCAGAAAATATATTTTACAGTGCCTTGGATATCGTGATAAAGAATACTGGCAATACTAATGGTTTAGAGGTCTTGCAGAAAGCAATTGACAATAGCAGGCCCTTGCTTGAGATAAAGCCAAGGAGGGTCGGAGGCGCCACATATCAGGTCCCTATAGAGGTGAAGAGTGATAGAGGCTCTTCCATCGCAATGAGATGGATAAGGGATTTTGCTCGACAGAAAAAAGGCAGGCCAATGGATGAGAAGCTTGCCGATGAAATAATGGATGCCTTTAAGGCTCAAGGCTCTGCCATTAAAAAGAGAGAAGATATGCACAAGATGGCAGAAGCCAACAAGGCCTTCGCACACTATAGATGGTGAGAAGGCTTAAGTTTACACTTCAACAATGTTAAAGTGTAAGCTTAAGCAAACGATATACTATATACGACATACGATATACGAATAATATGACAGTTGCAACGGAAAAGAAGATCATGACAAACCAAAACGCTTTAAAAAAACTGAGAAACATAGGCATAATAGCTCATATAGATGCTGGTAAGACTACTACCACCGAGAGGATGCTGTATTACACTGGCAAGCTCTACAAAATAGGCGAAGTGCACGAGGGCACTGCGACCATGGACTGGATGGAACAAGAACAGGAACGCGGTATCACCATCACCGCAGCAGCCACGAGCTGCAAATGGCAGGACTGCGCGATCAATATCATCGATACTCCTGGCCACGTGGACTTCACTGCAGAAGTCGAGCGCTCGCTAAAAGTCCTGGACGGCGCAGTCGTTGTGTTTTGCGGTGTCGGCGGAGTGCAGCCGCAATCAGAGACAGTGTGGCGTCAGTCAGATAAATATAGAGTACCGCGTATTGCTTTTGTGAATAAGATGGATCGCGTCGGCGCAAATTTTATAAAAGTTATCAAAGAGATGGAAGACAGATTAGGCGCAGTTGGCTTCCCTATTCAATTACCAATAGGAAGTGAAGATAATTTTAAGGGCATAATAGACTTGGTCAAGATGAAGGCCTACATGTTTGAAGAGGGCAAGGTCGATGACAATTTCAAAGAGGCTCCTATACCAGAAGAGATGATGGAAGAGGTAAAGAAATTCAAACACGACCTTGTTGAAAAATTAGCAGAGCACGACACTCGCCTTATGGATAAATATGTGCATGATCAGGAAATAACAGAGCCTGAGATACGTTTTGCCATTCGTAAAGCTGTCGTAAATGATATGTTTGTACCTATATTATGTGGGTCAGCTTTTAAAAACAAGGGAGTACAGATGCTTTTGGACGCGGTCTGCGAATATCTGCCGTCTCCTTTAGACGTACCTCCCATAAAAGGTTTTGATCCTGAGACAGAGCACGAGATAGTGAGAAAAACAGATGACAATGATCCTTTTTGCGCGCTCTGTTTTAAGATAGTCACTGATCCGTACGTCGGAAGGCTTACATATATCAGGATTTACTCAGGCACAGTTGAAAAAAGCACTTATGTTTACAATGCGAATAAGGATCGGAAAGAAAGGCTTTCAAAGATCGTGAAGATGCATGCCAACAAGCAGCAGATCGTAGAAAAGGCAGGCGCCGGCGATATCGTAGGTGTCGTAGGGATCAAGGATCCGCAGACAGGCGATACGCTTTGCGATGGAGAGAACCCTATATTACTGGAAAAGATGCACTTTCCAGAACCAGTCGTCTCGATGTCCATAGAGCCAGCCACTACTATAGATCAGGATAAACTAGGGATGGCGCTGAAGAAATTACAGGAAGAGGATCCTACGTTCAGAGTAAAATACAATACTGAGACAGGCGAAACATTGATATCAGGCATGGGCGAGCTTCACTTAGAGGTTATAATGGACAGGTTGCTGCGCGAGTTTAAAGTGGATGCCAAGACAGGCGTGCCTCAGGTCGCTTATAAAGAGAAGCCTCTTCAGGAAGCCAAGTCTGTTGGAAAATTCATCCAGCAGTCAGGCGGTAGAGGTCAATATGGCCATGCTGTAATCATCTTAAAGCCAGGCGAGCCTTCATCAGGAATAGAGTTTAAAAACAGGATCACAGGTGGCAATATCCCCAGGGAATATATACCGTCTGTTAAGGAAGGCATTATGGAGGCTTCGAAATCAGGCATTTTAGCAGGTTATCCTGTTATAGACGCAGAAGTGGCTTTGATAGATGGTTCTTACCATGAAGTGGATTCGTCTGAATTGGCCTTTAAAATGGCTGGGTCCATTGCGTTTTCAGAGGCCTTGAGAAAGGCGCATTGCAAGCTAATGGAGCCTATAATGTCGATTGAAGTCGTGTTTCCTGAAGAATATACAGGTGAAGTTATAGGTGATTTAAATTCAAGGAGATGCAAGATACAGGAGATATCACAGAAGGGCAAGCTTAAGTCAGTAAAAGGCGATGTTCCTCTTGCATCTATGTTCGGATACGCAACGGCAATAAGGAGCTTGACACAAGGGAGAGCTTCTTATACAATGGAGCCTTCCCACTATGCGGAAGTGCCATCAAATATAGCAGAAAAGATCATAGGCATAGGCACAGGAAAGTCAAGATAGGAGGCTATAATGGCCAAAGCAAAATTTGAACGCACAAAACCACACGTAAACAT
>CAYULJ010000033.1:0-5198 GCA_964445715.1 uncultured Planctomycetia bacterium
TATTTAAAGAAGTAATTGAAGAAAATCCGGACTTGGCAATAGATAAGGAAGGAGATCTAAGATTAGGCCTTGTTATCCAGGGTTATTTGAGAGATTCAAAAGGGACCCTTTATGAACTTTTGGATTGGGCGAAAGAAAAAGGCTTTCGTGTGCCTATAAGGCTTGTTAAAGGGGCCTATGATGAAGACGAGAAGGAAGAAGCTGATAAGCACGGTTATAGGAGTCCGGTCTTTGATCATAAAGTATCCACAGATGCCAATTATGAATTATTGAGCGAATTTCTCATTGTTCATAGAAGATATTTTCTGCCTGTCTTTGCAACGCATAATATAAGATCTATGGCCAGGGTAATGGCATTAGCAGAACATCATGGGATTGAAAAATCCGAGCTTGAGTTCCAGATGCTGTTCGGGATGGGGGATGAGATAAAGCAGGTTATAGTAGGCATGGGGTATGGAATGAGAGAATATGTTCCTTCAGGGACATTGGCAAGGGGGCTTAAATATTCTGGCAGGCGTTTTGCCGAACTTTGCAATAAGGACAATGCCTTGACCAGGACATTGAAAGGAGATTATAGCCACCTTAAAGAGGAGCCGCATTTTACAGAAGAAGCTGGTTTGGAGATGGGGAATGAAAACACATTTGCCTACCGATTTGCCCTGTTTTTGGATCATACTAACGAAAAAAGAGTGTTGATCGATTATCTCAAAGAATTGGTAACATCATGGTTTTCGCACAGGGAGTCACCTTCCGAGGAGACCATTCTCATAGACGTCGGAGCAGGTGATGGTACTGTCACTGAGGCTTTAAAAGAGACTGGTTTTTTCTCTTCAGTATTTGCTTTAGAGCCAAATCCTGAGCATGTGGCCAGGCTTAGAGAAATTGGTGATGTAGAAGTAAAGGAGGGGCGTTTTGAGGATGCGGAAGACCTGCCTCATGCTGATGTTATCATATGTTCATTGGTTCTCCCCTACATAGACACTGACAAACGTGATGCTTTTGTTCAACAAATGCTTGAGCGCCTTAAACCAAAGGGCAGATTGGTTATTGTAGTCAATGCCCTTGAAGGAGAAGAGGGAACGTTTGCAGATTTCTATAGCAAAGTTAGACCCAGCGACCATGTTAAACAGCCTAATCCGATGAAAATTACTGAATGGTTGGAACAACGAGGTTATCAGGTCGTGAGTGAAAAACTTATGTCTGAAATTAGCACAGATGATCCTGAGACCATGCTTGAGATTCTTCTATTTTTTGCAATTCAAGGAGCGGAGCATCCAGACGAGGAGCTAGTTCGCCGACTGAAAGAGTATCGGGATCAAAACCTTATTGTTGGCTCTGAATATGTAATGCCCGCTGATCAAGTTGTACTTATTGCCACCACATTTGCAGGTAATAAACGACGAACTCAAGAGATGCTCTCCGAAGTAGTATTATTTGATGGCAATGAAGTTTTTTCTAGTTTAGATAGTTTTCGAGATGCTTATCTTAATAAAGATGAAAGAGATATCTATATAGTAGTTGCTACGACTGACGCAGAATTGGAGAGCATCAAAAAGGAACTAAGAGCTATTGGTTCAAATCCTGAAGTTGAAGATTTAAAAGTAGGAGTCTTGAGAGGTCCTGCATTGAAAGAATATTATGAGATATTAGGTGTTACAGAGGCCGATGCAATCTTTGGGAATTTTAAAATTATAAGAGGAGAAGATATTGACACATCACAAAAGAATTTAAGAGAAGGTGTGATACAGATATAAATATTATAAGATACAACATTCTATTTTTTGCTTCATTAGCTTCACCACCCCCATTTAACACATAACACGCCCCGTCTTGACTCAATAAGCCCAAAGTAGTATCATATATACACTAACCACAAAGGCGTGGCATATGCGACCTTTTTATGCCCCATACCCATCTTACCCTTACTGGTAGGGGTATTGTGTAGGAGGGTGTCATTCCCGTGAAAGTAGTTTAGAGAGGGGGTTAAAGTTATGCCCGAGTTAAATAAAGCTGAGTTAAGAGAAATTGGTTCATTGAGACAAGAGACCATAGAAATGTTAGGGCGGGTTCAGATAATGTTTCGCGCCAGCTTCGATGGTTTAATGAAGAATGATATTAATATCTTAAATCAAGTACTTAAGGATGAAACAAAAGTCACCGAGATTTATAATAACTTGACTACCTCAGCAATAGAGATTTCCAAAAGAAAATTATCAGGCGAAGCTAAAAAGATAGTTATAGATTTAATAAACATCATCTGTGCAATTGAGAGAATAGGGGATTTCTGTGTATGTCTAGTAGAACGAATTGAGTATAAGATCAGTGAAAAGTTATTATTTAGTGAAGTAGCGGTGCAAGAATACAAGGAGCTATGTAATAATATAGACAAGATTCTATCAAATACAATTGAGGCAATGAAGACCAATGATAGGAAGCTCGCCAAAAAGATTTTGAAGGATAAATCATCTCTCCATGTATTGATAGAAAAAAGTCGAGCCAATCATATAGATAGGTCAGCAAAAGGAATTTGTAATGAATGGGCAAAAGTCCGGTATCTTGATATGTTGGATTTTATTAAAGAGATTGTAGACCATTGCATGAAGACAGTGGATAAGCTAGTGGGGTTATAGCGATTGCATGAGGTGGTAGGTGTATAAATTTAAGGTATTATTGGTGATAATTCTTTTGTCGACAACAGTATTTGCACAAGAAATTGATACATTTGACGCTAAAAGGCAAGAGATGATAAGGCATCAGATCAAGAATCGCGGGATTACTGATGGCAAGGTCCTTGAGGCGATGGAAAAAGTCAAACGGCATCTTTTTGTCCCCGATGCCCTGCGTGGGATGGCCTATGAAGACAGGCCTCTGCCCATAGGTCATAATCAGACTATTTCACAACCCTATATAGTCGCTTATATGACACAAGCAGTCCGACTCAGCCCTGATGATCGGGTTCTTGAAATAGGAACAGGTTCTGGGTATCAAGCAGCTATATTGGCCGAGATTGTAAAAGAGGTTTACACAATTGAGATAATAAAACCTCTCGCCGATTCTGCCAGTTCGAGACTCCTAGGCATGGGTTATCAGAATGTTAAGGTCAAGTGGGGAGACGGTTATAAGGGTTGGGTTGAGCATGCCCCTTTTGATACAATAATTGTTACGGCCGCACCGTCTGAAATTCCCGAAAATCTAATCGATCAATTAAAAATAGGAGGAAGAATGGTAATTCCGATAGGTACATTTTTTCAAGAGCTTTACCTTATTACCAGGACCGAATCAGGTTTTGATAAGAAACCTATTTTGCCTGTCAGATTCGTCCCTATGGTTCACTTGGCTCAATAAGCCCAAAGTAGTATTATATATACAATTACTGGCAGGGCTGGCAAAAAGTAAGTAGTAGAAAGGATGAATGATGGAGAAAAAGAAAGTGCTTGGCTTTCAAATGGTTAAAAAAAGATGGCTTCATGAGCTTGCAAGGGATTTAATAGCATTGGGCGGTATTCCTTTTCTCATCCTAACTATTGTAAGGGTTTCTGTAATTGAACCCTATTATCCAATGCAGTTTATTATAGGGTCTAGTATATTTTTTATATTAAAGGCTGTTTTTAGAGGGGATTTGCGTGCGGGTATAGGATTGCTATTGCTTGTATTTATTTCCCTTTTTTACAAGAGCTTATTATTCGTTACTTTTGCCTCGCTGATTTATATTGGTTTAATCATTTCTTTATTCTATCTTAAAAGAGACAAAACACAAATACTGAAAGGAATCTTACTTGGAGGTATAAGTACAGGAATAGGTTATCTCATTGTTAGATTAATCTTCTTTTAAGGTGATTCTTGAAGTAAGAAAAGAGGACATGTTAAAAAGGGGCGGGTTCCCGATTTAGCTGGTAGACTTCTTCAAATCTTTACAGACAACAGGGACTCTTCTTATTTATTCTGGAAATAAATAATGGGAATAGAGAATTTTTTTGAAGCCAAGATTTTGCGTCGAGATTTTTTAAAGAAAGGGTGTTTTTTTCTAGGTCTTCTGGGAGTATCTAGTTTATTGACAAAAAAGGCATGGGGAAAGTTGATGACCCCTTTCTTGCGGGAAGCAATGTTTTATAATAGGCTCGATAATAATACGGTCCAGTGCGGGATCTGTTTCCGTAGATGTATCTTAAAAGAGGGACAAAGGAGTTTCTGTCGCAACAAAGAGAATATCGGTGGTCGACTTTATAATTTAATACATTCAAGGCCTTCATCAATACAAATAGACCCAATTGAAAAAGAGCCTGCACTCCATATGCTTCCAGGGACAAAGATTCTTTGCTTTGGCACTGCAGGTTGTAACTTCCGCTGTATATTTTGCCATAACTGGCAGCTTTCCCAGCGCGCAATTGAAGATATGCGTAGTTATGATGTCTCCCCAGAAGAGGCAGTAAATAAAGCTATAGAAGAAGGGATTCCTACGCTTTCTTTTACTTATAATGACCCCATATCTTTTTATGAATATGTCTATGATATTGCCAAGCTTGCCAAAGAGAAAAACTTAAAAATCTTATGGCATTCTAATGGAACACTTAATCCCGAGCCCTTACGTGAACTTTTAAAATATACTGATGCTGTTACGCTTGACTTAAAGGCATTTACCGAGGAGCTCTATAAAAAGAATTCCTCTGCAAAATTAGAGCCCGTACTTAAGGCCTTAAAGATTATAAAGGAAAGTGGAACCTGGTTAGAAATTGTAAATCTTCATATTCCTACATTAAATGACAATCCTCGGGATGTAAAAAAGATGTGCCTGTGGATTAAAGAGAATTTAGGGAAAGATACGCCCTTACATTTTTCGCGTTTCTATCCTGCTTATCAGCTCAAAATGCTTCCTCTAACACCCCTAGAGACATTAGACCAGGCTCATAAAATTGCCAAGGACGCTGGATTGGAATATGTAACAATTGGTAATGTCCCAGGACATAAATATAATTCCACCTTCTGTCCTGAATGTGGGAAGAGGCTGATTCATCGTATTCACTTCATGGTCTTTAGTAATAACGTAAAGAACGGAAGGTGTAAGTTCTGTGAATATCAGATCCCTGGGATTTGGTCATGACATATAAAAGGATTTACTCTACATGTAGACATCAGGATTTGGCATTTATTAGATCTATATTAGACGAAGCAGATATTGACTACTATGTTAATGAGGGTGC
>CAYULJ010000033.1:5208-14910 GCA_964445715.1 uncultured Planctomycetia bacterium
GAGAGGTTTTTGTATTTTTAGGATAGATAATGAGGACTATTTTTAAGTTGGCTGTATTTTGCTTTACAGTAGCTATTATTGTGACTTCCGGTTTTGGTTGGCGCTTTTGGGGAAGACAATTCAT
The DNA here is from genome assembly GCA_964445715.1 of uncultured Planctomycetia bacterium. Lineage (GTDB taxonomy): Bacteria > Omnitrophota > Gorgyraeia > Gorgyraeales > Gorgyraeaceae > CAYPYS01. The sequence goes on from CAYULJ010000033.1 coordinate 5,333, forward strand.
GAAGACCGAAAAAGAAAATACTCAATTGGTAGAGAGATTAAAGAATCATGTGTATAAATTGGCTCATGAGAATGGCGATCGCAGTGTCTTTCAATATGAAGAATTAAAGGAGGTAGAGCGCTATATAAGGAAAGAGTTGAGTCTCTTTGGCTACGAGATAGAACTCCAAGGTTATAAGATTGATAGAAAAGAAGTCACGAATATAATCGCTATTAAAAATGGCACAACTAAACCAGAAGAGATAGTGATCTTAAGCGCTCATTATGATACTTGTTTTAACCCTGGCGCAGATGATAATGCCAGCGGGGTTTCAGTGCTTTTAGAATTGGCAAGGAGTTTATCCAGTATCCCTACTAATAGGACGCTGAAATTTATTGCCTTTGTGAACGAAGAGCCGCCATTTTTTAAGACAGAAGAGATGGGCAGCATGGTTTACGTAAGAGAGGCCAGAAAGAAAAAAGAGGATATCAAAGCCTCTCTTGTCTTTGAGTCAGTCGGTTACTACCTGGACACCCCAAACTCTCAACACTATCCGCCGCTCTTTGGTTTCTTTTACCCAAATAAGGGTAATTTTATTGCTATAGCCGGGAACTTTTCCTCTGGCTGGCTTGCTAAAAATGTTGTCTCTAGTTTTAGAGAGAATACAGAATTTCCTATTGAATCGGTTGTTACATTTGGTTTTGTGCCCGGCGTTGATTTTTCTGATAATTGGTCGTTTTGGAAGGGCGGGTATCCATCTATAATGATTACAGACACAGCCTTTTATAGAAACCCTCATTATCATAGCGCCTCAGATACTTATGAAAAATTAGATTATGAAGCCATGGCAGAACTAGTAAAGGGATTTACAGGGGTTTCTATAGAGCTTACAAAAAATCCCTATTGAATAAGTTTTGACTTGTGCTACAATTTAATGAGGTGAAAAACCATGAAGGAATTCTCTATAGCGAGTGGAAACTTCATGACCCCAAGGCAGTATTATTACTTGTCCACGGTCTTGGTGCGCATAGCGGGAGATGGGATTTCTTATCAGAGTTTTTCCTAAAATACAACTTCTCATCTTACGGAATAGAGCTTAAAGGGTTTGGCGAGACAAAGGGTCTAAAAGGTCATATCGATTCTTTAGACGTCTATCTTAGAGATATACAGACACTCCGCAATATAATCACGCAGGAAAATCCGAATAAAAAAATATTTATTGTAGGCGAGAGCATGGGAGCTCTTCTTGCCTTTTTGATCACAGCAGGAGAGAAGAGACTCTTCGACGGAAGCATATGTATCTCGCCTGCCTTTAAAAGTAGACTCAGATTTAGCGTCATCGAATATATAAAGATAGTTTTAAGTTTTATATGCTGCCCTAAAAAACAACTTAGTATAAAGTTTACTTCCGCGATGTGTACGCGCGATAAAGAATATCAGAAGGTCATGGATTCTGAGCCGCGGGAACATCGGCTCGCCACAATGGGCCTACTATTAGACTTAGCCTGCGCGCAAATAAAAGCAAAGAAATTAAAAAATAAGATCAAGATACCACTACTGTTTCTTCTGGCAGGAGAGGATAAGCTGGTCGACCCTCGCCCGGTCAAAAGGCTTTTTGATAGTTTAAAGTTGGAAGATAAGACAATATTTATTTATCCTGAGATGTATCACGCGCTTTCAATAGATATTGGCCGTGAAAAGGTGTTCAGAGATATACTAAAGTGGGTGGAGGAGAGACTATAGATGTTCTTGTACCGTATTGGAAACTCCTCACCAATCTGTCCCAGAATCACGCTTCAAAGTGTCCCCTGGACAGTTTGAAGCTTAGAGCGGGGACACTTTGATAGGGGAAAGCCAAAACGGTACAAGATGAACAAAATGAATTAGAGCAGAAACAGAGAGGAGGGTATAATGGCAGATTTTAAGGATCGTATTATTCGCGCTGCTAAGCTAGATGTTAACCTATATGAAGAGGTTGAGGCTGACAAGGGGGCAATGGGTCAGGCTATTGGGGTTGTTGTTCTTTCCAGTATAGCAGCTGGAGTAGGAAGCGTTGGAAGAGGAGGGTTCGGCGGTATTTTTATAGGGACGATCGCAGCCCTTATAGGGTGGTATGTCTGGGCATATCTCACTTACTTTATTGGCACGAAACTCCTTCCAGAACCACAGACCAAAGCAGATCACGGTGAATTGCTGCGCACTATTGGCTTTTCGAGTTCTCCCGGCTTGATCCGAGTATTAGGTATCATTCCAGGGTTGGGAGGAGTAGTTTTTTTAGCAGCCTCAATTTGGATGCTAGCGGCAATGGTAATCGCGGTCAGACAGGCCCTTGATTATAATAGCACATTACGAGCTGTAGGAGTTTGCGCGATCGGCTGGATCATTCAAATGGCAATCCTTGTGTTATTGTTTTCTATTTTGGGTGGTGGCGTAAAACCATAGGAGATGACAATATGAATCATCCTATATTAAATTTATTTACAAAATGCTCCTGCTCGGGATGGATGATCTGCGAATTTTGTGCGCAGCTTACTGTCGTAGTTATAGCTATTGCATTTGGCAGCCTGCTTGCATGGAAACCCAAAAAGATCATAGATATACAAATAGCTCTTTACCGGCCTTTTAACTGGAAAATAGAGCCCATATCCATGGAGAAGGAGATAAGGAACACGCGTATCATGGGACTGGCAGTCATTGTCCTTGGGATTCTTTCGCTTGGCTATATTTTGTTAAAGTAAAATAAGGAATTCAGAAAAGCATATGATGAAGAAGTGATTAAATTAAAAATAGCCTACAGGATAGCTCAGCTGAGAAAGGCAAGGCACTTAACGCAAGGAGAGCTGGCAAAAAAGGCAAATACCACTCAGCAGAATATTTCAAGGCTCGAGGATCTTAAAAATACCAAGATCACGTTGCATACCCTGACCAAACTCGCCATAGCTTTAAAGGCCAGACTCACAGTTGATTTGATTCCGCAGTAAATAGGGGCGCGCCATTCGGGAACACCCTGGGAGTTAAAATTCCTTCTGATTCTTTAATTTCCTAAAATAATTTGAAAGAAGATAGGTGTCTCTTCTGTCTATATCGTAGAAGATAAGATTGCTTCGGCCTGCCCCAAGCAGGCCTCGCAATGACAAACAAAGGAGGTACGATATGACTGAAGGACAGTTTTGGGGGTTTTTGGAGCATATGTGGAAGGAGAGAGGCAGAGAACCCATGATGGCTGGCGGGATTGACGACCGAGATCCCAGGGTCCAAGCAGCAGGTCATTATATAATGAGCCATGCCTTATTGCCGCGGGGTTACGATAAGATCTCGGTTAAAGTTATATATGATATAGGCAGGCTGCTTTTTGAGAAAAGCATTCAGCGTAAGTCCAGGGAAGCTATTATGATGATACTTGCTCATCATGTCTCGGATGAGGCATTGGATGCATTGAGAAAGTACAATATGAGGCCGAATAAAGGCCTAGAGGTATTTAGCGATATGGCGCTGGATGAGTGTAATAACTGGCGCAATGGTACAGCTTGTGCCAGTTTTAACTTTTTACCATAAGGAGGTGACTTATGAAAAATAGAAAAGTAGTTATAGAAGTTAGTTCCCTTTTAAGAAAAATTCGTTCATTAGTCATCGCTTCCCGAAAAGCCACAGCACGAAACATCGATGTCATCCAGGTATTGACAAATTTTAACATTGGGAGAGCAATCGTAGAACATGAACAAGCAGGTAAAAAACGGGCTGAATATGGGCAAAAAATAGTTATAGCTCTTTCGCAACGTCTTAGTAGCGAGTTTGGCAAAGGATTTTCGCGCTCGAACTTAGAATACATGAGAAAGTTCTATTTAATGTACCGAGACAGAGAATCTTTAATTTCCCAGACAGTGTCTGGGAAATTATCGCCATCAAAAGGCAGGAAGCTAGCGTACGTGCGATTTACACTGAGTTGGTCCCACTATGTCTTTTTGATGAGCATTGATAATAGATCAGAGAGAGATTTTTATGAAATCGAAGCTAAAGAACAAAACTGGTCTATGCGAGAACTCAAAAGGCAGTTTAATTCTGGTCTTTATGAAAGATTATCTCTCAGTCGCGACAAGAAGGGAATAAAGAAACTGTCTAAAAAAGGGCAGATTATCGAAAAACCACAGGATATGCTCAAATCGCCGTACGTATTAGAATTTCTAGGGTTAGATGAAAAGGCTGCATATTCCGAGAATGACCTAGAATCTGCTATTATCGATAAAATAGAGAAGTTTCTACTGGAGCTCGGCAAGGGGTTCCTTTTTGAAGCACGGCAGAAACGCTTTACCTTTAATGAAGAGCATTTTTACGTAGACTTAGTTTTTTATAACAGGCTTTTATGTTGTTATGTGCTTGTTGACTTAAAAATCGGCAAATTAACTCATCAGACTCTGGGTCAGATGCAAATGTATGTCAATTATTTTGACCGCTATGTGAAAACGAAAAAAGAAAACTCGACTGTCGGCATTATTCTCTGTCGTAAGAAACATGACGCCATGGTTGAAATTACTCTTCCAAAAGGTGCAAATATACACGCTAAAGAATATCGTCTTTACTTGCCGTCAAAAGAAGAGCTTAAACGTAAACTACTTGACTGGACAGATTCGTCAGACGCTGTCTGACGAATCTAAAGCCATTTTATCATGGTCACATTATTATCTTATAATCTAAAACTCGCACCAATGGTGCGAGAAACCTAATAAGGAGGGGGCATGAAAAACCGCGTTCCGCAGGAAGGGAGTAAATATGTTATTAGGGACCAGGAGGTCATGCTGGATAGGGATCTGGCTAAGCTTTATGGGGTTTCTATGGGTGTATTTAACGCGCGGGTAAAGCAGCATATTAAGCGATTTCCAGCAGATTTTATGTTTCAATTAGCAGAAGATGAGATTGAGTATTTAAAGCGCCAAGAACCGGCTTTAAATCAATTGGAGCTTAGTGAAAAACCATGCTTTATTTGGAAGCCAAAACGGGAATAACAGGCTTTGAGGGTTTATATCGACCCCTAGGGGTCGATGAGGTTTGTAGAGACTACTCACGAATTCTCGCTTGCGCGAGTATAGCAAATCAAGGCGTTTATTAATAAGGGACATTGTTAGGATGCCACTTTAAAAATACAGCGCTTACTTGCTCGGTATATAAAAGATAATATAATAGGAAAAAAGCTAGTATTAAAATAACTGTTAATACTACAGTTTTCCATTTCATAAGGGCAGCTTTCGGGTTCCGTTACCGGAAATGCGAAAAATCGCACGTCCAAAACCCTACTAACTGCCCATTAAGGCAGTGTAGGATCCGCACTTCCGGTAACAGCTTTATTGTATCATGCTATCAATAGCTTTGTAAAGCAAAACGCATCGTAAAGGATAAAAAAATATAATAAAGAGGTAACATTATAACAATAATCCAGTCTGTAAAGGCCTGAAACAGGCCTAATCACGCCTATTAAAAGTCATTCCTAATAGATTCCCACACAAGCGGGAATGACGTAATCATTTCATAAAGCACCAGCCAAAACAGAAGAAAAACAGTTATTCACAGACAATTAACAAAAAGACGTAACTTATTGAGCCATATATACTTATGGCTTTTCTTCTCATATAGCCAAGTTAACATAAGATAGATTATAGGCGGTTAGGCTTAATCGTAAAGGAGCCAGGTTTATATGGCTAAACCCTCTGAGCGCGCTTTAATCTTCCCTTATATACTAATCTTTTTCTTTAATCTATTTCCGGTAGGCTTCCCTAGGTTACTTCTCCTGGTGAGATTTCATATGCTTTGTGACATAGCTATCTAATAACTCACGTATCATCTGCTGGTATTTAACATGATGTTTCTTGGCCTGTAGCTTAAAAAATGCAACGCTTATCTCACTTAGCCAAATTGTCACTTTAACAGTCTTTCTTTGCGGAAAAACCAGCTCCTCTGGTGGCGGTAAAAAGTCCTTCTGTAAATACGCATGGTTTTTCACTAGTCTTCAATTGATTAAAAGTTGGTTCTTGACGCTTTAAATACTCAATCTCATCTTCTGTTAATTGAAACATAAAATCCGCTGGGAATCGCTTAATATGCCGCTTTATCTGCGCGTTAAATATGCCCATAGAAACCCCATAAAGCTGCGCAAGATCCTTGTCCAACATTACCTCCTCTCCTCTAATTATATAGGTCCTGGGCTTACCATTTCCTTGTGGAATACGGTTTTTCATAACTACCTCTTTTTTGGCAAATTTCACGATTTTGGCGTTGGCAAACTATGCATTTTTTGCTCCAAAAGCTTTTTATCAATAATCTTTGTCTTGTAAGCCGCAACCTTTATTGGTGAAATCGATTTACTCATTGTCATGCGCACTACGTCTTCATTTTTCGATTTACAGAGAATTAACCCTGCGGACGAGTTCTCCTCCTTTAGTTTGACCTTTTCATCAAGTGCGGCCAGATAAAACTGCATCTTACCAATATATTCAGGCCTGAACCCGCCTATTTTTAATTCAACGGCCACGAAGCACCTCAAGAGCCGGTGATAAAATAAAAGGTCGACTTTGTAGTCGTCATCACCGATCGTTATTCTGTACTCCTCCCCTACAAACGCAAGGTATTTACCGAACTCGAGAAAGAATTGCCTCAGGTTTGCCACAATGGCCTTGCGCAGATCTCTTTCCACAAAGTCGTCCTTTAACCCTAGAAAATCAAACACATATTCGTCCTTGAAATGTACAAGCGCATTCTTCTCCTTGGTATGAGGTATCAGCTTGACTGTCTTTCTCGAGAGCATGAACCGCTCATATAAAGAAGAGTCTAACTGTCGTTCGAGTTCCCTGCGACTCCATTTTTCATTTAAACAAGTTTTGATATAAAATTCTTTTTCTTCCGTAGATGTTGTCCTATGTAGGATCACCAGATTATGCGACCATGTTAATTCTGCAACCAGTGGTTGCAGTTTTTGGTACTCTCTATACGTTTCGTATAGTTTCTTCATCTCCCATAGATTTCTTGCAGAAAACCCCCTCATATCAGGAAATTCCCTTTGCAAATCCTGCGCCAATCTCTCGACAATGCCAGTGCCCCACCTGGAAATCTCCACCTTCTCATAGATAGCTTCACCTATGGAAAGGCACAGCTCCACCAGCTGTCTATTAACTGCCTGATAAGCGCTCTTCCTTGCCAGGGTTATCTCTTGCTTTAGATTGGCAAGAAATACCCTATATTCCCTCTTCTTTATCTTGTTTTTCACGATGACACCTCCCCTCTACCACATTAGACACAGGAAGCGCCATATTTTCTTTCAAAAATCTTCAATTATTTTAGGAAATTTAAGCGGGGATATATTAGTAAGAAATTTCCAATACGGTACAAGAAAGACAAGAAAGAAATAAGTAAGAATAATCGATTTTAAATAAAGAGATTAATCTTCTTTAGGTTTGTCTCTCAAGGATAGCCCGTCTTTTATTTCACCAACATAAGTAAATGTTTTTTTTCGAATAAAATCGTAAAGAAAGTCCAACAATGATAGGCAATTATAAGCATCATTAGAAAATTTGTATTCTGTCGTGTTTTCTTTAATCGTATCATTGCTAAGAATAGAAGAAATTTCATCAATATCTATTACAAATCCATGGTCTTTATAATGATAAACGAGCTTATGAGCAACGGATTTTGCTGTCTCTGCAGAAGGTAGTTTTTTATTCTGAAGCAATCTTTCGGCATATTGAGCTGCGGATTCGGTAACTCTTTCAAAAAATCCCAAATCTTTTAAATTAAGCTTTCTAGTTAAGTATCTAGCAAACATTTCAGAAGAACTTGGGAAATCGGAAGCCATCTTGGCTAATAGATTAAGCGCGTTACCTAAAACAAGTGCGGGATAACCTCCAATTTGAGGATCAATAGGTCCCAACTCGCTCATTATGCCCATATGAATTTCATCTGCTCCTATGGCTAGTAAAGTTGCCGCAGATTTAGCTCTTCTAGGAATTGCTACTACGAATCTTTCTTTAGATAATTTTTTACACATTTTGCTTATAAGATAAGCTGGCTCAATTTTACCACCACCGCTATTCAATATTAAAAGAATATCTTTTTTCTCTTTAACATTCGAAACCGCTTTATAAATTGCATTTGATTCATATTTAGCTAGACTCGTGTGCTCATCATATAAAAGAAAAATATTATAATTCCATAGTTTATATTTAGTTATCAAGCCTTCTAAATATTTGATTAAGTGATTTTTTATCTCATCATCCGATAACTTATCGCTAAACATTGCTATCACGGATGTGTTTTTAGATAAATCATACTCTTTGGATACTGCTTTTTGGGATTTTTGTTCTACACTAGCTTTCTGTGTATTATTTTCGTCTTTAACCATAATGTATCTCCCTTGTGTTTATCGAGATTCTTGGAGACGTCTATCAAAACCGTACCTGAAACCTACTATTTTGTTATTTCATTTATCTTGTCGCGCAAAGAAATTAGAGCTTTTTTCTTAGCTGGCATTTTCTTTACCTCGGTCAAGTCTTCATGGCTCATTTTATCCAATCTCTGCCTAACTCTCTTGACGACTTTAAAAAAATCGCTGCTTAGAGATGGATCATGGTGCGCCAGTTTCTGCATCGAATTAGGCACATTACCTTCTTTTGATGTAAAAAAACGAGTCACATCCCTGGACAACTGTTTGTCAATATTAAACAATATTAAAGGTAATTTTCGTACATCTATTGCCATAGGAAATTTTTTATCGCACACCCACTTAAAAAACTTTTCTAAGTTTAATCTATCATCCATAACCCACGATCTTAATTCTTTTTTCTTATAAAGCTCCTCGAAGAAACTCCAGCAAGTTGGATCTTTTACTTTATAGGTTCTCATATATTCAGTTGTCCATTCAAATGACTTGCACGCTTGAAAGACCTTGCCCTTTGATAACCCGACTTCTCTCGCAATCTCATCAAAACTTAATCCTCTTCGCTCTTTCATGTCATAAAGATGACTTGCTTGATTTAATTTAGCCCAAGGTTTTTTATCTTTTACATGCCACCTGGCTAATAAAATCTCCATATCTAAAGGCGCTATACCATCTATAGGAATTTCGCACTCTACTTTCGTGAAACGCTCCAAAGGAACAGAGGGTTGTATTTTTTTGCTTTTTATGTCTCGCACAATCTGACGTAAGCAAACTAATCGGCGATTACCCTCTTTGACAACATTATTTTCATCAACAAATGGTTTTTCTGTCAAGCCGCCGGAACCAATAATAAGATTATAAAGAACTTTTGTGTCTGGCTCTTGCCATATTAACTCTTCAATTTCTTCATCGGATAGCTGACTATCCCTTTCCCTCGAAATGTGTCTAAATCTAACATTTGTGCGATCTAGTCTAAGTTTTTCTAAGGGTATAACTTCAATGATAGTTTCTATAGGTTCTTTGTGCCCTCTAACATGCCTCTTCATAGTTATAGGTGTCATGGTATCCTCCTTTTCTATATTATGGAGCTTAGCACAAAGGTATTAATTAGTCAAGATAAAAAAATTTAGACTATTTTAGACTGAGTTTGACTGATATATAAAGGTAAGCGTAGATCTTG
>CAYULJ010000034.1:0-2967 GCA_964445715.1 uncultured Planctomycetia bacterium
GGTTTAAACCTCCCCTACAGTGTGGATAAGTCTTTGATTATCAAATGTATACTTAAGGATTGTCAAAAACGCTGACTTACGGTATTATAATATCTCTATGAGAAAGACGTATGATGTTATAGTTGTTGGGGCAGGGCATGCCGGAATAGAGGCAGCTCTTGCGTCGAGCAGGATGGGATGCCAGACGCTTCTTGTGAGCATGACCTTGGATAAGATAGGTTACATGTCCTGTAACCCTGCTATAGGTGGGATCGGCAAAGGCCAACTCGTGAAAGAGATAGATGCCTTGGGCGGAGAGATGGCCAAGGCCACAGACTTTAGCGGCATACAATTCCGTATACTCAATCGTAGTAAAGGCCCTGCTGTATGGTCGTCGAGGGCGCAGACAGACAGAGACCTCTATTTGAGATATATGAAGGACGCGGTCAGAAAGGCGAAGAGTCTCGACCTTTTAGAGGGAATTGTGTCGCAGCTAATCGTAAAAAACAAAACCGCATGTGGCGTAAAGCTTGAGAACGGCGGCCGAATAAAGGCAAAGGCCGTAATCCTTACCCCAGGCACTTTTTTAAACGGCACCATTCACATTGGCCTGACACATTTTCCCGGAGGCAGGTTAGGAGATCCGCCTTCTCTTGGTATTTCAGACAATCTTCATTCGCTCGGTTTTAAGATATCGAGACTCAAGACAGGCACGACCCCGCGCCTACATTCGAAGACGATAGATTTTTCTAAGATGGAGAAACAATCGGGTGATAATCCGCCAGTGCCGTTTTCATTTTCGACACAAAAACTTATCCAAAAACAAGTCTCGTGCTACCTGACATACACAAATAAAAAGACACACAACATAATCCGGGAAGGCCTAAGCAGTTCTCCGCTCTATACAGGAAAGATCAGATCCACGGGCGTACGATATTGTCCTTCTATCGAAGACAAGGTCGTGCGGTTCAGCGATAGAGACAGGCATCAGATTTTCCTGGAGCCAGAAGGTTTGCACATACCACAGTACTACCCGAACGGAATATCTACAAGTCTCCTGATCGACACGCAGCTAAAGATGGTCAGAAGCATTCCTGGACTCAAGAAAGCAGAGATAGTAGTGCCCGGTTATGGAATCGAATATGATTTTATAGATCCTACCCAGCTTAAACTGACGCTTGAGACAAAACTTATACAAAATTTATATCATGCCGGACAGATAAACGGTACGACTGGTTACGAAGAAGCAGCAGCCCAAGGGCTTTTGGCGGGCATAAATGCAGTCTTAAAATTAAAAGAAAAAGAACCTCTTATCCTCGATCGCTCGCAAGCATATATAGGGGTCCTTATAGATGATCTTACTACAAAAGGCACTAACGAACCTTACAGGATGTTCACCTCGCGCGTTGAATACAGGCTTTTACTAAGAGAAGACAATGTTGATCTCAGGCTCAGCGAGATAGGCTATAGGTCGGGGCTTGTGAAGAAAAAAGATTATGAAAAGATAATGCGAAAAAAGCACAGAATAGAAAAGGAGTTACGGAGAATAGAAAAGATAAAGGTCTATCCGACCGCGAGCATCAACAATAGACTTAAAAGATGGAACCAGTCTCCGATAGGTAATGTAGTGAGCCTGGCTGATCTCTTGAAGCGGCCGCGCCTGGATTTTCATATGCTTGAACAGCTTAATGGAGGGGGAGGAAAATCCAGGATTTCCGACGAAGAAATTAAACAGGTAGAGATAGGTGTGAAGTATAAAGGGTTTGTCGATAGACAACTAAAAGAGATTGAGAATTTTAAAAGGATAGAAAAGATTAAAATACCTGAAGCCTTCACATTTAAAAAGATACCGGGGCTTTCGAATGAAATCGTCGAGAAGCTCTCACAAGCCCGACCGATGAATCTCGGCCAGGCATCAAGGATATCCGGCATAACACCTGTTGCGATATCAACGCTCATGGTGTATCTAAAAAGATGGAAAGAAAAGAATTTCGCAAAAAAATAGAAGAGCTTGTCCAAGAATCAGGTGCTACGCTTTTTGGCGTGGCAAACGTAAAGGACATGAAAAAAGAATTTCATTTTTCAGATGAAATCCTAAAGGATTTAGACTATGCTATATCTATAGGCTTAAGGCTGTCTGATTCTATACTCGAAGAGATACAAGGCGCGCCCACAAAGATCTACTTTCATCATTACCGCCAGGCGAATGCGGCGCTAGATCAGATAGCGTTGAGAGTTTCTAATTTCTTACAGTCTAATGGACACAAAGTTTTGCCTGTGCCTGCGTCTCAGATAATAGACTGGGATAAGCAGAAAGGTCATCTTTCTCATAAAGAGGTTGGCAGGCTTGCAGGACTTGGGTTTATCGGGAGGAATAATCTTTTAGTAAATCCAGAATTAGGTGCGCGGTTTAGGTTTGTCACTGTATTGACTGATGCGTCTTTGACAGTTGACAAGCCAGTCAAAGAAGATTGCGGCAGATGTAAGGCGTGCATAGATGTTTGCCCTGTCAGTGCTATAAAAGAAAAAAAAGAGGATTTTGATCACATTAAGTGTTACGAGAAATTAAAAGATTTCAGAAATAAAGGAATAATCGGCCAGTTCATCTGCGGCATCTGCGTAAAGGCCTGCAGAGGGAAGTGAGCGATATTGGAGATAGCGAGATGCAGAAAGAGACAGTGGTAGTATTGGATTTTGGGGCACAATATAATCAGCTTATAGCAAGGCGCGTGAGAGAGCGTAATGTTTATTGCATTCTTTTGCCCTACGATGCCTCGTTGTCTAAGATCAAAGGACTTAACCCGCGAGCCATTATTATGACGGGCGGGCCATCCAGTGTTTCTAAAAAAGGTTCTCCGAAGTGCGATTCGCGCATATTCGGTCTCGGCATTCCTATATTAGGCATATGTTATGGCATGCAGCTCATGGGCTATATGCTGGGCGGAAAGGTTGGTCATACCAAAAAACGCGAGTACGGCCACGCAGAGA
>CAYULJ010000034.1:2977-14818 GCA_964445715.1 uncultured Planctomycetia bacterium
ACGCAGAGATAGCTATTAATAGAAAAGAAAAACTGTTTTTGGGTTTAAAGAGAAAAGAAAAGGTCTGGATGAGTCATGGGGACCAGGTGCTTTCGCTGCCAAAGGGCTTTGTGAAGCTTGCGCATACAAAAAATTCAAAGATTGCCAGCATGTGCGATCCCAAAAAGAGATTTTACGGCGTGCAGTTTCATCCAGAAGTGGTGCATACGCCAAAAGGCAGGCAGATTTTCGAGAATTTCCTGTACAAAGTTGTTGGATTAAGGCCGTCGTGGACCATGAAGTCTTTTATTAAAGAATCTATAAGAGACATTAGAAATCAAGTTGGCAGGGAAAAGGTAGTGCTTGGTTTGTCAGGAGGCGTGGATTCTTCTGTTACAGCAGCCTTGCTACACAGGGCGATTGGTAAAAGGCTTCATTGTATTTTCGTGGACAATGGCCTATTGAGAAAAGACGAAAAGAAGAAAGTAGTAGATATTTTTAAAAAGCATCTGCATGTGAACCTTTGCGTGGCAGATGCTGAAAAGGATTTTCTTAGAGAACTGAAAGGCGTGGTTGACCCTGAGAGGAAACGTAAGATCATCGGCAGGAAATTCATTAGGGTTTTTGAGAAGGAAGCGAAGCAGCTAGGAAAGATCAGATTTTTGGGCCAGGGCACGCTCTATCCTGATGTCATTGAAAGCGTGTCTGCAAAAGGCGGGCCGTCAGCGACGATAAAGACGCATCACAATGTAGGAGCTCTGCCTAAAAAGATGAATTTCAAGCTAATAGAGCCTTTAAAAGATCTCTTTAAAGACGAGGTCAGGAGATTAGGCAAAGAACTTGGATTGGATGATAAGCTTGTTTACAGACAGCCGTTTCCAGGGCCTGGTCTTGCTGTCAGGATCATAGGTGATATAACAAAAGAGCGGCTTGATATATTGCGCGAAGCAGATGCGATCATGCATGAAGAGATGGAAAAATTCGATGGCTATAGAGGAATTTGGCAGTCTTTTGCAGTGCTTTTGCCTGTAAAGAGCGTAGGTGTAATGGGTGATGAGAGGACTTATGAGAATACCTGCGCCTTGAGGATCGTCACCAGCCAGGACGCAATGACAGCGGATTGGGCGAAGATACCTTATAATATCTTAGGCAGGATTTCGAACCGTATTATAAACGAGGTGAATGGCATCAACCGGGTGGTCTACGATATAAGCTCCAAACCTCCCTCCACGATAGAATGGGAATAAAATAATGAACTAATTCTTAAGTTTACACTTTAACAATGTTAAAGTGTAAACTTAAGATGAGGTGGGCGGCGCGGTCTGTAGCGCCTCGTTCTCCGAGCTTTTCTTTTACCTTTCTTAATTCTTTTCTTATATTTTCCTGAGCACTTTTGTCTTTTAGTATCTCTAGAGATTTTTTTGCGATTCCCGCAGCACTTGCCTTAAACTGCACAAGCTCTGGCACTATTCTTTTGCCCGCCACTATGTTTACGAGCCCAATATTAGGTATCTTTATCAAGTTCTTTGCAAGTAGCCAAGTGATGATAGAGGTCTTATAGATTATCACCATCGATCTTTCCATGATAGCTGTCTCAAGTGTTGCGCTTCCAGAAGAGACTATTACGAGGTCGGATATTTCCAAGATGTCATAGGGCCTGTCTTCCAGAGAATGTGGTTTTATTTTCGAGCAGCCTATGATCTTATTATATATGGAGCTATCGAGGTCTCTCCGACGTGAAAGAATAAATTCTGCGCCCGGTAAGTCTTTATTTATAAGCTCGCAGGCCTTGAGCATGGACGGTAAATGCCTCTCGATTTCTTTTGCGCGTGAACCGGGTAGAAGAGAAATTTTTAGAGAGCTATGTTTTAGACGCAATCTTTTTATTATCTCTTCTTTTTTCCATTCCGGTCGTACTACATCCAGGAAAGGATGACCTATGAAACTTGCCTTTACCCCTGCCTGTTTATACAGTTCTTCCTCAAAGCCGAATATTACGATCATCTTGTCCACGTATTGCTTTATCTCCTGGATCCTTTTTTGCCCCCAGGCCCAGATCTGAGGGCTGATGTAATATATTACCGGGATATTTTTTTCTTTTGCGAATTTTGCAAGGCGTAGATTAAAACCAGGATAGTCCACTAGTATTACTGCATCAGGCCTTTTTGTTTCAAGAAGCTCTAGAAGTTTTTTAAAGATTTTTTTAAATGTCCCGAGGTGTTTCAGGACCTCGACGAATCCTATGACAGCGAGTTCGACTATGTCGTAGACTGTTTCAACCCCTGCCTCTTTCATCTTTTTGCCGCCGAGGCCGAAGATCTCTATGCGAGGGTCTATTTTTTTGAGGGCCTTTACTAGGTTTGCTGCGTGGAGGTCGCCGGATGCTTCTCCGGCTACGATCATGAATCTTTTTTTCTTCATAGTGATAGCTTTTTGATGATCTTGTGAGCTACTGCTAGGGCGTCATAGGCTTCTATTCCCGATACAATGGGCTTCTTTTTATTGAGCACGCAATGCACAAAAGAGGAGAGTTCGTTTTTCAGGGGAGCTTCCTTTTTTATGTCTATCTTTTTTGAGGCTATTTTATTTTTTGTTTTTTTGTAAACCACAGCTTCCTGAGATACGTAATCCAGCGATATATAACAGTCTTCCTGGAATATTCTTATCTTTCGCAAGGTATCGTTTGTCACGCGGCTTGCAGTGAGGTCGCATACAGTGCCGTTTTTGAACCTGATCCTCGCATTGGCGATGTCTTCATGTTTTGTTAGGATCTTTACACCCACGGCTTGGATGTCTTCGATCTTTGATTTTAAGAGGCCTAGGACTATGTCGATATCGTGGATCATGAGATCCAGCACTACGCCAACATCTTTTACGCGGGGCGTAAACGGGCCGAGCCGATGCGCTTCGATAAACCGAGGCCTTGAAGAGAATTTTTCTATTGCTTGGATAGCAGAATTAAAGCGCTCCACGTGGCCGACTTGCATTATAAGGCGCTTTTTCTTAGCAATGTTTATGAGCTTTCGCGCCTCTTTGAGGTTTTTTGTGATTGGTTTTTCTATGAGGACGTGCTTTCCTTTATTAAGAAAGTCTTTCGCTATTCTGTAGTGACTGGATGTGGGCGTGACAATGCTTACGGCTTCAATACCCTTGCCTAAGAGCTCTTTGTGATCGGTAAACCAGGCTGTCTTTAGGGATTTGCCAATAGAAGAGGCGGTCTCTTTATCTACATCGCAGACAGCTACAAGCTCAACATTTTTTAGCCCAGAGTATATCTTGGCATGGAGTGATCCGAGCCTTCCCATCCCCACAACCGCTATTCTCACTTTTTTCATATCTATAATGATAACAAACACATGGACATATGTCAACGAGTGTGATAAGATAATTAACACGCATTTTACAGATTTATCTTAAGTTTACACTTTAACATTGTTGAAGTGTAAACTTAAGCGTGTTCTTGGGCGGGTTATTATGAAGGATTACTTACGGTTTTTAAAATTTCTAAAGCCGCACCTCTGGATAGTGACGCTTGCGATTTTCTGCATGATCATCTCTTCTGGCATGGGAGGGGTATCTCTCGGCATCATAATCCCTATCGTTGACAATATACTCGCGGACCGGGTCATAACTATTCCAGGAGACCAGAGTCCGCCAGAGCTTGTGGTCGGACTTATAGACAAGATAAATAGCATTCCGAAAGTGGTTTTATTGAATTGGCTTATATGTATAATAGTACTTATATTTCTTATAAAGGGGATTTTTTTATTCTTGCAGACTTATCTAATGAGTAAACTGGGTCAGTCAGTGCTGAGAGATGTGAGAGAGGCCATATACAGAAAACTTCTCGCGCTCTCCCACGATTTTTATACAAATACCCCGACAGGCGAGTTAGTCTCAAGGATCACTTTTGACGTCGGCATAATTGTCAATTCAATAACAGAGGGACTTACAGACCTTTTGTTGCAGCCGATCCAGCTTATTATTTACATGAGCATGGTCATTTGGATCAAGATCTATTTTTCTATACCTTGGATGCTTACGCTGGCCACTGTACTTGTGTTTCCGTTGGTAGCATATCCTGTCGTTAGAATGGGAAAGAAGCTTAGAAAGATAAGCACGGCTACGCAACAAAGCATGTCTGATCTTAACTCAGTGTTGTTTGAGACGATATATGGTATAGGCATAGTAAAGTCATTTACCGCAGAGGACTATCAGATAAAGAAATTTAGGTCTCACAACAATAGATTTTTCAAGATGATTCTGAAATCCGTAAAGCGCATGGCTATTATAAGTCCGATGGGAGAATCTGTAGGGATTTTTTGTATGGGCATAGTACTATTGATTGGCGGCAAAGAGGTTGTTAATGGCAATCTGAGCGCAGGTGCCTTTATTGCGTTTTTGGCAGCACTTTTATCTTTAATGAAACCATTCAAGAGGCTTTCCAGGCTCTATGGCATAAATCTTCAGGCTCTGGCAGCAATAACAAGGGTCTTCAGTGTTCTTGATAGAAAGCCTACGGTACAAGAGTGCTCGGGCGCAGTTGTGTTTTTAGGGCTTAAGAATTCAATAGAATTTAAGGGTATAGATTTTTCATATGATAGAGTGACCCAGGTTTTAAAGGACATTAATATCAAGGTTCGCAAAGGGGAGATCCTCGCAATAGTCGGGCTTAGCGGTGCTGGGAAATCCACACTCGTGAGTTTATTGCCGCGGTTTTATGACCCTTGCAAGGGCGCGGTTTTGATCGACGGCAAGGACGTGAAAGACTTTAGCATCACATCTTTGCGCAACGAGATAGGCATTGTCACGCAAGAGACAATCCTTTTTAATGACACTGTTGCGAATAACATTGCTTTTGGTGTACAAAAGGCGCGGACAGAGAAGATCATAGAGGCGGCAAAGGCAGCGAATGCGCATGATTTTATCATGAAGATGTCTGATGGGTATCAGACGTTTATCGGCGACAGGGGGCTTAGACTTTCAGGCGGAGAGAAGCAACGACTCGCGCTCGCGAGGGCGCTCTTCAAAGATCCGTCTATACTTATACTTGACGAGGCCACGAGCCAGCTGGATACAGAGTCCGAGAAGCTGGTACAGGAGGCCATAGATAGGCTAATGGCACACAGGACAGTCCTGGTTATTGCGCACAGGTTGTCTACTGTAGAGCATGCGGATAATATAGTGGTGTTTGAGGCTAGTCGCATCGTTGAATCTGGCACGCATGTAGAGCTTTTGGATATGGGTGGCGTGTACAAGCGTCTGTATGAGCTTCAATTCAAGCCTAGAAGAGCTTAAGTTTACACTTTAACATTGTTAAAGTGTAAACTTAAGCAGAATTATGACGGCAAAAAGCGCTTGCAAAGAGCGCCTTTTGTGATATAATATCACAGCTCAAAAACGAGGTCAAAAAGCAGTAAAAAGGAGGTACAAAACGTGGATGTAGAATTAGTTAAACAATTGTTAGAAGCAGGGTCTCATTTCGGCCACAATAGGAGCCGTTGTAACCCTAAGATGAGGAGCTTTGTCTTCGGAGAGCGGAGCAAGATTTATATTATAGATCTTGAGAAGACAGTAGAGTTTCTGAATAAGGCCAAGGATTTTGTAAAGGACGTTGCTGCAAAAGGCAAGCAGATACTTTTTGTTGGCACTAAGAAGCAGGCCCAGGATGTGATATACGAATGCGCCCAGCGCACAGGCATGGCATATGTAAAAGACCGATGGCTTGGCGGCACGCTTACGAATTTTAAGACGATACGCAACAGCATCAAGCGGCTTAAAGAGATAGAGACAATGGAAAAAGACGGTACGTTTGACGCTATTACGAAGAGGGAAAAGGCTATACTTACGAAGGAGATGGATAAGCTTCGCAAGAATCTTCAGGGCATAGTGGAGATGAAAAAAATGCCCGGCGCGGTCTTTGTCGTAGATGCAAAGAAGGAAGATATAGCGGTGAAAGAGGCCAGAAAGCTTTCTATCCCAATCGTAGCTATCATAGATACAAATGCGGACCCTGATCTTATTGATTATCCGATCCCTGCAAACGACGATGCAATGCGTTCAATAAAACTCATAACAGGGCTCCTGACAGATGGTATTATGGAAGGCAAAAAGATGTTCGATCAGACTGAGGTCGACAGGAAGTCTCAAGAGGAAAAGACACAAGCAGAAGAGGCCCTTGCAGAACTTTCAGATAAAACAGAAGAACTAGTGGACGAGGCAAAAGTCGCAAGTTTAAAGAAGGAAAAAGAGGAAAAGAGGATAAAGCCTCTAAAAAGAAAAACAGGCGCAGGTAAGCCTAGGCAGAAGTAAACCGAGAAGCTAAAAACTTAGATGGGAAAGTCGAGGTAGTTGTCATGGCAGTTAACACGGATTTAATAAAGAAGCTGAGAGATAAGACTAACGCGCCTATGATGGACTGTAAAAAGGCGCTTTTAGAGTCAAACGGTGATTTGAAGACAGCTGTTGAGATATTAAAAAAGAGAGGGCAGATCGTAGCGCTTAAAAAAGCAGGCCGCTCAGCCAAAGAGGGGGTCATTGATTCTTATATCCACTCCAATGGAAAGATCGGAGTGCTTCTCGAGGTGAATTGCGAGACAGATTTTGTCAGCCGTAACGAGGAATTCAGGCGCTTCGTAAAAGACGTGTGCATGCAGATCGCAGCGAGCTCACCCGCGTATGTCTCAAGGGAAACAGTGCCAAAGTCTATTGTGGACAGAGAAAAGGAAATCTTAAAGGAACAGGTGAAGGACAAGCCAGAAAAGATCATGGATAAGATCGTCACAGGGAAGCTCGAGAAATTTTACTCAGAGGTTTGCCTGATGGACCAACCGTTTATTAAGGACGACAAAATTACCATCAAGGAATATCTGGCAACGCTCATAGGAAAGATCGGTGAGAATATTTTGGTCCGCCGGTTTGTAAGATTTCAAGTGGGAGAGGATATTCAATGAAAAAGAAGTCAGCGTATAAAAGGATCGTCCTAAAGCTTAGTGGCGAGGCGCTTCAGGGCAGGCTTGGCTATGGCATAGACCAGTCTGTAACCAAGGCCATTGCAAAAGAGATCAGGGAGATCAAGAAATTTGGTGTCCAGATCACGATCGTAATAGGCGGAGGCAACATATACAGAGGCAATACCGGATCCAGGCACGGCATTGACCGCATAATAGGCGACTATATGGGCATGCTTGCTACTGTTATAAACGGCCTTGCATTGCAGGATGCATTGGAGAAAGAAGGCGTTGAGACCCGTGTGCAGACAGCGATCGAGATGCAGGAGTTGGCCGAGCCGTATATACGACGTCGTGCAGTGAGGCATCTCGAAAAGAAGAGAGTTGTGATCTTTGTCGCTGGTACTGGCAACCCATATTTTTCAACAGACACTGCTGCGAGCTTGAGGGCAATAGAGATAAACGCAGATGCCATCTTAAAAGCTACAAAGGTCGATGGTGTTTATTCTCGTGACCCAAAGAAATACAGATCCGCAAAGAAATTCAAGCGCTTAAAATATATCGATGTCTTAAAGAAAGGCCTAAAGGTTATGGACGCGACCGCAGTGAGCCTCTGCATGGATAACAACTTACCTATCGTTGTTTTTAATCTCACAAAGAAGGGCAATATAAAGAGAGCAATATCAGGGGAAGACATAGGCACAACAGTCAAATAACCTTAAGTTCACATACCACTTCGTGGCACAGGCTTCCCCAATGTTAAAGTGTGAACTTAAGAGTTGAAAAGGAGTTTGATATGCTGCCTCAACAGAAACGTATTCGTGAAATAGAAAACATGATGAAGAAAACCGTGGATGCCACAGTGCGCGAGTTTTCAGAGATAAGGACTGGCCGGGCTAATCCAAAGCTTGTCGAAGGCATAATGGTCGAATATTATGGCACAAATACGCCTTTGAAGCAGTTGGCTGGCATTGCCGTTCCTGAGCCTCGCCTTATAACGATTCAACCATGGGATCCTTCGAGCATACCTGTCATTGAGAAGGCTATTTTAAAGTCGCAGTTGGGGATAAACCCAATGAACGACGGAAAGATTATAAGGATATCAATACCTGCTCTTACAAAAGAGAGATGCGAGGAGCTTAAAAAGGTGTTGCATAAGATCGCAGAGCAAGGCAGGATTTCCTTAAGGACGGTACGCAGGGACGGCATAGATTCTCTTAAAAAGATGGAGGATTCAAAAGAGATCACTGAGGATGCGCGTTTTAAGGGCCAGGATGAAGTCCAGAAGCTGACAGAAAAACACACGAAGAAGATAGAAGAGCTTTTAGGAGAGAAAGAAAAAGAGTTGTCGTAATAAATAAAAGTGTGGGCCGCTAGCTCATATTGGTAGAGCACCGCCCTTTTAAGGCGATGGTGCCGCGTTCGATTCGCGGGCGGCTCACCACTTTCTAACTTTACATTTTAACATTGTTGAAATGTAAAGTTAGACGTAAGTGGAAATAGATGAAGCCCTATGAGATTATAGAGCATACAGCTGATGTAGGGTTAAAGGCGAATGGCACGACGCTGAAAGAGTTATTCGAGAATGCAGCAAGAGGCATGTTCGAGATCATCAGCGGCGCCAAGGTCGATAAAGGCAAAGCCGAACAAAGAAGTAAAAAGATAGAGATAAAAAGACAGACCGAAGATTTCGAAGAATTATTAGTAAACTGGCTCAGCGAGCTTTTGTATATTTTTAATAAAGAAAAAATACTTTTCAATAATTTCAAGATCTTAGAGTTGAATAATAAAGGCTTAATAGGAAATTCCTCAGGTAACAAAATAGACCTCGCAAGCGCCTCTCTTCAGACAGAGATAAAAGCAGTTACTTTCCATGACCTTAAAATAGAAAAAGACAAAAACGGTTTTAGTTGCAGGATAATCTTTGACGTGTAGCTATTATGGGCAACCCCTGGCAAGGAAAATTAGAAAAGATAGATAATTACCGTTGGAAAATTCCTACCTCTTATAAACCTGGGATGAAGGTCCCGGGTATTATTTATGCTGACGAAAAACTCATCCCTTCGATACTAAAAGATAATGCTCCTGAGCAGGTAGCAAATGTCGCATTTTTGCCAGGCATAGTTAAATATTCACTGGCCATGCCTGATATCCACTGGGGTTATGGTTTTTCAATCGGCGGAGTTGCTGCGATCGATCCTGAAAAAAACGGCGTGATTGCGCCCGGAGGAATCGGGTATGATATCAACTGTGGAGTCAGGTTTGTTCGAAGCAATCTTACAGCAGATGAAGTAAAGCCCAAGCTACAGGATCTGATAAACGCATTATTTAGCAATATTCCCTGTGGCGTAGGTTCAAGCGGCGACATCAGGGTGAGTGACAGAGAAGAAAAAGAGATCTTTATGAAAGGGGCTTCGTGGGCAGTAAAAAAGGGCTACGGCGTAAAAGAAGATCTTGAATATACAGAGAACAGAGGTTGTATGGAGAATGCGGATCCGTCCAAGGTTTCCGACAGGGCATATGAACGCGGGAGGAAACAATCAGGTACGCTTGGCTCTGGAAATCATTTTATAGAAGTCCAGGTGGTGGATGAGATCCTCGACAATGAAAAGGCAGATGTCTTTGGTTTATTTAAAGGACAGATCACACTCATGATCCACTCTGGCTCTCGAGGTCTTGGATATCAGGTATGTGATGACTATGTAAAGGGCATGGTACATTGCCTAAATAAATATAACATAAATGTTCCAGACCGCCAACTGGCCTGTGCTCCGATAGATTCTCCTGAAGGTAGGTCATATTTTAGTGCCATGAAATGCGCTGCAAATTATGCATGGGCAAACAGGCAATGCCTGATGTATTTGGCGAGGTCGGTCTTCGAAAAGGTCTTTAATAAAAGCTGGAGTCATCTAGGACTTGATTTAGTATATGATGTAGCGCATAATATAGCTAAGATGGAAAGGCACAAGATTGATGGTAAGGAGAAAATCTTTTGCGTGCATAGAAAAGGCGCTACTCGCGCTTTTGCTCCTGGGCATCCCGAGCTGCCCGATAAGTATAAAAAAACAGGTCAACCAGTCATAATACCTGGCGACATGGGAACTTATTCATATCTCCTTACAGGTACTACCAGAGCAATGGAAGAAACATTTGGCTCGAACTGTCATGGCGCAGGCCGATGCTTATCTCGCTCTGCTGCAATAAGGCAGTGTAGCGGTAGGCGGATAGATAAGGAGCTTTTAGATAAAAGTGGTGTGGTTGTCAGGGCTAAAGGCAGGTCTACTTTAGCTGAAGAAGCGCCAGAGGCTTACAAAGATATTGAATCAGTGGTAAATGTTGTGCACGAGGCTGGCATCTCGAAAAAGGTAGCCAGGATACGCCCGCTCGGAGTAATAAAAGGTTAATTTCATGCTTTAACTTTACACTTCTTTATAATGGGGACAGACACCTATTTTTTGCAATCTATTTAAAAAATAATAAAAATAGGTGTCTGTCCCCATAAAAAGATAGAAAGGCAGGTTATGCTGGATATAAAATTTATCAGAGAGAATGTAGACATAGTAAAAAAAGCTATAAAGGATAGAAATCTTAAGCTTGATATAGATGAATCCGTGTCTTTGGATGCCGAAAGAAGAAATATTCTTAAGGAATCAGAAGAATTAAAGGCAGAAAAGAACCGCGTATCCAAAGGTGGTAAGCCTAGTCCTGATGTTATAGCTAAAATGAAAGCTATATCCCAAAAAATAGGTGCTTTGGATGCAAAAGTGGAGCAAATAGACCAAAAATTGTACGATTTAGCTCTTAATCTCCCAAATATACCTCATAATTCTGTGCCAGTTGGAGGACCAGAGGCAAATAAAGTGGTTAGAAAGCACGGAAAAACCACTAAATTTAGCTTTAAGTGTAAGGACCACATAGAGTTAGGTAAAAATCTTGATATATTGGATTTCCCACGTTCTTCCAAGATAGCTGGGTCTGGGTTTTGTGTTTTTAAAGGTCTTGGTGCTCAGCTCGAAAGGGCGCTTATTAACTTTATGCTTGACCTGCATACAAAGGAACATGGGTACAAGGAGATATTCCCGCCTTTTCTGGTGAATAGGGCCAGCATGACTGGTACAGGCCAGCTTCCAAAACTAGAAGAGGACATGTATAGATTAAAAGACGATGACTTGTTTCTTATCCCTACGGCTGAAGTCCCTCTGACTAATTTGCATCGCGATGAGGTGCTAAGCGAGGATGAGCTCCCTATTTACTATACTGGTTACACTGCTTGTTTCAGACGGGAGGCTGGTTCATATGGCAAGGATACAAAGGGCCTTATGCGAGTCCATCAGTTTGACAAGGTTGAGCTGGTCAAGTTTGTGAAGCCAGAGACCTCTTATGATGAGCTTGAGAATTTACTGAAGAATGCCGAAGAGGTTTTAAAGCGCTTGGGGCTTCCTTATAGGGTAGTTTCGCTTGCAACCGGTGATATTAGTTTTGCCGCAAGCAAATGTTATGATATTGAGGCGTGGGCACCTGGCATAGAGAAGCACCTTGAGGTCTCGAGCTGCAGTAATTTTACAGATTTTCAGGCCAGACGAGCGAATATAAAATATAAAGGGAAGGTAACGAAAAAGCCAGAGTATGTGCATACACTGAACGGATCCGGCATAGCAATGGCTAGGACTATCATAGCCCTGATAGAGAATTATCAGCAAGAAGATGGCAGTATTCTGATGCCAGAAGTCCTCAGGCCCTATATGGGTGGTAGAGAAAGGATTACAAAAGAGTAATGTTTATTAAAATATTTCGATTTATCGCAAGTATACTTCTTATTCCAGCATGCGTAGCTATCACAATAAGCTTTTATGATGGCATAGCTTCAATAAAATATATTTCAGAGGCAGGCTTTGTCTTTATATTAGGCGCG
>CAYULJ010000035.1:0-14517 GCA_964445715.1 uncultured Planctomycetia bacterium
ACTTTGAGCTTGCACTATCGCCTTGCTAGATCGAAAGACAAAGTTTTAATAAAAAAGAAGCTTGATAAAGTAGTTAGACCATATATAATATCTAAAAAGATAAAGCTTACTTCTGGTAAAAAAGTTTGGGAGGTAAGACCTGATCTTGATTGGAATAAAGGAAGGGCTGTTAATTGGATCCTTAAAAAGAAAAAAGCCTTTCCTTTATATATAGGGGATGATGTTACAGACGTAGATGCGTTTCGCGCGATTAGAGACAGAGGCGTGTCTGTGTTTGTCGGTAAACCTAAAAAGGGCATCAGCGCAGATTATTTTGTAAGAAACCCGAGAGAAGTAGAGAAGTTTTTAAAAAAGCTAACAGAGCTTAAGTTTACACTTTAACATTGTTAAAGTGTAAACTTAAGGTATAATATAGCAATAATTATTATGACGGAGAATGACAAGACATTTAGATTTTATACACGACTCCATCTGAGAATCCTGACGGGTCTTAAGGCTTCTAATATAGAAGAATTATTGGATCTTATCAGAGATGTGCCGGGTTCTTCTATATATTACCATACCCATCATTTCCTGCAGCAGCATGAATATCTTTCGCCGGAATCGCCGAATGACTTCGCGTATTGGATAGAAAATGTCTTAAATGAAGATGAATTGGGAGAGCGGATAGCCAGCATCGACACGATAAAATATCCGAGCATACGCTCGCTGAGAAACGAAATTATCAGGATCATAGAAGAGCATATAGAGGAAAACCCAAGGACTAAGCAAAGATTCGCGTCCAGTAACGGAGTGTTTCATTTTATAAAAAGTACAAGTTTTATCCTGCCTACGCCTTATGTAGCGACTAGCTTAAAAGATTTTTTAGAGATATTAAAAAAGATCAGCCTCGATTCTATATATTTTCATATGTTTGAGGCCCGGCTAAGGCTGGATAGAGAGACGAACGACTTTTCTTTTTGGCTGGGCACTTCTTTATCTGAACTTGAAGTAGCTCGCAAGATCACGTCGTTGGATCCCTATACGCATACCATGGAAGATCTTAGAAAAAGAATCATATCTATAGTGGGAGAGAGATTAAAAAATGGCAAGGATAGATAGATACGCAGAGGTAGTTGGAAAAAGCAAGATAGAGGAATTGAGGCTTCTAGCCGAATACTTGCGTGGCAGGTGTATCCAGCATATAAATTCTACTGCTATGGGCGGGGGAGTTGCGGAGATCCTTAGTAAAATTGTCCCTCTTATGCAAGAACTAGGTATAAATACTCAATGGGATGTAATAAAGGGCCACTTGGACTTTTTTGAAGTTACCAAGAGTATACATAATGCATTGCATGGCAAAAAAGTCAAGATTACAAGAAAGATGTGGAAGATTTTTAATGACGTTAGCAGAATGAACGTAAGAGAAATGAATCTGTATGGCGATATTATGTTCATACATGATCCACAGCCAATAGGATTGATACAGCGGAAGTCGAAGATGAAGAATAGCAAATGGATATGGCGTTGCCATGTGGATGTATCCCAGCCTGATAATAAGGTCTGGAAGTTTCTGGAAGGCTTTGTAAATAAGTATGACGCAGCGCTGTTTTCCAGTGCGCATTTTGCCCATAAGATGAAGACGAAACAAGTTTTGATTTCACCGTCTATAGACCCTTTCAGTGATAAAAATAGAGAGTTGACGCAGAAGGAAATCGATGCTGTGTTGAATAAATATAAGATCGACCCAGGGAAAAAGCCTCTGATATGTCAGATTTCAAGGTATGATGCGCTCAAGGATCCAGTAGGCGTGATAGAGGCGTACAAGCTGGCAAAGAAATATGTTGATTGTCAGTTGTTGTTAGTGGGCAATAGAGCCAGCGATGATCCTGAATCAGACAAGATATATGCCCAAGTGAAAGAGGCTACCGGTGGAGATCCTGACATTACTGCATTGCTGGTCGAAGATATTCCTTTGGAGATCAATGTCTTTCAAACAGTATCTGATGTGGTGGTTCAAAAGTCTATCAGGGAAGGATTTGCGCTTACGGTCTCTGAGGCTCTTTGGAAAGCAAGGCCAGTGGTTGCATCGGACGTTGGAGGCATACCTTTACAGATAAAACATAAATACAACGGCATGTTGTGTCATAGCATAGAAGGGGCAGCGTTTTACATAAAGCAACTTTTGAATGCACCGGACTATGCCAAGAGGCTAGGAGAGAATGGCCGCGAGCACATAAGGCAGAATTTTCTTTTGACGCGGCACTTAAAAGAATATATGCTTTTATTTTTATCGCTTTATAATAAACGCGACGTAGTAACCTTATGATCTTAAGTTCACACTTTAACATTGTTGAAGTGTGAACTTAAGGATTGACAAAACAGGGATTTTCAGTATAATAATAGGAAAGATAACCTTTAAATCAGCCCTGAGAGGTTGATAAGGTGGTAGATATGAAAGTGCCGAAAGAGTCAAAGAAACTTAGACCTTCTTGCTATAAATAAGCGGGAAGGTATTTTTTTGCCCTTTTCATACAGGAGGAAAGTCGTGGGGTTTAAACAGAAGACAAATATCCTGACAAAAGAGGAAATAGCGCGCGCGATCAAGAGAATAAGCCACGAAATTTTAGAGAAAAACAAAGGCTCTAAGGATCTGGCAATAATTGGGATCAGGACCAGAGGCTATGTCCTCGCAGAGAGGATTGCAAATGCGATAGAATCGATCGATGGCGCAAAATTGCCTGTGGGCGCCCTAGATATCACATTATATAGGGATGATTTGAGCGTTATATCAGAGCAGCCCGTGGTGCATAGGACAGAGATAGATTTTGATATAGAAGGAAAGATTATAATCCTGGTCGACGATGTGCTTTATACGGGCAGGACCATACGATGCGCCTTGGACGCGCTTATAGATTTTGGAAGGCCCAAGATTATACAGTTGGCGATCCTAATAGACAGGGGCCACAGGGAGTTGCCGATAAGAGCAGACTACGTGGGCAAAAATGTTCCGACGTCCCAAAAAGAACTTGTGCAGTTGAAGCTGGAAGAGACAGACGGAGAGGATAT
Organism: uncultured Planctomycetia bacterium; assembly: GCA_964445715.1. Classification (GTDB taxonomy): domain Bacteria; phylum Omnitrophota; class Gorgyraeia; order Gorgyraeales; family Gorgyraeaceae; genus CAYPYS01. Next base: position 3,049 of record CAYULJ010000035.1, read on the forward strand.
TGTTTTTATAGAGGAAGCACAGGATGACTAAAACGACAAAGAAAAAGGAAAAATGGGTTCATAAGGATCTTTTAGGTCTAGAGTATCTTTCGAAAGATGACATAGAATTAGTCTTGGAGACAGCAGATTCCTTCAGGGAAATATTGGACAGGCCGATAAAAAAGGTCCCTGCACTCCGCGGGAAAACAGTAGTGAATTTATTCTACGAGCCTTCTACAAGGACGAGGGTGTCTTTTGAGATAGCTGCCAAGAGATTATCCGCAGACGTCATAAATATTGCAACCGAGACCTCGAGCGTAAAAAAAGGCGAGACGTTGAATGATACAGGCAAGAATATAGAGGCACTGAAGGCAGATATCATTATTGTAAGACACAATTGTTCAGGCGCAGCAACCATGCTCGCGCGTCACGTGAATATAAGCGTTGTAAACGCAGGCGATGGATGGCATGAGCACCCTACCCAGGGCCTTCTGGATATATTTACTTTGAAGAAAAAATTGAGAGGCATAGAAGGCTTGAAAGTCAGTATAGTTGGAGATATCGCGCATTCGCGCGTTGCGCGTTCGAATATCTGGGGTTTGACTAAACTAGGCGCAAAGGTCATGGTTTGTGCGCCAAAAATGTTGATACCACCTGGCATAGAAAAGATGGGTATTGGCGTTACAGATGACATAGACGAGGCACTTGCAGGTGCTGACGCAGTGAATGTATTGAGGATGCAGTTTGAGCGCGACGAAAAAACAGCGTTCCCGCAACAGTTGGAATATTTCAAAAAATTCGGGATAACGGAAGAGCGATTGTCTAGGGTCAAAAAAGATATAGTAGTGATGCACCCGGGCCCGATAAACAGAGGGATTGAAATCTCGAGTAAGGTGGCGGACGGAGCGAATTCTGTAATACTTGAACAGGTCACAAACGGTATAGCAGTGCGCATGGCAGTCTTATTTTGGTTGTCACAGGCAAGGGAGAAAAAGAGTAATAATGAAAATATTGATTAAGAACGGTCTTGTGATAGACCCTGCTAATAACATAGAAGAAGCAATGGATATTCTTATAAGCGGTGCCAGGATTTCCAAAGTGGCAAAGTCTATAACATCAGACGCAGACAAAGTGATAGACGCTAAAAACAAGATAGTTATGCCTGGGTTCGTGGATATGCACGTGCATTTGAGAGAACCTGGCAGGGGGGACAAGGAGACAGTCGCGAGCGGCACAAAGGCAGCTGCAAAGGGTGGCGTGACAAGTGTTTTGACAATGCCAAACACGCTTCCAGCCATTGATTGCGCAGAGAACGCGAAGCTCCTTAAAGACATTATAAAAAGAACAGCCAGCGTAGATGTATTTATGGTAGGCGCGATTACGCTTGGTCGCGAAGGAAAGGAACTAAGCGACATAGCTGCTTTAAAAAAACAAGGCGTGATTGCCATAAGCGATGATGGCTCATCTGTTGACAAAGATGAATTGATGCTAAAAGCTTTTACTAATGCCAAAAAAGAAAAGGTCCTTGTAATATGTCACTGCGAAGACCCAAAGCTCTCCAATAAAGGCGTTGTGAATCTTGGCTTTACTTCGACCCGACTCGGCCTGAAAGGAGTTTCTTGTGAGTCAGAATACAAGAGAGTCGAGCGTGATATTAAATTGGCAGAAAAGACAGGAGCAGCTCTTCATGTCGCACATCTTAGTTGCAAGGAATCAGTCGAGGCGATAAAAAAGGCAAAGAAAAAAGGCATAAAAGTGACGGCAGAGACTGCGCCGCATTATTTTAGTCTGAGCGAAAAGGCAGTGCTTGATTATAATACTAATATGAAGATCAATCCGCCTTTAAGAAGTGAGGCAGACGTTGATGCCATAAAACAGGGCCTTAAAGAAGGCGCTATAGATGTCATTGCCTCCGATCATGCCCCTCATACAGAAAACGAAAAAGAGATAGAGTTTGAGCATGCAGCGTCAGGCATGATTGGCCTAGAGACAGAGCTTGCTGTTAGCGCGACCGAATTAGTGCATACAGGACTGTTGAGCTGGAGCGGGCTGGTTAGAAAGATCTCTTCTAATCCTGCGAAGATATCAGGTATAAGCAAGGGGTCTTTAAGCGTGGGTTGTGATGCAGATATTGCAATAGTTTCTCCGGAAAAAGAATGGATAGTTAAGAAGAAAAATCTTGTGTCCAAGTCGAAAAATTCCGCATTCCTGGGCAAAAAATTAAAAGGTGTTGTTGAATGTACTATCTGTAAAGGTGAGATTGTTTATAATGGAGGAGCCTCTGTATGAAATTCGTAGCTGATTTTCATATCCATTCTAAGTATAGCCGCGCCACTAGCCCTCAGATGGAAGTGAAGATGCTTTCGGAATTCGCAAAGATCAAAGGCATATCATTGTTAGGCACAGGTGACTTTACGCATTATCTGTGGCTGGAAGAGCTGAGGGATAGTTTGAAGGATTCAGGCAATGGTTTATTTGAATACAACGGTGTGAATTTTATTCTTACGGGTGAGATATCCTGTATCTATTCTAAAGGTGGAAAGGTCAGGAAAATCCACAATGTTATTTTTGCCCCTAGTTTCAAAGTAGCCGAGAAAGTAAATTCAACTCTTTCCGGATACGGAAACCTCTCGGCCGACGGGAGGCCTATTATAGGCATGGATGCGAAAGATCTCGTCGAGATCCTTTTTGGGATAAGCAAAGAGGTATTTGTCGTGCCGGGTCATATCTGGACACCGTGGTTTTCGTTGTTTGGATCTAAATCAGGATTTGATTCTATAGAGGAGTGCTTTGAAGAATATTCCAAAGATATCTATGCGCTCGAGACAGGATTGTCGTCGGATCCTGGCATGAACTGGCGCTGGAGTAAGCTCGATAGATTCAGTCTTATATCAAATTCTGATTCGCACAGCCCGCAAAAGATCGGACGGGAGGCGAATGTATTTGATACAGAGATGAGTTATAATTCTATAGTAGATGTCTTGAAAAGAAAGGACAGAAAGAAATTCCTCTATACTATTGAATTTTTCCCGGAAGAAGGGAAATATCACTATGATGGTCACAGGAATTGCAATGTGAGATTTAGCCCTTCGGAGAGCAAGAAGAATAAAAATATCTGTCCTGCCTGTGGCAAGCCTTTGACAGTAGGCGTCATGAATAGAGTAGCAGAATTAGCAGATAGGCCCGAAGGATTTGAGCCAGAGACACGGATACCTTATAAGAGAATGGTTCCGCTTGCCGAGATCATTTCGGATGTCCTTGGCGTAGGCGATGGCTCAAAGGCAGTGGCAGCAGAATATCAGGCCATAGTCCCGAGAGTCGGTACAGAGTTAGAGGTCCTTACTGAAGTAAGCGAGGGCGAGCTCTTGAAGAAACTCCCTGCTAAGATAGCGCAGGCGATTTTAAACGTGAGAAACGGAAATGTCGAGATACTCCCTGGGTTCGACGGTGAATACGGGAAGATAGATATATTAAAAGGGGCAAAGGCCAAAGAGGAAAAGCAACTCGACCTCTTTTAACTTTACATTCCAACTTTCAGTTAACGCTTCAACAATGTTAAAGTGTGAACTTGAGTTGGCTACGTGAGATGAAAGATATAAAAGCAAAGGTTTTATCCAACGAGAATATAGGATCAGGCTATTTTAAGATGAGCCTTGAAGCGCCGAGCATTGCAAGGAGCGCAACACCAGGTCAGTTTGTGCAGGTCCGATGCAGCGATACGCTGGAACCGTTTTTAAGAAGGCCATTTAGTATACATAGGCTGGAGCCCGAAGGTTCAAAGCTTAAAGGCATAGAGATTTTATATGAAGTAGTAGGAAAAGGCACGGAGATTTTATCAAAAAAAAGAGCAGGAGAATTTTTAAAAGTCTTAGGTCCTTTGGGTAATGGTTTTACTTTACCACGAACGACGAACGACGAACGGCGAACGGCGATTCTAATTGCCGGCGGAATAGGGATTGCGCCGTTAGTTTTTCTTGCAGAGGTTTTAGCCGAAAAGAAGATAAAGGCGACTGTTTTGATCGGAGCAAAGATAAAGAAGATGCTGTTGTGTGAGAAGGATCTTAAAAAGCTTGGGGCCACAGTCCATGTCGCTACTGATGACGGAAGCAAAGGGTATAAAGGCCTAGTAACGAAGTTGTTTGAAAAAGTTTTACCATTCACCATTCACCATTCACTATTCACTATATATACATGCGGGCCACAGCCAATGCTAAAAAACATTGCGGATATTTGTGCGAAACAAAAGATAAAATGTTATGCTTCACTGGAGGAAAAAATGGCCTGTGGTCTTGGTGCATGCCTGGGTTGCGTTATTAGAGTAAAAGGTAAAGGTACTGTGCATAAATTGGTATGTAAAGACGGCCCCATATTCTACACTGGCGATATAATCTGGCCTTAAGTTTACACTTTAACATTGTTGAAGTGTAAACTTAAGAAGGAGACGCAGAGTGATTAAAATAGGAAAGATAAGATTGAAAAATCCGGTGATGGTCGCCTCAGGTACATTTGGTTATGCAAAGGAGTTCGAGGGGCTTGTAGATTTGAAAAAACTGGGCGCGATCGTCACGAAAACAATAACTATTAAGGCAAGGTCCGGCAATCCTATGCCGAGGATTTGCGAGACAGCTTCCGGCATGCTTAATTCCATTGGCCTGCAAAATGAAGGTGTTGAAAATTTTATGAAAGAAAAATTGCCTTATCTCTCGAAGCTTGACGTTCCGATAATCGTAAGCATATCAGGAGACAGTACAAAGGAATTTTCTCAATTGGCTAGAAGGCTTGACAGAATTAGAGGAGTCAGTGGATTAGAACTAAATATCTCTTGTCCAAACATCACGAATCACGAATCACGAACCACGAAACACGATTTGATTGCGCAAGACAGAGATGCAACGTATGATGTGGTTAAAAGTGTGAGAATGGCCACAGGTAAGACATTGGTCACAAAACTTTCGCCAAATGTAACTGACGTCGTAGAAATTGCCAGGGCAGCCTGCAGTGCTGGCTCAGACGCAGTGAGCCTGGTAAATACTTTTTTGGGTATGGCTATCGATATAGAGACAGGAAAGTCAAGGCTTGGAAATATAGTCGGAGGGTTAAGCGGACCTTGCATAAAGCCTATTGCATTGAGAATGGTCTGGGAGGTTGCAAGGAATATTAAGAAGCCTGTCATCGGCATGGGCGGTATAATGAATGCGCAAGATGCGATCGAATTTTTGATAGCGGGCGCAAAAGCAGTCCAGATAGGTACAGCTAATTTCGTAGAACCTGGTATCTGCGATAAAATAATAAAAGGCGTTGAGAAATGGACAAAAACAATATCATAGTAGCGCTCGATGTAAATACGATTAAAGAAGTCGAGCGCCTGCTCAATATATTAAACCCGTATATAAATATTTTCAAAGTGGGTATGGAATTATTTTATTCCTGTGGCGCAAAGGCAATAGATATAATTAAAAAACATGACAAAGATATATTTTTGGATTTGAAATTCCACGATATTCCGAATACTGTAAAAAATTCTGCAAAAGTTGCCAGCCGGTTAGGCGTAACCATGTTCAATGTGCATGCCTCTGGCGGCAGAGACATGATGAAGGCCGCGCTTGATGGGGCTGAAGAAGAAAGCGAAAAACTAGGACAGGGCAGGCCGAGGATTTTAGGCGTTACTGTTCTTACGAGCATGGATAAGGAATCTCTGCAGGAGGTCGGAGTCGCTAAAACTCCAGAAAAACAGGTGCTGGAGCTTGCCAATCTGACAAAAGATTCAGGGCTGGATGGCGTTGTGGCGTCTCCAAAAGAGACCGCGAATATCAGAAAGACATTCGAAAAGGATTTTCTGATAGTTACACCAGGGGTGAGACCTGAAGCAAGTCAAAAAGAAGACCAAAAAAGAGTAGCCACGCCAAAAGAGGCGATTGGCGCAGGTGCAGACTATATTGTAATCGGACGGCCGATTACAAAGGCGAAAGATCCTGTTAAGACATTACAAAATATACTTTAAGTTCACACTTTAACAATGTTAAAGTGTGAACTTATTTCTAGAAGATATGAAAGAGAAAGAAATTTTAGGGATTCTCAAGGATACAAAGGCGCTTCTAAAGGGACATTTTGTGCTCTCAAGCGGCTTGCATAGCGCAGACTATCTGCAGTGCGCTAGAATATTACAATACCCAGAATATGCTGAGAAATTATGTAGCCAGCTCGCAAGCCATTTCAAAGACAAAAAACCTACGTGTGTTGTTGCGCCTGCGCTCGGAGGAGTGATTGTCTCTTATGAGATAGCAAGGGCCTTGCGAGTTCCCTCTATTTTTACAGAAAGAAAAGATGGGGCTATGGTCTTAAGGAGAGGTTTTGAGATCAAGCCGAATGATAGGGTATTGGTAGTAGAAGATGTGATCACGACCGGTCTTTCGACCAAAGAGGTTTTAGAGGTTGTAAAAGCCACTGGCGCAAGTATAATAGGTGTTGGAAGCATTATAAACAGAAGCAGCGAAAAAATAGATTTTGGCGTAAAATCAGTCAGTTTGATAAAGTTAGATCTTCCAGTTTTCCCCCCAGGACAGTGTTCCTTGTGCAAAAAAGGGACCGAGATAACAAAACCAGGCAGCAGGTAGAAAATCGCGGAACCACGCGGAAGCCTAAGTTTACACTTTAACATTGTTAAAGTGTAAACTTAAGACGCGGAAAAGTTAAAGAGGTATTGTCATGTCAGAGAAATTAAAAGAGCTTCTTGAGAAGATCAATAGGGAAGGCGTAAAACAGGCAGAGGAAAAATCCAGGTCTATAGAGGAAAAGGCAAAGAAATCGGCAGAGAAAATTCTGTCTGATGCAAAGACAGAAGCGGCAAAAATAATAGAAGAGGCCAAAATAGAATCTACTAAGACAAAAAAGTCTGGAGAGGTAGCCTTGAAACAGGCTTCGCGAGACCTTACCCTTTCTCTAAAAGACGAGATAAGAAGACTTTTTAATAAAATCGTGAACACTGAAACTATCAAGGCCATGTCGGCCAAGGATACGGCAGAGATCTTAAAAGATCTCATACAAAAATATGTTGATAAGAATGGTAAGAGTTCTGACATAAAATTATTGTTGAAAAAGGAAGACTTGGAAAAACTCAAGAATAGTTTTATATTAAAGTTACAAGAAAAACTTAAAGATGGGATAGAGTTTAAACCATCTCAGGACATAAATTCTGGATTTTCTATAAGTTTTGACAAAGGAAAGTCCTTCTTTGATTTTACAGACGAGGGATTGGTAGAGGCGCTTTGTGCATATCTAAATCCCGAGCTCTCAAAATTATTAAAATGAAAGAAGCCTATTATTATCTAATAGCTAGTTTGCCATTGCTTGAATTTGGCACGAAAATGCCTTTTTCTTATGAAGGTTTTCTCTCCATGTGCGAAGAACAGTTGTCTCCCAGCGATCTGAAGATTATAAAAGAAACAGAACTTATGTCTCTTGGAGATGCAGATAGTCGTTGCACAACTCTCAAGGAATGGAACAATTTTAATATAATCCTTAGAAATGAAATAGCAAAGGTGCGGGCCAGTAGACAAGGTAAAGATGTCGGCAAATATATTCGAGGAGAAGATCGCATAGATCCTTTTATTGTGAGTTTTGCACAATGGGTTATAAATCAGGATTCTCCTCTTGAAGCAGAGATTTCTTTGGACAGATCAAGATGGGAGAAGCTGGATGATCTTGGAAAAGGCCATTATTTTGATATAGATTATCTAGTGACCTATGCTTTGAAACTTCAGATTTCAGCGCGCTGGGAAAAGATAAATTCAAGCGACGGCATGAAAGTTTTACAAGATTTGATTACCGCTTAAGTTTACATACCACTTCGGGGCACAGGCTTTCCCATTGTTGAAGTGTAAACTTAAGGAGGAGATGGGATGGGAAGTAAGAGATTTGGTAAGATCGCAGGTATAAGCGGGAACATGGTGGCAGTGGAATTTGACGACTATGTCGTGCAGAACGAAGTAGCATTTATCTTGCACAATGAAGAGCGCTTAAAGTCTGAGGTGATCCGCGTTAGAGGCAATAAGGCAGAGCTGCAGGTATATGAAGATACAAAAGGTTTAAAGGTCGGAGAGAAGGTCGAGTTTTCAGATGAGCTCCTGTCCGTTGAATTAGGGCCAGGGCTTTTAGGCCAGATATTCGATGGCCTGCAGAATCCATTGCCACAGCTTGCAGAGCGATGCGGATTTTTCTTAAAACGCGGGGTCTACCTCGAGGCATTGCCTGATGATGCCAAATGGGATTTTGCGCCTTCTGTTAAAAAAGGTGAAAAATGCAGGGCTGGCGGCAAGCTTGGATTTGTCAAAGAAGGTGTTTTTCAACACTGGATAATGGCGCCTTTTGGTCTTGAAGGCGAGTTAGAGATAGATAGCATAACAAAGAAAGGTAAATATAATCTAAAGCAGACAATTGCAAAGCTCAGAGATGAACGTGGTAATATTCATAACGCTACAATGCAGCAGATATGGCCTGTCAAAATCCCTATATCAGCGTATGCAGAAAAACTAAAGCCGCAAGAACCGCTTGTTACAAAAATAAGGATCATCGATACTTTAATGCCGGTTGCGCGCGGAGGCACTTATTGTGTGCCAGGGCCTTTTGGTTCAGGAAAGACAGTCTTGCAACAGTTGATCAGCAAACACGCAGAGGTAGATATTGTTATTATCGCAGCTTGCGGAGAAAGGGCAGGCGAGGTCGTTGAGACGCTCAGGACATTCCCGGAGATAAAGGATCCCAGGACAGGCAGACCTTTGATAGAGCGCACAGTGATCATCTGTAACACTAGTTCGATGCCTGTTGCTGCACGCGAATCAAGTGTATACACGGCTGTTACGATAGCAGAATACTATAGACAGATGGGTCTCAATGTTCTTTTGATAGCTGATTCTACCTCGCGTTGGGCGCAGGCCATGCGTGAGATGTCAGGCCGGCTAGAAGAGATACCTGGCGAAGAGGCATTTCCTGCTTATCTTGAGACGAGGATAGCGTCTTTTTACGAGCGCGCAGGCCTGGTAAGATTGCATGACGGATCCACTGGTTCTGTGACTATAGGTGGAGCTGTGAGTCCTGCTGGAGGAAATTTCGAAGAGCCAGTGACTCAGGCCACGCTGAAGGTCGTCGGAGCGTTCCACGGGCTTTCGAATAACCGCGCAAACGCGCGAAAATATCCTGCCATAGACCCCCTGGAGAGCTGGAGTAAATACAGGAGTTTTGTAGACGAAAAAGAAATACAAATGGCGCAGCAGATTTTAAAGAAGGGGAATGAAGTCGATCAGATGATGAAGGTCGTGGGAGAGGAAGGGACTTCTATCTCAGATTTTACCGTATATTTAAAGGCAGAATTTTTAGATTCCGTATACCTCCAGCAGAATGCCTTTGACGAAGTGGATGCAGCGACCATAAAAGAGAGGCAAAGATATATATTCCATGTTATATACGATATCTTGGAAAGCGGATTTGAATTTGGAGACAAGGATTCAGCGAGAAAATTTTTCCAGAATTTAAGACAGAAGTTCATTGAATTAAATTCAATAGGGCAGGACACAGGAGATTTTTCCAAAAAGGAAGAAGAGGTAAAAAAAATAGTTTCTGAAAGACTAAAGAAATCGGGGCGGCCTCATGCAGAAAATATATAACCGCATAATACAGATAGCCGGGGATGTCGTGACAGTCGAGGCAAAGGATATAGGCTACAGCGATCTTGCTGAGATTACTTCCAGGACAGGGAGATCTTTAGCCCAGGTCATAAGGATCGACGGCGAACGTATATATTTACAAGTCTTTGCAGGTTCAAGAGGCGTCTCTACGGGTGACAAGGTAAGATTTTTAGGCCATCCTATGAGAGTCTCTTTTAGCGAGAATCTCATGGGCCGGATATTTAACGGAGCAGGTCTTCCCCGGGACAATGGTCCGAAGCTCGATGAGAACATGATAGAGATAGGCGGACCTCCTGTAAATCCTGCGAAAAGGATCATACCGCGGAAAATGGTTCGTACCGGCATTCCAATGATAGATATATTCAATACGCTCGTAGAGTCGCAAAAGCTTCCTATATTTTCCGTGCCTGGCGAGCCATACAATGATGTGCTCGCCCGCATCGCAGCACAGGCAGAAGTGGATCTGATAGTCTTGGGAGGTATGGGTCTTAAATACGATGACTATCTTTTCTTCAGAGACACACTGGAAAAACATGGTTCGCTTTCTAGGTCTATATTCTTTGTCCACACAGCTTCTGATCCTACGGTCGAATGTCTGCTAGTACCTGATATAAGCCTGGCTGTCGCAGAGGGCTTTGCATTAAAAGGAAAACGCGTGCTGGTGCTTTTAAGCGACATGACGAATTTTTGCGACGCCTTAAAAGAGATATCGATTACAATGGAACAGATCCCTTCAAATAGAGGCTATCCGGGCGATTTATACAGCCAACTCGCGAGCCGATATGAAAAGGCAGTTGATTTTGATACAGCTGGTTCTATTACAGTGCTCGCTGTCACTACGATGCCGGGCGATGATGTCACGCATCCTGTGCCGGATAATACAGGCTACATTACAGAAGGCCAGTTCTACTTGAGGAACAAATCCATAGAGCCGTTCGGTTCTCTTAGCCGTCTCAAACAACAGGTCAATGGCCGCACCAGAAAAGACCACAGGATCGTCATGAACAGGATGATACAGCTTTTTGCCGACTACCGCTCGACATTGGAAAAACAGACAATGGGATTCAGGATGAGCGAATGGGATAAAAAACTTTTGAAATATGGTCAGGCATTCGAAAAGAAGATGATGGACTTATCCGTAAATATCCCTCTCGAGAAGGCCTTGGACCTGGGCTGGCAGATTATGGCAGAGCATTTCGAGCCATTTGAAGTCGGCATAAAATCAGAGCTTGCACAGGAGTTCTGGCCGCATGGCAAAGATTAAATTTACAAAAGGCGAATTAAAGAAGCAGCGCGAGTCATTAAAGCAATTCACGCATTACCTCCCTATCTTACAATTAAAAAAACAACAACTGCAGCTGGAAATACAGCATATTCACGAAAAACTAAAACTTAAACTACAGGAGATATACGGCATAGAAAATGAAATAAACGAATGGGCCATTCTTCTGAACGAACCAGGCGATTATGTTTCCAAATGGATAAAGCCCAAGAGGATTCATATAGAAGAATTAAATATTGCAGGCATCGATATCCCGACTTTTGGGGGAGAAGATTTTGAGGAGCCTGATTATGATCTCTTTTCGACTCCGCTGTGGGTGGATAGGGCAATCGAAAGGATCAGGCAGCTTGTCGTGTTATTAGAGGAAGAAAAAATATTTAAGGGGCAATTGAAGATCTTAGGATATGAATTGAGGATAACCACCCAGCGCGTGAATCTCTTCGAAAAAATAAAGATCCCTGAGGCAATGGAAAATATCCGGCTTATAAGGATCTGCCTCGGAGACCAGCAGACCAATGCCGTGGGCCG
>CAYULJ010000036.1:0-13858 GCA_964445715.1 uncultured Planctomycetia bacterium
CGCACAGTTTTACTTTTAAAAACTTCCAAATTCTTACACCAGGGACAAACCCTTTTCCGATTGTGAAAGTATGCGTAGCATTTACGGCCTCGAAGTCGCCCAAATTGTTTGATAAGCACAGGATTTAGGTATTGTATATTATATTTTTTATCAACAATATACACGCCGTCTTCCATGGAGTTTAAAATATTAAGGAGATTATCTCGCTCGCGGCGTAAATTTTCCTCTGCAGCCTTGTAGCGCAATGCTGCACTATGCTGTTTTTTTAGCCTGGTATTTAAAATGCTCGGTTTCTTATTACGGTTATTTTTGGCTTTTGTTTTTTTTCGCACGGCAATATCCTTAATTATTTATTGGTTCTTGATTCGATAAATTCTTTTAAGTCTTCAAGCTTAACGCGCCACTAGGCATACTCATAACTCATCGATATTTTCTCTTTTATTTCTTAAGTTTTTTAAGAATATCTTCATCGCTTTGATGCTTTGGTCCTTCTTCCTGCGCAACCAATTTATAAAAATCGCAATAAAGGCACGAGCTAAGTTTCTTAGCAAAGGAGCCTTGTACTTTGCCTTCACATAACGTGCCTGCGATCGCCCAGCAGGTACGCCCCCCATTTTTGCCACCGTGTATACCATCGGTTCTCTTTTCTGTCGCCGCTGGACAAATTCTAAGCTTATTTACTTTCGCCCCGCCGGGTTCGCGGCCGCATTTCTTAAACTCCCAGCAATTCTGTTTTGTCGTAACTACGGCTCCTTTTTTATTCTCTTCACCGCTCTCCAAGCAATGCTTTACTAAATCTCTGACAAATTCAAGATCAAAAGGTTTGGTGATGTAGTCATAAGCGCCTAACTTCACCGATTTCATCGCATCCGCAACATCACCATAGGCGGTAATCATGATAACGCCTATAGCTCTATTGATTTTTTTTATTCTGGATAGGGCTTCAAGCCCCCCCTATTTTTGGCATTTTCACATCCAGTAGGATACAATCCGGCTTTTTATTTTTCACAACTTCAAGCCCTTTCACGGGATCTGTTTCGGTAAAAACTGTGTATCCGGCCAGCTCCAGTATATCCCGTAACGAATCACAGATAACTTTCTTATCATCGATAACCAGTACTTTAATCATGATTACCTCCCTGACAATTACTATGCGAATGACTTCGCCGTTATTTTTCTTCTACATAAATTGGCAATATCATCTTAAAAGTAGTTCCCTTCCCAGGCTTAGAATCTACTTCTATATTCCCGCCATGCCCTCTTACAATTTCATAAGCGACGGACAATCCCAGACCCGTACTGCCTGGTCCTTTACTGGTAAAAAACGGTTCAAAAATCCGATTTATTACTTCTTTTGAGATGCTACCCCCTGTGTTAGAAAAAGTTATTCCAATGTGCTTCTTATCGACAGCCACGCTAGTAGTAATGGTCAACGTCTTTTTTCTTTCTTTAGATAAATTATCCATGGCCTCTTTGGCATTGACAATGAAGCTGATAAATATTTGCTGCATTTGGTTAGCGTCAGCAAATACTTTGGGTATGCCGGAACCAAGCTTTTCAACCAACTTGATATTATGTAGTTTCAGCTGTTCACTCAACAACTCCAAGGCCTTCTTTATGGGTTTATTTATATCAATGGGTATCTTCCTAAGCTTGCCCGCAAAGGCAAAACCGCTAATATTACTAATGATATCTCTTATATAACCGGTTTGTTCTTCTATTCTTTTCAGGTTCTTGTAAAACGGGCTATCTTTATCGATTTGTTCTAACAAAACCTGCGTAAAGGCGCGAATGCCTGTTAATGGCTGGTTGATTTGATGAGCAATCCCCGCACCCAGGGTACCAAGTGATGCCATCTTGTCGGCCTGGATAAGTTTAGCTTGAGCTTCTTTAAGCTTTTTCTCCGAACGTTTTCGTTCAGCAATATCAACATTTACTTCAGCAACCATCCATTTGCCATTATCATTCTGAAATGGAAAAGTCATAACCTGAACAGGCCTATTACCCTCTTTAGAAAGTATCACTTCAGTCACTACGGGGTGTTTTGTTTTTAAAGCTTTTAGAATTCCGCAGGCAGGGCATATTGTCTTACGGCTATTAAAGTATTCGTAGCATTTTTTTCCTTTATGGTCTCCATAGACAGTTTGCCAGACAGGGTCAATGTATACCATGTTAAAGTCCGAATCGATAATGTCAAGCCCTGTCTTTGTGGCTCCGAGTATAAACTCCATCCGTTGTTTTAAAGTCTGAATTTCTTCATTTGTTTTTCTATATCTTATAATTCTAGCTATTTGTCCAGCGATTGCTTCTATTAAATTTCTCTCTTCTTTAAGAAACGGACCTTCATAGGCCCCAGGTTTCTCTTCTGCGTAGTAAACCTCTATGCTTCCAGCCTTCTCTCCTTCTAGTTTAATATCCGCTGACTGCTTCCATTTACTCGTTTTAAAGTTATCACTTTTAAATTCGTCACCGTTAACAACTAACTTTACGCGAGTAATTTCAGGATATTGCCAACTAGGAGGGATTATCTTAATTAACTCCTTATATATTTGCTTTAATGAAATACCGGGTTGTTGAGCAATTCTAGAGAAGTTATAAAGACAATCAAACTCTTTTACGCGCTCGCTAGGGTCATGGGTTAGCGCTTTTTCCTTCGTATACATAAAAAATGTCCCTATTGCTATCCCAAAAATGGGAAATATATAACTAAACAGTTTTAGTGCATGAGAGATATCAAATTGAGCATCGTATAGACTTTGAGAATGCACCATATATATTTGCGCAACACAGCCAAATATGACTGAAGTTATCATGCTCCACATAAATGGCGTATGATGTTCTTCTCTGCGATAAGTCTTAGCAAAAAGAAAAAAAGTAATTAAATAGATTAGCGCTGCCACAAAGTCTACGGGCCGGCTGATAATCTGCCCCAGTAGAATAAAATGAGGAAGCGGGGAATTAATAATAATTACTGTCGCAGCTATAGCTAATAAAAATCCAGCAGTATTATATAAAATTGCTTCCTTTTTTGTATTTTTTGCAACCGAGCCCTTCTTCTCAAGATACAAAGCCAAAATTAGGCAAATTACAAGAATTAATCTCCCGGCAACATATGTCCCGGGTACAAAGTCTGCTATACCGGTATACTCTGTAGGCCATATCCTGCTAAATGAATATATCGCATGGACTAAGTCCTCAGCGCCCTGTAAGGTAAACCCAAGTGAAATCATGAGAAAAAATCTGCGCCTGGTAGCAAAGAAATGTATAAGAACTGTAGCGGCGGTTAGCAATGCAATTAGGCCAGCCCAAAATTCTAACAATGCATGTACATCGCTATTAGATATCCACGTCGAAGAAACTACCCGTGGATAAAAAAGCAAAGGCAAAATGAATAATGCTATCCAAACTATCCAGTCTCTAAAAGGACTCGGTGCTTTTGCTATTTTTTCTTCCATGTTTTCTCCTTATCAAAACACCACTTGTCTATAGATTTTTTATTAAAGCGCCATTGCCCGCCAAATTTAAAAGCCGGGATTTTTTCTTCCCGGCACAATCGTCTTACTGTATAAGGATGTAATTTTAATGCTTCTGCTACTTCATCAACAGTATAAGTTTTTATAAATTTGCCCATTTATTCTCCTATTACATTTTGTTACGTATTGTAACACGCACTAATTTTTTAATCAAGCTAATTCCTTTTCTGGGAAGAAGGCACACAAAGGGCGATGCGGAAGCCCCTCCAAGGGGCTGAAGCCGCCCGACTGCCTGTGCCCCGAAGGGGTATGACTGCTGGGTGTGTGCCTATAAGAAAGTAAGTCAAGAAAAACAATTCCCCCATGCGAGGAATCTCATTTTTTCCTGCTTATGGTCTCCGTACCGGTTAAGAACAGCCTTTAGCAAACTTACCATTAAAAACATCATTTTGTTATCTTTCCAACGAGCCTTGCTTTATCTGTATTCCTAAGGCGCCTATCTGAGCTCTCTGTCTCTGACCAATATCCGGAGAACGGGCTATGATAAATTTAAGGAATAGAGGGATGGCTAATCGGGGAAGATTGAACTATCATCTTTTTTAAGATGTGTTACACCCACCCTTGAGCTCTCTTCCCTCGCCTATAAGGCTATTTTCCTGTTTTTAATGATACCTTCTTGGCCTATAGGCTGACTAAGCGTTACAGGTATTCCTTATATACGGCCGATATTTTTTAGCGCTCCTAAATACTCCTAAGCTTAGCATTGCTAACCTTCGTGATGCTTTATGCCTGGCATTATATTCCGGATAACCTTTTTCTTTAATCAGGTATTCATAATAATCATTAATTGGATTATTCCCGCCGATTGCCGCGAGGACTCCTGACTTGTAAGCATTCTTTAGCTGCCGGCAATGGCAAGGATTATTTTTCCCGTAACTTCTGCCTCCGCTTACCTTCTCCAGCTTAACCAATCCGCTATAACTTAAATAATGGCCATAAATGGTATACTCCATACGGGTCTCCTTTCTTTAGTGTTAGTTTTTTAATGACAAATATACACTAACACGAATGAGGTTTTACCTCAAGGAGACCTTCTTTCTTATTTTATCGGGGGTTTTACCTTTGCATCCAGGAAGCTTCGGCGTCCCCGCCGATTGTTACACTCCCTTGTTACGCTACAGGCGGGGGCGGACTCGACCGAGCAAAAATCCCACACCTTATAAAAATTTTTTGGCCGCCGCCGCAATATAAAAAGGAACTTTTATTTATGATTTTTGCGAGGGAGAGGACGCAAAGGCACGAAGAAGCCGAAGCGCATTAACTACAAAAGCACAAGGCCGCCGGCCTAGGCGGCCCACCAAGTGAGGCCTGCTGCCCACAGCAGGCCGAACGATGCCTGCTAGATAAGGGAGCGCCGGTCTAGGCGCGGTGCCACTGTTCATTGAATCTTAAAGAACGGAAAAAGATCATTGTAAAGCAAAAAAGCAGGGTCAGCCAAAGGTTTTAATATGGACTTTTTTATTCATTATTATTTGTTAAGGTATAGAATTGCTCTTTTGGTCAAGCTGTCGCATTTATCAATACCATTGTCTGCCAAATCCTTGAGAAGTGGTATAAGCTGAAGGCTGTATCTCTTAGCGATCTTTTTTGGCTCCAGACCAGGCCACCCCCAGCAAGCAGTATGGTAGATACCATCTACCATATAGTGCAGATCATCCAATGTAGTCGGGCGCATGCTTTCCACTGGCGCATGATTCTCTGGATTTGAGACAAGGTCCACGATAACAGATCCTGGCTTAAACAGCTTGAGCATTTTGCGGGTGACAAAGGGAGGTTCTTTAGAGACTTCGCGGCGATAAGGTCGGTTGACTGCATCTACCAAGATATCTGTTCCAGGTATGCGCCTGGCCATTTCAGGAAAATCCTTTTTATTCAAAACCGTGACTTTGGCACATTTGCGGGCAGCGCAACGAATAGCAGCTATAGCCATGTTGCCATATCCCATAATCTTCACACTGGCTAGAGCTGGATCCCTTCCCCATAACTTAAAACCATACTCCATTCCGATCCGGCCAGAGTCTTCGACCGCCTCGACTTTCCTCTTACCAAACGAATCCTTTAGATTTTCAAGTGGGATTGCAATCAATTTTTGCCTGCGCAATGCTTCTTCTAATTTTGGACGACAACGAATATGCATCATAGACATAATAATGCTATCTGTTCTCATCATTTTTATTTCTTCAAAACTAGGCTCTTTGATGCGGACTACCAGATCGCAAGAATAGACTTTTTCAGGCGACGCGATCTTACAGCCTGCGTCTACAAAGGCCTTGTCCGGGACATCAATGCCCAAGCCAGCCTCTTTTTCAACGATTACCTCATGCATAGCCGCGATATTATTGATTTCAGGAGGCTGGATGATGACTCTCTTTTCCTCAGGTCTATTTTCTGCAGCAACACCGATCTTCATATATCCATCCTTCTTGCGGATTTATAAAAACAAAACTGAATAAGGCGGGCCTAAAACAATGCTACTTTATTATCCTGTAAGTAGTGTACGCAAAAGTGATGCCTTTGGCCTTAGCAAATTCATCCATATTCCGCCTACCTCTTTCTATTCTTACATCTTTAAATAGCCTGAAAGCTTTTCTACCATTCTATCACAATAATACTTTAAAAATCTACCTTCGTCTGACTTTGGAATATCAATCAACTTTATACCATTGAGGTATAGCGTCTTTTTTGAATCAGGTGCCTTTATTGCAGAAAACCATCTGACTTCGCCAATAAGAGAAATAACCTTTCCCCCATCTTTTAAATCCACCTCTAGATCTATGCGCGTCCCAATGTCTAGTTTTTTATCTGACTCGAAACATAAACCTTCTGCAGAAATATTTCTCATCTTGCTGGCTTCAAAAACTCCCTTCTGTTCCATGACCCTATACTTGGCGTTCATCTTCAGCTCAAACCTGGGATATTTTCTTCTCTCAACCATGCCATCCTCCTTATAGTAACTCCATGATCAGTTTCTTGGCTTTGTTAGGCGTCGCTGATAAAAATTTATCTTTGTACTCTGCTATGCCTAGTTTAACAAGACACCTTTCAATGTTGGCAATCGCTTCCTTGTTGTTCTTATCAAAAGAAAAGACTGAAACAAAACTTACCAGCGCTTCTTTAAATCTTTTTTGCTGAAGTTGCATACTGCCTATATTAAAATATGCCTCGCGATTGACAAAGTTCCTATTACAATGAATATCCAGGGTCTTTCTATAAAACTCATGGGCACTGTCGATTTCGTCTATCTCTTGATAAAAATTAGCTATTAAAAGATACGCCAATGCGATATCATAAGGATCTATATATTGTCTTTCTTCGTAGTCTAAATTATCAATAAATTTTATAAAGTCAGTTATAGTGTCTCTGTTTTTCAACTTATCCCCGAACGTCTTCAAATTAAATACATTATTGACGTATTCCTCTATGACATGGTCAATACGGTCTAAAAGATCCGGGAGGTAATATTTTGGTTTTTGGGCCAATGCCTCTTTGTACTTCTCTATGGCCTTCTTATAAAAATTCGCAGCATAGTCATAGTGCTTCCACCTAGCCTCGGTGCGCGCCCTATTATGAAAATCCACTGCCATGTCTATAAAAGGCTTTACCCTCGACCTCTCATCGTTCCATTCTTCCAGGTTTCTTATTTTTTCTTCTATATTATCATTCATAAAACTAAGGCATTATACTGCATAAACGCCCGAATGTTAAGCACTTTATTCCCATAAGTTGTAATGTTTGAATGGTTAAAGTCACAGCTTAAACTTGCTGCCTTGCCCAAGCCAGAGGCTTTCAGGGACGCAAAATTGCTCCCAGCGAGGCAATTTTGCTCATTGTTGTTCCTCGCTCGTAACAACGATGCCCTGAAAGCCTCTGGCTTGGGCAAGGCAGCAAGTTTGACTTTATCTACCCTATATGCTATATTGAGGCTATATGATTGGAAGAATAGCAAATCTACTATATCCGGCTTCCTGCCAGATATGTAATGCAAAACTCGAGAAGTGGGATCAAAACCTTTGCTGCGATTGTTTTAAGAAAATAAAAACAAGAATCCCTCCTTTCTGCATAAAATGCGGCAAGCATCTCACGTCCAAGCCTGACAAAGAAAATACCTGCAGCGATTGTACAAAAACTCTTCCATATTTCGATAAAGCCCTTTCTGTTTTCTATTACAAGGGGGCATTAAAGGATATTATTTGCAATTTTAAGTATAAAAATTTAAAACTGCCTAAAAAATTTATAGAAGAAACTCTGGATTTCTTGCTTAAATATGGTACTGCCAACGAACTCGACATGGTAACATCCATTCCAATGCATCCTTCAAGATTATTCAAAAGAGAGATAAACCCTTCTCACATCCTAGCCAAAGATTTAGCAAGAAAACTCAAGGTCCGCTATTCAGAAAAACTACTAAAAAAACAAATAAATACACCCCCTCAAAGCAGACTCTCAAGATCCGAAAGGATATATAATGCAAGAGATAGCTTCACCCTGCAAAAAAATAAAAAACGTGAGGTACGCAGAAAAAACATCCTCATCGTAGACGACCTATTTACGACAGGAAGTACAGCAAATGAATGCGCAAGGATCCTGAAAGAAGCCGGAACAAACCGCGTAGAGATAATCACACTTGCGCGGGGAGACAGTTTGTCATGAAGATACTTAGAATATATGTATTAAAAGAAATATCTATAATGTTTCTACTTTCTCTTATCATATTCACCTTTGCCTTGGTCGCTGGAAATCTCATAAAACTAGCTGATCTTGTCATAAACAAGAATGTAAATATCATATCTGTAGGAAAACTATTCATATTTCTAATACCATTCTTGCTGAGCTATACCATACCCATGTCTGTATTGAGCTCTACACTTATTGTATTTGGAAGATTGTCTTCAGACAATGAAATCACTGCAATGAGGGCACACGGTATAAATCTAGCAAGACTTGCCAAGCCTTTGATTATTGCAGGGTTTGTCTTGAGTCTGTTTTCTATAATATTAAATAACAAAATCCTGCCCGAGGCGCATTACGCATCCAGGAAAATTATAAAAAATATCGGCACAAAGACACCAAGCGCTTACTTGGAATCAGGCACGTTCATAAAGAGCTTTCAAAGCTATATCGTATTCATACACGAGATAGATAAAAATAAATTAAAAGGCATCCGGATATATCAGCTTCGAGAAGGAAAGCCTACCAGGACCATTATCGCCAAAAAAGGTGAATTCATAATCCTAGAAAATAAAAATGCCATAAAGCTAAAACTCATGAACGGTACCAGCGACGAATCAGATCCAAAAAATCCCACACAATTTTATAAGCTGAATTTCAAAACATACTATCTCACCCTGGATATCGATGAAGATCCCTCATCCAGCCAGCATATAGACAAAAAACCAAAAGAAATGAATTTTCTAGAGATAAAACAGGAAATCAAAAAGCTAGGGTTACATCATATAGATGCACCGGCGCTGATAGCAGAATTCCACAGAAAGATCTCTATATCTTTTGCAACTCTGGTATTTGTCATCATTGGAATCTCTCTGGGTATATTTACGAAGCGAGGCGAAAAAACAGTTCAGTTCGGAATCGCTCTGGCTGTCATCGTTGTATACTACATTTTAATGGCCGGTGGCATAGCTGTATCTATAAAAGGTCTGCAGCCAATTGCGCTATGGATGTACATGCCGAATATCATACTTGCGCTCGTAGGCATTGTTTTGTTTAAGAACACTGTGGAAAGTTAAAAAAGCTATAAGCTGTAAGCTTTAAGTTATAAGCAAAAAATATAAGCCTTTTTCTTACAGCTTAAGGCTTATAGCTTAAAGCTAAAAACATGCGTATCCTCGACAAATATATTATAAAAAATTTCCTTGTCTCTTTTCTGTATTGTCTTATTTTATTCATCTTCCTTTATGTAATAATAGACCTATTCGGACATCTGGATGAGATCCTGAAACATCGCGCGCCTATATTAATATTGCAGCAGTATTATCTATCAATGATACCTTTCATCATTCTGCACACAGCCCCTATAGCAGCGCTGATCTCAACAATATACACTATAGGCACCATGAATAAATACGATGAAATCACAGCCATGCGCGCAGTAGGCATCAACATATTCAGGATATTATCTCCGTTTTTATTTATAGGCATGGTAATATCAATTACTGTATTTCTTATCTCTGAAAAGGCCCTACCTTTCAGCATGAAAACTGCAACATCGATCAAAAAAAATTATATAGAAAAAGAGGCCGAGAAAACAGATAAGGCCAGGGCCAGGGCAATGATCAATAATATTGCCTTGTACGGCAAAAGCGATAGACTTATATTTATAGAAAACTACGATACGCGTGATAAAATCGCGTCCGGCATCACTATATTGCAACAAGATAAAGACGGCAACGTAAGAAAAAAATTGAACGCGAACAAAGGAAAATGGACAGGCGAAAGCTGGAAGCTTTCAGATGCCCTTATTTATAAATTAGATGAAGAAGGAGCGATGCTAGGAAATCCTTCCTTTTATAAAGACATGGACATAAATATAGAAACGCCCAAAGAACTTATATCAAAAGGTGCTTATTACGAATTTATGGATTTTAAAAATCTATCGAGCTATATACGAAACTTTGCAAATACCTCCCCCCATATCATCAACAGACTGAAGGTGGACCTGCATCAGAAAATAAGCCTTCCATTTACAAGCCTGATTATCATCTTGATAGGTTCGTCTTTTGCAATGAAGATAAAACGTAGAGGCAAATCTGCAGCGATTATGGGCATAGGCATGAGTATTATCATAGGATTTTTATATTATGCCATGACGGCAACATTTATTGCCCTTGGAAAAGGCGGAATCCTTCCTCCAGTTCTATCAGCCCATCTTGCAAATATAATTTTTGGAATTATCGGAATTATCTTGGTAAGAAATTAAATTTAAAGCGTCAGGTATCAAGGAAGTGCCCCGAGATTGCTGAAAAACGTAGTTGCTCGATTTATCGAGCTCAATATATTGGCCCAATAAATTGGGCAACTACAATTCTATGTGCCGATCTCCCAGGAGGCAAGATACTTTTTCTGGAGAGGCGTAAGCTTGTCCATACCAACTTCCATGCTTCTCAATTTTAACTTAGCGATATTCTTATCTACATCTTCTGGAAGCTTATAGACTTTATTTTTTAGAGTCTTGTGTTTTTTAACAAGGTACTCGGCTGCCAAGGCCTGATTCGCAAAACTCATATCCATGACTATCGCAGGATGTCCTTCGGCGCATGCCAGATTGACCAGCCTGCCTTCGCCCAGAAGATACACTCTTTTCCCGTTCTTCAGAGTATACTCTTCTATGCTGGAACGGATCAAGCGCTTTTTCTTGCTCATCTTCTTCAGCGCATCTATATCTATCTCAACATTGAAATGGCCTGAATTTGCGACTATCGCTCCGTCTTTCATTGCTTTAAAATGCTCTGCTCTTATAACAGAGATATTTCCGGTAAGCGTTACGAAAATGTCGCCTGTCTTTGCTGCAGTGCGCATCGGAAGCACCATGAATCCATCCATCACTGCCTCCAGCGCCTTGACTGGGTCGACCTCAGTGACAATGACATTCGCGCCCATGCCTTTTGCGCGCATGGCAAACCCCCTGCCACACCAACCATAACCTAAGACAACAACGTTCTTCCCGGCTATCAATATATTTGTAGCCCGGATGATCCCGTCTAGGGTTGACTGGCCTGTCCCGTAACGATTATCAAAGAGATGTTTTGTGTCAGCATCGTTTACAGCTATCACAGGAAACATGAGTTTCTTGTTTTTCTCCAAGCTCTTTAATCTGATTATCCCAGTGGTCGTCTCTTCTGTGCTCCCCATGATCTGCGGAATAAGGTCTCTTCGTTCTTTATGAATAGTGGAGACCAAATCAGCTCCGTCATCCATAGTGACTTGAGGTTTATTTTCCAGCGTGCTATAAATATGCTTATAATACACCTTGTTGTTTTCACCTCTCCTGGCAAAAACCGGGATCTTGTAATCCTTTATCAGAGACGCTGCGACATCATCCTGTGTACTCAAAGGATTAGATGCGCAAAGTCTTGCATCTGCCCCACCGGCCTTTAATGTATCCATGAGCACGGCTGTCTCTGTAGTGACATGAAGACACGCGCCGATTCTGACGTCCTTTAGCGGTTTTTCCTTTCTGAACCGCTTCCTGATGAGCTTCAAGACAGGCATATTTTCATCAGCCCATTCTATCCTGAGTTTTCCTTTCTTCGCCAATTTTATGTTACTGATATCAAATTTCATCTTTTCTCCTCGCTATTTATGTGCGGCTTTTTTTAAAATGCTGACCTTATCGCATTTCTCCCATGTAAACCCTTCCTTCTCTCTTCCAAAATGGCCATAAGCTGCAGTCTTATTGTAAATCGGTTTCAACAGGTCCAGTTCGGTTATAATGCCTCTCGGAGTCAGATCAAAATGTTCGCGCACTAAAGCTACCAGTTTCTCATCCGAGATCTTGCCTGTTCCATATGTATCAATAAGAAGACCTAAAGGCTCGGCCTTACCTATTACATATGCCAACTGTATGCAACATTGCTTTGCTAACCCAGCAGCAACAATGTTTTTGGCAACATATCTAGCCATGTAAGCAGCAGACCGGTCTACCTTTGTAGGATCCTTTCCTGAAAAGGCACCGCCGCCATGCGAGACGATGCCACCGTAAGTATCCACGACTATTTTTCTGCCGGTCATACCTGTGTCGGACTGCGGCCCGCCGATCAAGAATTTACCTGTCTGGTTGATGTAATATTCTGTCTTTTTATCAGCAAACCTACCCACGATCGGCTTCGCGATCTTCTCTATCATTTCCTTCCTGGCCTTCTGAGTTATATGTTCGCCTGTCTTATCCAGGACATCCTCAGTATGCTGTGACGCCAGGACCACTGAATTTATTCTCTTTGGTTTTCCGTTTTTGTACTCGACTGTCACCTGAGATTTTCCATCTGGACCCAGATAAGGTAGCGTCTTATCCTTTCTAAGCTTGCTCATCCTTCTTACAAGCTTATGTGCGAACGTGATCGGCAAAGGCATAAGCTCAGGTGTTTCGTCGCACGCATAACCGACCATCAAACCCTGGTCTCCTGCGCCGCCGCTATCAACTCCCATTGAAATATCAGGTGATTGAGAATGTATTGCATTCAAAATAGCGCATGTCTGATAATCCAAACCATACTTTGGATGTGTGTAGCCTATATTTTTAACGACACGCCTGGCTAGATTTATGACATCGACATAAGCAGTCGTCGTGATCTCACCACCGACTATTATAAGGCCCATTGTTACAAATGTCTCACAGGCAACACGTCCTCTAGAATCTTGTCTTAAGACCTCATCCAAAACAGCATCTGATACCTGGTCACAAAGTTTGTCCGGGTGACCTTCTGAAACTGACTCTGATGTCACATAATACTTTCCTGCTGGCATTTCTCCCTCCTCCTAATAATGTTCCCGCCCTTAAGTTCACACTTTAACATTGTTAAAGTGTGAACTTAAGCTTTGCTAAATTCGCGGTCCGCCTCTTCGTAAGATTTCTTGTCCCCTATATCAAACCACTTCTCATTCTTAAACACGTATCCGTACATAGGATCTTTTTTGCAGAGCCACTCTAGAAAATAACCTGGCGCATCCTTTGCCGAATCAGTGCTTAAGTACTCACCTACAACGCTTAGTTTCTCTTTGGGAATAAAATAAAGGCATTTTGCCGCAAGCGTAGAAGCCGGCTTCTCTGGTTTTTCGCTAAATTCAATGACCTTCTTATCGCTATCAAGAGACACGATGCCATATTTTTTTGCAAGCCCTAGATCTTTGACATCGTAAAGCCCGATAGAAATAGCAGGCCTTTTTGAAATAGCGAAATTCAAGAATTTACTTAAATCTGTCTTAAAAATATTGTCGCCTGCCAAAACCAACATGTCGTCTTTCAATCCCTGCTCTTTTATAACAAAATTCATGTCGCCTGTAGCACCAAGCCGGTTCTCATTGGTCGTCGTGCCGTCATTTATGACCGTGATCTTTTTGGCGCTGGTAGACTTTTTGCTCCAATTCACAAAATGCCCGTAAAATTTTTGATTGGTTACTACAAAGACCTCATCTACATCTTTTAACGGCTCTATGATATCCAAAATAAAATCAACTACGGTCCTGCCTGCTAAAGACAAAAGAGATTTTGGTTGATTCAATGTCAATGGATATAATCTCGTGGCATATCCTGCAGCTAAAAGCAATACCTTCATCTATTACTCCTTAAAATGAGTAATTTTTTCTCAGCAAAT
>CAYULJ010000037.1:0-13762 GCA_964445715.1 uncultured Planctomycetia bacterium
CGCGAACATTTTTCTCCATCGGCTCTATGAGAATATCACTGGACCTTATCCTTATCTCGCCTATCATTATTACATCCGGGTCTTGTCTTAAAATCGACCTAAGCGCGCTTGCAAAAGTAAGGCCTACCTCGCTCCTGACAGTGACTTGATTCACGCCTTGGATCTGATATTCAACAGGATCTTCGACGCTTATAAGATTTTTCTCTGGCTCGTGAACATATTTCAATAAAGAATAAAGTGTTGTGGTCTTGCCGCTGCCTGTAGGCCCGGACACAAGTATCATGCCGTGTGGCCGCGATGCGCATTTTTTCAGGATCGTCAGTATGTCTTCCTCGAAGCCGAGCCTTCCGATGTCGAGCATGGCCTGTGACTTATCGAGCACCCTGAGCGCTACCTTTTCGCCGCGCGACGAAGGAAGCACAGAAACCCTGAAGTCCACCTCGTTATTGTTCATCCTCAGCTTAAACCTGCCATCCTGCGGCAACCGACGCTCTGCAATGTTCAGCTCTGACATTACCTTTATCCTCGAAACAATTGACTCCTGCATATTTTTCGACAATGTGCCTGCATCCTTCAATACTCCGTCGACCCTGTATCTTACGCGAACATTTTTCTCCATCGGCTCTATGAGAATATCACTGGACCTTATCCTTATGCCGTTCTCGAGGACCTTATTGGTCAATTTCACTACAGGCGCTTCCTCGACAAGCTTGAAGAGTTCTGTCGAATCGACCTCTTCTTCTCGAGCCCCTGCCTGAATGATCTCTAATTCTTCCGAATTTATGCCTTTGACTAATTCCTCGAGCTCCTCATGCGCCATTTCTCCATAATGCTGATCGATCGCTTCCTGCACCTCCTTCTGAGATGCTATAATCGTGCCAATGTCAAAACCTGTGAGCGACCGCAGATCATCTATCGCAAAGACATTCAGAGGATCAGCCATTGCCACTGTAAGGACATTGCCGACCTTGGAAACAGGGACGATCTGGTATTTTCTTGCGACGTCGCGTGGGACGAGCTTGAGGATCTCAGGATCTGTTTTAAAGCGCGAAAGCGATATTGGCGGGATGCCGAGGCCTTGAGAAAGCACGGCTATCAGATCTTTTTCATTTACAAAGCCCTCTGTAACTAAAATATTTTTTAGAGAGCCCCCTTCTTGCTTCTGGATCTTCAAGGCCTTTTTCAGCTGAGCTTCAGAAACAATGCCATCCTTTATCAATATTTCATTCAACCGGTCTTTAAGGGAATACATAACACTTCTCTATTGCCTTTTTTATGTCTGTAGCTGTGCTTACAAAGATTTGAACGCATAAGCCAGAAACCAACTCTATATCTTCTATCGCAAGCGAGTTTAGGGGGTTTGACATTGCAATCGTAAGATTCGAACCTATCTTATCTATCGGGACGAGGCAATATTGCGACGCGACATTCTTAGGAACGATCTTGGCGACCTCAGGATCTATCTCATAATTCTCTAGAGGAAGGTAGGGAAAACCGTATTGCGCGGTCAGCGCCTGCGCAATGGACTCTTCTGTCGCATGCCCCAGGCTAACAAGCACCTGCCCGATAAGTCCGCCTTTTTCCTTTTGGACATTCAGGGCTTGCTCTAACTGCTTCCTGGTAATCACTCCCCGTTCTATTAGGAGCTCTCCTAATTGTTTTTTTACAATTCGCTTCGCCATATATTTTCATCACCTTGTAGTTGCCCAATTTATTGGGCGCCCTATACTGTGCCTGATGAATCAGGCAACTACATTTCAACAATGTCAAAGTATATACTTAAGCGGATTTAAGAAGTCTTTCCATGTCTTGAGGCTCAGTAGTCCTGCCTATTGCGTCTTCTTTTGAAATCTCACCTCGCAAAAATAGACTGTACAAAGATTGGTTCATGGTCTGCATGCCTTCTTTTTGAGCGGTCTGCATCGTTGAATATATTTGGTGTGTTTTCTGCTCCCTGATCTGACTTCTTATGGCGTGGTTCGCCACAAGCACCTCTAATGCAAGCGCCCTACCCTTGCCTGATGAGCGCGGGATCAATTGCTGACAAAAAACCCCCATTAAAACAAACGAGAGCTGCGCCCTGACCTGAGGCTGTTGTCTCGCAGGAAATACGTCGATGATCCTGTTTATGGTCTGCGCACTATCTGATGTATGCAACGTGGCAAATACCAGATGACCTGTCTCTGCTATGATCAATGCAGACTCGATCGTCTCCAAATCCCGCATTTCACCTATTAAAATAACGTCAGGGTCTTCTCTTAAAACATGCCTTAAGGCTTTTGGAAAAGAATGCGTATCGCTGCCAATCTCTCGTTGATCTATTATTGATTTTTTATTCGCGTGAACATATTCTATAGGGTCTTCTATGGTTATAATGTGACAATCTCTTTGAGTATTTATCCAATCGACCATTGAAGCTAATGTCGTGGATTTTCCACTGCCAGTCGCGCCTGTTACCAACACGAGCCCCTTTGGTTTTTTGCAAAAAGACTCTACGACTTTTACAGGCAGGCCGCACTCTTCAAAACTCATAATATTCATCGGCAATGCCCTGATTGCAGAACCCACATAACCTCTTTGCCAAAAGACATTGACTCTAAACCTACCCATGCCTTCTTTGGTAAACGCAAAATCCAATTCTTTTTCTCTCTCAAACTTGGCCTTCTGCTCATTGGTTAGAATAGAGTAGATCAAATCCTTTGACGAATTTGCATTCAGGGCCTCTTTTCCGACCTCAACCAGTCTCTCGTTTATCCTCAGATGCGGCACAGTCCCCGTGCCCAAATGCAAATCCGAAGCACCTTTCTCCACCATCTCCTTTAATAATTTATACAGATCCGCCATTTAACCCTCCCTTTAAGTTTACACTTCAACAATGTTAAAGTGTAAACTTAAACAGCTACTCTGTTCTTTCCAAGCGACTTCGCGTTCTTTAGAAGTCTCTCTGCTTTTTCAATAAGTTCGTCTGCTGTCGAGCCATCTATGGGATTCTCGCTTACAGCCACGCTGATCGTGATTTTCCTTCCAGTCTTCATAAGCTTTGACAGGTTGCCTTCGATCTTTTTCCTCACATCTTCTGCTGTATTCGCCGCTTGCTTCTTGTTTTTCTCTGGCAGGACAATCGCAAACCTGTCTACCTCCAAGCGGGCAACCTTATCTACTTCTGTCAATGTGCTTTTGAGCATCTCTCCTAAGGCCTTTAAAAGCAACTCTGCCTTTGACTCCCCAAGATCATCATGAATCTCCTTAAAATCATCAATATCAATGAGCAAGTATCCGCAAGGCCGTTGATAAAGGATGCCTCTTTTTATTTCTTCATCAAGCCTTGTATGCATATAGCTCTCATTATAAAGCCCTGTCAGCTCATCCTTTATCGCAAGTTCTTTCGCCTTTCTTATCAACAGATCATTCTCAACAGCTATTGCAGCCTGCTTCATAAACACCTTCAAAAGCTCTCTTTCGTCGTCCTTGAAAGTAAAATCATCTTTTTTGTTACCGAGGGCTAGAAGCCCATATTGTTTTCGGGCAACGATTATAGGCAATGTTATAATATTTTTCAGGTCTAAAGAGGTCTTAAATTTATCTAATATCTTTTGTTTTGGCAGATTGTCTTTATCCGCGATCATGATATCCGGCAGGATTTCGTCTTGCCTCGCGGCTAATCCTTGCGATTTAGCCTCATCGATTCCTGCGCTCGACATTATCTTGAATTCCTGGGATACTTCATCCAGAAGCATCAAAAAAGCAACAGAATCCTCTTCTACTTCAGAGAGCTTCTGAGTAATAAAATCCATCACCCTTGGAAGTTCCGTCGAGGATGATATGAGATTCCCTATTTGTAAAAGACCTGACAAGGCGAGCACTTTTTTATTTATCTCAAGGTTTATCAGCTTTGTCTTCTCGCCATATGCCCTTAGTTCCTCTATATTCTCTTTTATCTTCCTGGTCATAATGTTCAAAGACATACCCAGATCTCCGATCTCGTCCTCGCCTTTGACCTCGATCGTCTTGGAAAAATCGCCGTTTGCTATGATCTTGGCATCTCCTGCCATCTTCACGACAGGGTCTATCATTTGTTTTGCAACATAAAGACCCAATATGGATATTATAATTACTATGAACAATATTAAACTTATATTGCCCAAAGATATCCCAAAGAATAGATTTATATTGGGAAATATATATGTGGTGACAAGCCAGACGCATATGAGCAATGGGATAAGTGACATCAAAGAAAAAGCGACCATTGTTTTATATTTCAGACTCGCAGGCATTAATGACAGTTTTTTTAAAAAACCAGCCATATCGACCTCCATTTTTTTATGTTATCTTGCTTCGACACCAGTATACATTACAAGCACCTCAAGTTCAAGCCTCTTAAGTTTACACTTTAACATTGTTAAAGTGTAAACTTAGAAGGAGTACCTGCTTCAACCAAGACAATTCGTGTCTATAAAGTTCCATGGCAACTGCGTTTCTTTGTCTTTCTTTTTTAAATAAACATCCGGGTCTATGCCGCACGCTTCGAAACATTCTGCCCAAAGCTTATAATCAAAATGCTCGTCCCAAGCCTGAAGCCTGCCACCCTTTTCCCATACCCTGTAGATAACTGCTCCTATTTTACTATCTCCCCTTGAAAGAACAGCTTCGATCCGGCTCATTTCAGGATTATGAAAATCTATCTTTATCCTCTTTCCTGATTTATGCGTCTTAATAGCAGATAGCAGGCGTTTCTTCTTTTCTCTCAGGGCGTCTAAGTCATCCATGCCTTCTCTCTCGAATTCAGAATGAGGCTTTGGTATAAATGGCGAAACGCTCAGACTCACACTTTTTATTTTAAGCACGAGCGTTGCGATCGCATCTATGTCTTCGCCTGTCTCTTCTGGCAAGCCCAACATAAAATAGAGCTTTACTTTTTTCCAACCTAATTCAAGCGAAAGGCTTGACTTCTGAATAATTTCCTCATTTTTTATATTTTTATTCAAGCGCTCTCTCAGCTCGTCGCTACCAGTCTCTGGCGCAAATGTCAACCCTGCTCTTTTTATAACGCTTTTTAATTTGTTATCCGTAAAACTCTTCACTCTTAATGACGGTAAAGAAATCTTTATCCCGAGAGGCCTAAATTTCTCCTCTAACTTAACAACAAGTTCTTCCAGATAAGGGTAGTCTCCTGTAGAAAGAGATAAAAGTGATATTTCCTCATAACCAGTGCTTCTTACAGAAGCCTCGGCTATTTCTAAAATTTTCTCTACTGAGCGTATCCGTAGTGGCTGCGATATTTTGCATGCCTGGCAAAATCTGCATTTATGCGGGCATCCGCGCATGATTTCAATACCAATCCTGTCGTGGACAATTTGTATATACGGGACGACCTGGTCCGCGGGGAAAAATGCGCTGTCAAGGTCGCGTACGATGCGCTTTTTAATGGTGAATCGTGAATAGTGAATGGTGAATAGTGGGACATAAACACCTTCTATCTTGGATAGCTCCTTTAATAAAACATCTCTTTTTCTTCGACCTTCGACCTTCGACCTTCGACCTATCTGCGCTATCTCTAGAATCGCTTCTTCTCCTTCTCCAATGACAAATGCATCTATAAATTCTGACATCGGCCCAGGGTTAAAAACGCATGGACCGCCAGCTATCACCACAGGATCAGAGTCGCTTCTGTCATTAGCGCGAATAGGGATCTTCGCCAGATCCAGCATATTAAGCGTATCTACGAAATTCATTTCATACTGCAATGAAAATCCGACTATATCAAAGTCCTTTAAAGGCCTTTGGCTTTCAAGAGAAAAAAGCGGCTTTTCTTCAGCCCTTATCTTTTTTTCCATGTCATTCCATGGAGCAAAGACTCTTTCGCACAGAACATCTTCTTCCTGATTCAAAACCCCGTAGAGGATCTTCATCCCTAAATGGCTCATCCCGATCTCATATATGTCAGGAAAGCACAACGCCACTTTCAAAATAGAGTCCTTCCACTCTTTATGAACAGCATTCCATTCCGAATTAATATATCTTCCTGGCTTATAAATATCTGACATATAATTTTGCAGCACGATATTGTTTGAGCTTCAAAAATAGGGACAGACACCTATTTTTGTTGATTTCTGAAATAGATAGCGAAAAAATAGGTGTCTGTCCCTATTTTTTGTGAACTTACCTGTGAACAGCTATGCTTTCAAGTAACCCCAAGGCTAACATTGTCACTAAAAGTGAAGAGCCACCATAACTAACTAATGGAAGAGGCAGGCCGACTACTGGCATAAACCCCATTGTCATGCTAAGATTTACAACCACCTGTATCCCTATCATAGCTGTAAGCCCTACAGCCAAAAGCTTGCCGCAAGGATCATCGGTTCTCTCAGCTATCAAGAGCGCCCTTTTTATCAAAAGGTACTAAGGTCCTAACAAAATCGCGCCGCCCACAAATCCCCATTCCTCTCCTGCGACGGAAAAAATAAAATCAGTGTGTCGCTCAGAAAGAAAATTCAACTGGTTTTGTGTGCCTGCGAGCCAGCCTTTGCCAAAAAATCCCCCGGAGCCTATTGCTATCCTGGATTGGATTATAGTGTAACCAGCGCCTAAAGGATCTATGCCAGGATCCAAAAACACCAAAAGTCTATCTTTCTGATAATCCTTCAGCAAAAACCAACCAAGCGGCGAAACAAAAATTCCAGAAACTACAATAACTATCAAATTCCTCAAAGGCAAGCCCCACACATATAAAAGGACAAATAAAATCGGCACGAGCATAAGAGCTGTACCCAAATCTGGTTCTCCCATTATAAGGATAAATGGAATAGCGATCATTATCAGAGGAACGAACATATTTTTTAATCTAGCGTAGCCTTTATGTGTCGATAGATATTGCACTAATGAAAGCGTGATAAATATTTTGCCAAATTCTGACGGCTGGATATTGAAAAATCCAAGCGAAAGCCATCTCTGCGCACCCAGCCTCCGACTCCCGAATACAAGAACCGCTATAAGGAGAAAAATCGTCAAAAAATAAAATATGTGCGCAATGCCTGTTATCTTCCTGTAATTCACATTGACGACGATCATAAATAACAACGCGCCCAGAAGAAACCACGTCACTTGCCTTAAAACATAATCTGTGTTATATGGATATGTTGAGCTGAATAAAAATAAAAGGCCCAGCAGGAATATAGCTACTGCGCTTCCCAAAAGTACCCAGTCGAAATTTTTGTATTTTTTAAGCTTCATATTATTGCTTAAGTTTACACTTTAACATTGTTAAAGTGTAAACTTAAGATTTCATTTATGTGAGTGCCAGAATTCGATGGCCTTGCGTGCAATGAGCGCAGACATGTCTCCGCCAGAGCCGCCGTGTTCTAAAAATATCACAAAAGCTACCTCAGGATTTTTTGTAGGTGAAAACCCAGCAAACCACGCGTGAGTCTTTTGCCCGGATCCAGCCTGACTAGTGCCTGTCTTGCCACAGATAGAGACCTTGCTGCTCCACGCGCGGCCTCCTGTGCCATTTTCATGCTCGACAACGCCAAGCATTGCATCCCTGATTAGATTCAGATTTCGCTCTTTGATCCTGAGCTTCTTGCTCCTTTTAACCCCAAAGTTCTTCTCTCCTATTTTATCCAAAATATAAGGCTGGAGAAGCTCACCTTTGTTCGCAACGCAAGCGATTGCCCGCACCACTTGCAAAGGTGTAGCCAATAAATATCCTTGCCCTATGGAAAGATTCGCAGTGTCTCCTGTATACCAGCTGTCATTCCTCTTGATCCTCTTCCATCCCTTGTCAGGTACAAGGCCTTCTAATTCGCCTAAAAGTTCGATACCTGTTTTTCTGCCAAAACCAAATTTTCTTGCGTATTCTGAAATATTTTTCACACCCAGCAAAATCCCAATATTGTAAAAATAAATATTACACGACTCGATTATTGCCCTGTGCAGATTCATCGGACCATGGCCATCCCTGTTCCAGCAATTAAACAGGCCTCTGCCTACTTTGAATTTTCCGCGACACGTAAAAATTTTATCCGGCCTGGTCTTATCTGTCTCCAAGGCGGCAAGGGCGACTATTATCTTAAAAAGCGACCCTGGAGGATATTGTCCCATAATAGCTCTATTTAAAAGCGGCCTGTCTCTGTCGTTTAGCACCTTTGCCAAAAAATCAGTAGGATCATATGAAGGCGAACTGACAAGGCTCAATATCTCGCCACTGTTAGGATCCATAAACACTGCCGCGCCCTTCTTGTCTTTCATCATCTTCCATAAAAATGACTGCAGTTCACCGTCTATCGTTAAAAAAACATCCCCACCTTTCTCAGCCTGCTTTTTACTTATGACTCCTGCCTGATGGCCGCGATTATCGACTTGGATCTGCATGCCGCCATTTTTGCCGCGTAAAAAACCATCTGCTATCTTTTCTATCCCGTCCTTCCCTATAGGGTCCTTTGCATTGTATCCGTAACTCCTCAAGAGCTCTAATTCGCTTTTGTCGATCTCTCCGATATAACCTAATACATGTGTCGTTGCTTCGTTGTATGTATATCGCCTCGACGGGACCTCCTTGACAAGCACACCCGACAGGTCTAGTTTTAATTCTCCCACAAGTATGGCTTTTCTCTTAGAAATATTTCTTGCCACTTCGGTCGGGGCAAATGGTGCGCGATAATTGCGTTTATAATTTCTTCTTAAGAGGCTTTCCGGCAAGTCTAGGATTTGAGCGAGTTTTTTTATTTCGACATCAAGATCCTTTATTTCTTGCGGCACGACAAAGACACCGAAGGACAACGCGTTGTCAGCCAGCACCTTGCCATTCCTGTCGTAAATAGTGCCTCTGGGCGCATCGATACGCAGAAGCCTGATGCTGTTTCTATAACTTAGCTCTCTGTAAGTCGAACCTTTTACAATCTGTAAATAATAAAGAAAAGCACCCAGGAGAATAAAAAGAATAACAAAGAATATTTGGAGCTGTCTTATTCTCATATCTTCTTTTCGATCATTCTGAATAAAAGAGGCGATGCTGCGGCTGAAAATAAAGCAGTGGTGAAAATCGGCGCCACGGTCATGTCGATAAAAATAAAATACGCAAAATAAAACAGGAGGACACCGCAGAAGGAAAAGACAAAATCTATAAAAATATTTTCTTTATAATATATATGGACTTTTGCTGCGCCCGAGGCAAAACCTATGAGCCCAAAAAGGATTATATTAGAAATAAAGGGTGAAGCAGATAGGACCCCGGCATAAATACCTATTGCACTGGAAATCAAGAGGCCTCCAATCGGGCCTTTTCTTAAACCTGCAAAAACAGCCAGCACCACTAAGAGATTCAAACCTCTAAGCATTGTGCATTGCAACAGCCCCGATAAAATCACATAGATGAAAAGCATATCTTTTGCTTAAGTTTACACTTCAACAATGTTAAAGTGTAAACTTAACGGATAACGAGTACCTCTTCCAGTTTTTCTATGTCAACCTCTGGCTCTATAGTTGCGTTGAGATAAAGTCCGCTAGGATCTACCTCTATAGAATCGATCGCGCCTATTGATATTCCTTTTTCAAATACGCCGCCGAATCCAGAAGTTATGACATTGTCTCCTTCTTCGGTCTCACTCGTTAGCTCTAAATATTTTATTGTCAAGCCTGTGCTAGACCCGATAACAGCGCCCTCGTCTCTCGTCCTTTGCACAACAGCGCTTACAATCGAATCGCGATCCGTGATCAAGAGAACACGACTGATGCTCCGCCCTGATTCGCGCACCCTGCCAACAAGCCCGTTGCCACTCACAACAACCATGTCCTTATGCACATTGTCCTTCTTGCCCTTATCAATAATAAGCGTATCTCTTGAGCTAAAAGGATCTCTTGCTATGACCATGGCAGGTATATATTTACGCTTTTTCGATTCCCTAAAACCAAGGAGCGCTTTCAGGCGTTTGTTTTCCAGGCGGATCTCGTGAAAATCCGTGATCTCTTTCTTAAGGTTATTGATATTTTTCTTCAAGATCTCGTTCTCTGTGGATAGTTCTTTAAAACCAGATATGTCGCGCAATGTATAGTAAGTACCTGAGGCGAGTTTTAATGGCGCGCGAAAAATATTCAAAATTTTTATGCGAAAATCATTCGAAAAAAGCTGGGAAAGAAAAAAAACACTGACTATTACAAAGATTACTACTACTAAAGGTGGGGTTTTGTATGTTTTTATCACGCACCAATGTTTGCCCTACAAGAATATTGTTCGAGCGAATTAAGTGAGTCGAGAACTCAAAAATCGAGCTTGGATCTTACTGTAACTTTTTTCAAATATTTTATTTCGCTCAAAACTTTTCCTGTGCCTATCGCAACTGCTGTCATTGGATCTTCAGCCACATGGACAGGAAGACCGGTCTCTTCGCTGATAAGCTTGTCCAATCCTCTTAAAAGCGCACCGCCGCCTGCTATAATAATACCTCTTTCGATAAGATCAGCTGAAAGTTCAGGAGGAGTCCTCTCGAGCGTCATGCGCGTAGCCTCGAGCACTGCCGATATCGGTCCGGCAATCGCCTCTCTTATCTCTTCAGAAGAAATCGTTATTGTCTTTGGGAGCCCTGCCACTAAATCGCGACCGCGGACCTCCATTGTTAATTCCTCCTCAAGAGGATACGCAGAGCCTATTTTTATCTTTATGTCTTCTGCTGTGCGCTCGCCAATCATCAAATTATAAGTCTTCTTTAAATGCTCTATTATGGCCTCGTCCAGTTCATCGCCACCTATCCTGATCGAACGCGAAAATACAATGCCCGCAAGGGATATCACAGCAATCTCTGTTGTCCCGCCACCGATGTCAATGATCATGTT
Organism: uncultured Planctomycetia bacterium; assembly: GCA_964445715.1. Lineage (GTDB taxonomy): Bacteria > Omnitrophota > Gorgyraeia > Gorgyraeales > Gorgyraeaceae > CAYPYS01. The sequence continues at coordinate 10,828 of CAYULJ010000037.1, forward strand.
GCCGCTCGGCTCCTGGATCGGAAGTCCGACGCCTATCGCAGCTGAGATCGGCTCCTCGACAAGGTACACTTCGCGCGCGCCCGCATGCTCTGCCGAGTCTTTTACAGCGCGTTTCTCGACCTCTGTGATGCCAGACGGTATAGCTATGACCATTCGCGGCCTGACAAACACCTTGCGATTATGGACCTTTTTTATAAAATACCTCAGCATATCTTCTGTTATTTCAAAATCAGCGATGACGCCATCCTTCATCGGCCTTATCGCGACAATGCTTCCGGGCGTCCTGCCCAACATGCGCTTTGCCTCTTCGCCTACTGCTAGAACACTGTGTGTGCCTTTTTGAATCGCGACCACGGACGGTTCGCAAAGCACTATCCCCTGACCTTTTACATAAACAAGGGTCGTAGCAGTACCCAGGTCAATACCCATGTCATTGGAAAAAAGACCAAGTGCATAATTGATAAACTTTTTTATTAATTTAAAAAATTGGGCCATCCCTCACCTCTCTAAATTTATTCTAATTCTATCAAAGGGCTATATATTTGTCAATGTAATTTGTGAAAGGATTCGCTTAAGTTTACACTTTAACATTGTTGAAGTGTAAACTTAAGAAGCTTTTTGAAGCCAGGAAAGGACTTGTTTATACAGTTAAGACCTGTGACGGTTACCTTGTCTCTGGTAACCATGTCGGCTATCAACATACTCATTGCGGTCCTGTGGTCACTAAAACTAGAAACGCGCGCCCCGCGTAAAGGCCTGCCGCCATTGATGATGACGCGCTGTTGCGACGCAACGCGAATATCTGCTCCTAACTTGTGCAGATTCGTCACCATGGATTTAATGCGGTCAGTCTCTTTTACTCGCAGCTCACCCGTACCTTTAATAACAGTCCTACCTTTTGCGAGACAAGCAGCCACCATTATTATAGGTATCTCGTCTATCGCCCTCACTACCTCTTTAGGAGAAACCGTAACGCCTTTTAGCTTGCTTGACTTGATAATGATGTCGCCATGAGGCTCGTGGCTCGTGGCTCGTGGTTCGTGACTCGCGACTCGAATATTCGCACCCATTCTTTTTAAAATATCAAGAATACCTGTTCTTGTAGGATTCAAGCCGACCTTTTTAAGAATTATCTTTGTGTTAGGTAAAATACATCCGGCTACAATAAAAAATGCTGCGCTGGAAATATCTGCAGGGATCTCAACTGCTCCAGGAGATTTCAAGTTAACAGGCCCTTTTAAACCAACCCTTAAGCCTTGAGTCTTTAGTCTGCAGCCAAATTGTTTCAGCATGCGCTCGGTATGGTCTCTTGATTTGACAGGCTCTGCAACATTCGTAACGCCTTTTGCAGAAAGCCCTGCCAGTAAAATGCAAGATTTGACCTGCGCGCTAGCTATTCTGGATTTGTATTTTAGTGGCTTTAATTTGCCGCCGTGGATTTTCAATGGAGGGTAGATCTCTTTCTGTCCTAAACCTTTTATACTTGCTCCCATGCGCTTCAATGGCTCTGCGATTCTTTTCATTGGCCTCTTTGAAAGAAACCTGTCGCCTTTAAGAACTACTTGAAAATCCTGACCAGCCAAAATCCCAGGCAAGATTCGCATTGTAGTACCAGAATTACCTAAGTACAAAGCTGTGCGAGGTTTCTTTAAGCCGCGCATGCCAACGCCACGCACGATAATATCTGCCACGCAAATACTCTTCGAGCTAAGTCGAGAAGAATATTTGCAAATGTTCTCAACTCTCTCCGTTCGCTCGAACAATATTTTTACGCCCATGGCGCGAAACGCCTCTATGGTGCGCAGACAGTCATCGCCCATTAGAAGATTTTTTATGCGCGTTACACCTTCTGAGATAGATGCGAGCATTATTGCTCGATGAGATATGGACTTATCAGGCGGGACAAAAATCTTACATACTTTCAACGACAAAATTGCCTTTCTTGATATTATTGATCTCTGACCCTGGCAGGATATTTGCGGATGACATCGTGTCATATACCTTGTCTATTTGAGCTTTACCTAAACGTCTCGTGCCCTCTCGAATCTCAAATACCATGTCTTTTTTTGCGCCATCTTTCTGACCCAAATCAGTCACGACAAAACTATATTCTTTGTTGACGACGAGCACGCTGCCTTTTAAAGGCTGTCTAGCCGTTTTCGTCATGGTAGCTGGCTTGCTGCGAGCGATAGTTGTACTAGGATTTATAACTATCGTATCGAGATTAACGGATTTTTCTTCTAAATCAGAGATTCTATCCTGAAGTATCTTCTTCTGGTTTTTCAAATTAACAACATCCTTCTTTACCTTATCGTAATCAGCCCCTATCTCTTTTAATTTCTTCGAGATAGCTAGCTTTTCTTTGCGTTCCGTTTCGAGCTCGTCCTTTATATCCAAGACCTCTTTTTTCTTTGCAGCCAGGTCCAATACCACGGCATCATTCTTATCCTCCTCTTCTTCTATCTGCAAAGAAAGTTTCTTTACTTTAGCGGTCAAATCTTCGATCTTACCTTCTGTTTCCTCTTTGGCTTTTTTATTGGATTTAAGCTCTTTTTCCAGGAGCCTTTTATCCTTAAGTGTAGCTGCAAGCTTATCTTCGACAAGCACTCTTTTCATGTACTCTTTTTCTTTACTGACAAAGGCAAATACTGCCAAAACTGCAGAGACAATGCTGGCAACTACAAGTAAAATCAAGACTATCTTGAAAGTTTTAGACATAATATTCTCCTTTTCTCCAAGAGTATATCCCCAAAATCCAATATTGTCAAGGGGTTATGGGACAGCTTCGGGTAGGATCCTTAAGTTTACACTTTAACATTGTTAAAATGTAAACTTAGAGCTTCTTGTACCAGGTACAACTTCTACGTTAAGCAACATGCCGTGTACCTGGTACAAGAGAAGGCTAGGGGGGGTTATTCGTTCTCGTAGGCTTGAA
>CAYULJ010000038.1:0-9902 GCA_964445715.1 uncultured Planctomycetia bacterium
ACTAGCTCCATGATTGTATGAAGCTGTTTATTTCCCTCCCATGTAGAATCGCGCAAAAGAAGATAGCCAAAAAATAATCCTACAAAGAGAAAAATATACTGGGCCTTTCTTTTCTGAACCAAAGATAATGATTTTAAATTCATCTTATTTACTCTCCACTTTGACAGGGTTTTCTATGCTGACTTAACCGGCAATATAACTCTAAACGTACTCCCCTTCTCTAGCATGCTCTCCACCTCTATCCTGCCACCATGCTCCTTAACGATCGAATAGCTTATAGAAAGCCCCAGGCCAGTACCCTTCTGTCCCCTCTGATACGCTGTACTGAAAAATGGCTCGAAGATCTTCTCTTGTATTTCTTTTGACATACCACAACCACTGTCTGTAAAAGAAACCTCGACTTGCGTGTTCTGTGTCCCGTGCCCCGTGACCCGTGACCCGATAGTTAGCGAGCCACCTTTAGGCATTGCATGTGCTGCATTTATTATGATATTCATAAACACCTGCTGCAGTTGATATGGATCACCTATTATTTTAGGTAAACTTGGATCGAGCTTTTGAATAAGTTCGACCTGTTCCCTCTTAATTGAATATTCCACTACCTTTATTGTAGCTCCGATAACATTATTTACATCAAGCTCTATTTTCTGAGCAGGCTGAGGTCTTGCAAAGTTAAGAAGATTCTCAATAATAACGGTACAACGCTTACCCTCTTTTTCAATCCTCATTAAATCTTCCTTAAGACTGGAATCAATGTCTTTCCTCGCTATCATAAGCTGCGCAAAGCCAAGGATACTTGTCATAGGATTATTTATCTCGTGCGCAACTCCTGCAGCCATCTGGCCTATGCCTGAAAGCTTACCAACCTGGATAAGCTGTTCTTCCTTTTGTTTTAGTTCTTCCATTGCTAGTTCAAGTTTCTTCCTTGCCTCCTCTGTATCTTCCAATACGGAAAGCATGACATCGCGAGATTCCTCTACTTCTTTAAGAGAGCTGTCTAAATCCTTGGTCCTTTTTTCAACCATAATCTCTAAGGACTGACTATATGATTCAAGCTCTTCTTTGGAATTCCTGAGCTCTTGTAAAAGATTTAGCATCTGCCGCATGTCGCGAGCCACGCCGACAATACCTATAATTCGTCGCTTGTCGCTCGTCGCTTGTCGCTCGTACATCACACTCCCTGAAAAACTCACTGGTATCCTATCTCCGCTCTTTGTCTTATACATCATCTCCAAATCCCGCACTGAACCTTCCTTGATCAGCTTCTCCAATCCCTTTCCCTTAAAAAGTCTTTCTTCTTCTTCTTCTTCTTCTTCTTCTTCTGTAAATATTAGACTTACGTCTTTTCCGATTAGCTCTTCTTCTTTATATCCCAATAGCTCCAGCGTAGCTTTATTTACTGTCTTAATCTTCCCCTTTGGATCAACCACTATTAAGGTATCAACCATATTAGAGATGATTGAGTCTGTGTAGACTTTTGACGATAGTAACTCATCTCTGGATTTACTCAAATCCACCACCATTTTATTGAAACTATTAGCTAAAATGCCTATTTCATCTTTTGTTTTTAGTTCTGACCGAGCAGTTAAATCTCCACTAGCTACTCTTTGAGTTGTTTTAAACAAACTTACTATTGGCCTGGTTATTGAATGGACAAAAATAATTGCCATAATTAAAGAGATTATAATAATGACACAAATTAACACAGTGTTGACAAAGACTACTGCCTTTTCGGCTTCCATAAATTCTTCTGTGGCTTCAGCAATTTCTCGTTCCGCAATACCATGCCATTGATTTAGTGCTAAAATAGCATTATCACTAAAAGCGTCCATATCTTCCATTAAATGTCCTGCCATTGCTGAACCAATTGCCTCTTCTCTGGGGAAAGCAAAGATCTCCAATGCTTTTTGTTTTAAAGTAAGGTAGTTGCTTTTTGCAGCAAGAAAAAGTTGTTTTTCATCGGGACGATTTAGGGCGTGAGGTTCCAGTATATCGAACTTTTCTTCAACCCTCGCGGCTAAACTTTTAAAATTCTTCTGTTCATTTGGATCGCCGCCAACAATAAGATAATCATTGGCAGGCATAACAACCTGGCTTATAGCAAGGGAGGCTTCCTGGACCATATGCATCTCGTGCGACTCTTCTTCCAGCTCTTCAAATGCTTCTTTTAGATGATTCACTGAAGTGTTGGAGATATAGGACACAATCATAAGTAGTAATGAGACAACGCCAATCCAAAGCCAAAGACGTGTGCCTATTTTTAAATCTTGGAAACTAAATCTTCTGTTTTTCATTTTCCAACAAAACCTTCTTCCTCTAATAGTCTTTGACCATCTTGGCTCAAAGTAAACTCAATAAAAGACTTTGTCAAGTGTTTCGGTCTGCCAATAGTTATCATATACATCTTTCTAGCTAGAGGATAACTATTATCACTTATCGTTGCCAGATTTGGCGCTATGGCTTTATCCAAAGTCTCTCCATAAGCAACAACGACGACAGTTCTATTCACCCATTTTAATGGACTATAAGCTATGCCATTGGGATCTGTTGCAAGGGTAGGAACGACTAGAGGGGTTCTAATAAGATCTATTGCATTATCTATATAAGGAGTCTTATCCGAGCCAGTTATTTTTTTAGCAAACAAGGTAGCTGTTCCTGATTCGTGCGGGTCTCTTACGTAAACATTAATCTTTCCAGAAAGATCTGGATGAAGCTGGAACCAATCAGTAATTGTTCCTTTAAAGAAGATGCCTTGAACTTGGGCTTGAGTTAATTTCTGAACAAAATTATATTTACTTGGATGAATTATTATAGCCACTGCATCCTTGCCTATCTCGGTTATCTCAAAATCAATGCCTCTCTCTTTTGCAAGTCTATATTCATCTTCTTTGGGCAGACGAGTAGCATTCGCAATATCAACTTCTCCTGCAAGTAATCGCTTTATGCCGCCTCCTGTAGAACTTTCACTTATTGTAACAAGAGCTTCAGAATGCCTTTCCATGTATGCTCTTGCCGCTGCCTGAACGAATGGGAAAACTGTGGTAGAGCCACCGAGCCGTAATATTGCCTCTTTGTCTGATGTCTCTTTTTCTCCTCCCGACTTTAACCAATAGACCCCACCCATAATTAAGGCTGCTATGATGATACTCGCACCTATTATTAAAACTTTTTTGCTCATATTTTACTCACCTTCTAAGTTTCTTTACACCTACTTACGACTTACCACTAAGTTTCTCCTCCAGCTCCTTCACTCTTTTCTTCAACTCCTCCATCTTCAATTCCATTCCCACTGCCACCATATAGCTATTCTTCAAATAAAATCTCTCAGGCTCTTTAGGTAATGATCTACGCTTACAATTGATACGTGTTCGATCAAAGGCATATCTTCGTCACTTAAAGAAATAATTTTCCCGTCATTAATTTTTAATTTGGAAAATATCTTTTTAAACCTCTTTATAGATGCGGCCATACCCAAATTTGGAGTCTTAGTCAATTTGATTTCAAATGGATATAATTCGAGACTCTTTTCTACGATTAGATCAATTTCTATATTATTATGTGTCCTTATATAGAATAATCTAGGATTTATTCCACGATTAAAAAAATATTTAACAGTCTCTTGGATAACAAAATTTTCAAATAAGGAACCTGACAATGGGCCATTTAATAAATGTTCTCTAGTTCTTAATCCGGTAAGATAACAAATTAAACCAATATCTAAAAAATATATCTTTGGACTTTTTGTTATTCTTTTACCAAGATTTTTATAGTAAGGGGATAAAATATATATAATCTGACTTGCCTCTAGTATCGAAATCCATTGTTTAATGGTGTTAACACTGACACCCAAATCATTAGCAAAGGTGCTCAAATTTAGCATTTGGGAGCAGCGTCCAGCTAAAAGACGCAGGAATTGTTGAAATTCCCTTAAAATTCCAATATTATAGATTGTGCGGATATCTCTTTCCAAATAAGTTTGAAGGTAACTGCCATACCAGGTATCGAAATCCATATTTAAATTTGTCGCAATCTCAGGAAATGACCCCTGAAGGCAGGAATGGAGAAAACTATCCTGAGTAGTGGATAGCTTATCTTTTAAAAATGGGATTCGTTTCTTCTCCTCTATATTAAAAGGCAGCAAATCAAAAAGGGCAATCCTTCCTGCCAGTGTATCGCCTAAATTTTTGATAAGATGGAATTGTTGTGAGCCAGTAATAATGAACCTGCCATAATTGTGGCGCTCCTTATCAATAAGTATCTTAATATAAGAAAGGATTTGAGGAACATATTGAATTTCATCAAATATTATTTTCTCTCCAAGGCTTTCTATAAATAATCTTGGGTCAGCAATTGCCCGTTCTCTGTTAATCGGATCATCAAAAGATATAAAGGCATGGGTTTTGCCAAAAATATTCTTAACTAGTGTAGATTTTCCAGACTGCCGTGGCCCAGTCAACGCCACAGCAGGAAAATGTACAAGTGCACGTTTCAACACTTCTTCTATTTCTCGATGAATATATCTATATTTTTGTATTGTCATAACATATTTATATCATTAAAGTTAAACCATGTCAAGACAAATATGCATTATTAATGCAAAATTGTCTAATGCTAAGGGCTTGTGTATAGTCACATTAGATTGCTGATCTCCAGATGCACTAAGCCTTTTTATATTTCCTAAGCTCTTCCTTAAGCCGCTCGACCTCTTCCTTGAGCTCCATCACCCGCTTCTCCCTGCCCATTACCAACTTATGAAATGCTTCTTTATCAGCATATTTCTTTTCCAGCTCAGCCTTTGCCTCCTCTAGCTTAGCCAAAGTATCCTGGAGTTCATCGTTGGTCTGCTTAAGCTCTTCATTGGTTGAGTGCAATTCTTCATTCATTGCCCTTATTTCTTCTGTGCGTTCTGCTACTTTATGCTCAAGGTCTTGGCTGTAGGATTTTATCTTCTCCCTTGATTTCTTTAAGTCCAGGGCCATTGCGTTAAAGGAATCTGCCAATTCTTTAATTTCATCTCGTGACTTAATATCTATTTTAGTGCCTAAATTGCCCCTGCCTATTTCAAAGGCTGCATCCTTCAGCCTCATGATCGGGCGAGAGATAGAGCGAGAGACAAGGAAACCTGTACTTATAGCTATGAGAACTAAAATTATTAGCGTCATCAATGTGATATTGCGGGCACTTCGCGCAATACCTATCTGATCTGTCATATCTATCAAGGATAATATTGCCCCTGCATGCCGGCCTCCTGCATCTATCAGCTCAAAACCGCCTCCGGCAAATAACTTATCATTGCTTCGGATCTCTTTAAGAAAATTCTCTCCTTCTTCTATCCGCTCTAAATTTTCCTCTACGAAAAATAGCCTCTCTGCCTCTATGCTCTTTTCTGATGTATCACTAATTACAACGTGTTCTCCCAAATCATCCCAGCTATCCCTTAGCCCTGCTGCCAGCCTGACTGATTTCCATTTTTCTCTATCTAAATTTTCTTTATCAGCAATAATGGCAAACTCATCATAAGTGGTACCTTTCAATATTTCCAGGAAATGGTCTATCTCTTCTCCTAATTCTACATATCCTATCAGTTCATTATTATTATTATTATAGTAGGGCATAACTACCCTCAGGGCAAAGGCAGTTTTCCCCAGTTCGATTCCTGATGCAGCAGCCTTTGTATCGCGTGCCTTCGAAAAGGTAAACCTGGTTATCATGTCTCCGTAAATCTCCTTATTATGCAGCCTCACAAAACAATGGCCATCAGGTAGAATAAAATAAAAATGGGTAATGCCATATTTATGCTTTAACTCCTGAAATAAGGGCTGGCCATAGGTATATAATTTTTCCCTGTCTTTTTCCAGATATACACTCTTAAAGGACTGATCCTGGATAAAGACCTCTAATGCAGAAGATAATATCTTCGTATCGCGCTCTTTAATAGCAAGGAACTTTCTTTCTGCGGTTCTAATCGCCCTAAGTAAGTTTAGCCTAATGATTTTATTTTGATGGTATAAAGCAATCCCGGTGTCGAGCCCAATCAATAAAACAACTCCCATAAACCCGGTCATCAATTTCTGTCTTATCTTCATTTTGCCTTAATCTCCTTTTTAATATTTTAGCGCTTCCTAAATATCCTCTCCCTCTTAAATACTGGCTCGAAGAGCTCATGGGTCTCACCCCACAGAGTCTCTGTCATACCCAGCCATAGAATACCTTTTGGCCGGAGTGCTTTATGAAATTTTATTAGCACTTCTTCCTGAAGCTTGCGCTGAAAATATATTAGGACGTTTCGACAGACTATCATATCAAAGCCGTAGAGTTTCTTGTCCTGCACTAGGTCGCAACGTTTAAAACGGGTGAGGTGACGAATTTCTTTTCGTATCTCGTATCTCGTATCTCGTATCTCGTCACTGTCATTGCGAGCGAACGAAGTGAGCGAAGCAATCTCTCTTTGAGATTGCTTCGTCGGCACTTTGTGCCTCCTCGCAATGACAGAGGCGTTGCCTACTATCAACTCAAAATACTTACTTCTCAGACTCTCTTCTACCTTCTCCACCTTCTCCCACGGATACACTCCTCGCTTTGCCTCCTCTAGCTTATCCTGCATTATATCAGTACCATAAATGAATGCGGGAAAGCCCTGTATATTATTTTCTGCGTAAAACTCTTTTACCATCATGGCCAGAGAATAAGTCTCTTCACCTGTTGAACATCCTGCACTCCAGATACGAAGCGGCAATTTAAGTTGAGCTACCATCCTGCGCGCAACTAATATATGCAAAATGTCTCTATTGACAATCTCCCAAATATGTCTATCTCGAAAAAAGTCTGTTACACCTATAAATAGGTCGCTGACCAAACGCCAATAGAGATGATAATCCTGATCTATCATCTCAATATATCTCTCCAATGAGGAAGCGCCGTCAAACTTTATGCGCCGCTCTATCCTGCGCTGTAGAGTCCCTTCCTTGTAGTCGTTGAGTACAAGGCCCTTCTCGCGGTGTAACTTATTGAGTAGCAATGATAAATCCATATTCGTATATCGTATGTCGTATATAGTATATCGTTACTTGAGTTTGCGCATCAAAACTGTTATCATCTTCGATAGATGATCTAACTTTTCACAAATTCTTGCCGTGTCTTTCCTGTCAATATATCTAAGTTCATTTGAGATTATAATTTGAGTTTCTAACTCAGCACAAGAACCTAATGTTATATACAAAAATTGCTTATATTCCTTATTATGGTATCTCTTGAATCCCTCGGCTATATTCGATGGTAAAGATACTGCCGCTCTTCTCATTTGTGAAGTCAAACCGTATAATTCTTTATCAGGAAACCCCTCTGTCAAACTATAGATATCTTTAACGATCTCTATACCCTTCTGCCAAATCTTCAAATCTTTAAAGCTTTTTATCTTATTTTCCATGTCGCGATATACGATATGCTATATACTATATACGAAATTAAGATTTTTCACGAACTTTCGCTTCCAGCTCCTTCACCTTCGCTTTCAGCTCCAGTATCATCTTCTCTCGCCCCATAGTTGCTTTCTGGAATCGTTCCATGTCGCGCATCTTCTTCTCAACTGCCTCTTCTGCCTTTTTAATCACAGACATGTCTTTGGCGGTATGGACAAAGCCTGTAACCCGGCCTTTATCATCAAGAAGAGGTGAGGCGCTAACCAATAGAGGCAAGCCAATATTAGGGTCGTCCACTTCTATTGTATGAGATTTTTTATCTTTTGCCGAGGCTTCAGAAGGACACCCTGGCCAGGTAGAATTTCTTTTGTGTAACAATTCATAGCATTTTTTACCAATTATATCCTCAGGTTTTGCCTTAAGCATATCGACAAAGACCTTGTTCACCTTTGTTATGCGATAGTCCTTGTCAAGAACAAAGACTAAATCAGGGATAGCATCAAATGTTTTTGACCACTCTGCTGCCGCTTCCTTTATCTCCTCCTCTGCCTTCTTGCGCTCGGTGATGTCAATAGAAGTGCCAACCCATTCCCGGACTTTCCCATCTTCTTTAGCCACAGGTACACCTCGAGCCAAGAAATGACGATAAATCCCATCGTGCCTGCGAACGCGATATTCGACTTCATAGCTACTTTTTGTAGCAACCGCTTTTTTCCATATCTGCGTGACGCGCTCAATGTCATCCGGGTGAACCGCCTCAGACCATCCCCAACCCTTGACCTCTTTATAGCTCTGGCCAGTATATCTTCTCCAGGATGGTATATCTTCTTCAACCTCTCCGTCAGCATTTGTAGTCCAGGCCAACTGCCCTGTGACTTCAATATAAGATCTATAGCGATCACTGATTGCGCGCAGTTTTTCCCCCGCATTCTTGCGCTTGATATCTCTCTTTTCCGCCATCTTTTTCTCCTCTTTACGAGATACGATTCACGAACAACGATTCACGAATTAACTCCCACTACCTTCAGTATCTTTCTCAATGACCCCACATCTGGGATAAAGAAAAAATAGGCTACGATTTTTTCATCTACGATATTAAGTTCTGTATCCATAACCAGGGCTGAGTCTGCCTCTTTGCTTGTCTCAACAAGGATATTATCTACAATCGCACCTGCCATATCTTGCGCAAAGCCTGGTGAAGATACTAATAGTCTCATTTTTAAGAGCTTTCCTATTGCGCTTAAATAAGCGCCTGAGAGTATTGTCGTTGTCTCTTTAAGGGCTGATCGGGCCATATCATTAAGCATCTTGGTCTTACCTAATGGCAGGCCTAAGAGTGCATCCGAAAGTCTATTTGCCTCATCTTGTTGAAAAGAGAATAGTATTATTCCTGATACATCACCCAGAAGCTGCAGATATATTGCTGTTACAAGCGTCTCTGCTCCTCCAAAGACCTCTGGAGCTTTATCAATAGAGGTTAAACTTACATCTGGGACCTTGATGTCGACTTTTTTCTTTAACATCTGTGACAGCGCAGTCGCGGCATTGCCTGCCCCTATTGTCACGATCTCCCGCAGCGCGTCTCTTTGTTCTTGGGTTAGTTTGTTATCCATGTTAAACCTCCTTGTGGGCGTCTCTTAAAAGCTGTTTCACCTTACTAATTAGCTTCTCCGGATCATACGGTTTCTCGAGAAATGCGGCGACTCCTAGGTTGCCGCAAGTCGCCTTAGTCTCGTCATCATCTTTTGCAGTCATAACTATTACCGGTACATCCTTTGCGTCGTCCCTTGATCGTAATATCGCTGCAAATGATAGCCCATCCATATTTGGCATCATAATATCAAGAATGATTAATTGGAATTTCTCTTTTTTTAAAGCCTCTATTCCAGCAATACCATCATTAGCAGTCCTTGTCTCAAAACCAGCTGCTTTTAACCGCTCACTAATGGTCATAGCCAGATCTAGTTCGTCTTCGATTATTAGTATGCGTTTGGACATCACACCACCGGTAGCTTAATCAGAAACTCTGTTCCCTTGCCAAGCTGCGAGTTACAGGTAATCTCTCCTCTATGAGCCTTAATGACCTCATGGGTCAAATAAAGCCCCAGCCCCATGCCTTTGATCTGTCCTGTAAAATCAGAATCTTGCTGGGTAAAGGTTTCAAATACGTGTTTTAGATACTGTTTTGGAATGCCAACACCATTATCCTTTATAGAAATCTCAACAAAATTCTTTTCCTGTTTTGCCTTTATCTCAATCCTTGTCTTTTCTGGATTGAATTTGACAGCATTATCCAGGATATTACCTATTGCTGTCTGAAGCCTATCATTATCAAAATATAAGCTCAATCCCTCATTTTTTATATCCAATAGAGATAGAATTTTCTTTTGCTCAAACTGCTCTTTGAAAGACATCAATAAGGCATCAAAAAATTCCTTGAGGTTACGTCTTTCTTTATGCAGGCCTACTGTCATTATATCTGCC
>CAYULJ010000038.1:9912-13438 GCA_964445715.1 uncultured Planctomycetia bacterium
AGTCGTCACTAGAGGAGTGGTCACAAAGGGAGTGGTCATTATATCTGCCTCTGTCTTTGTGAATTCCAGAAGGCTGTTTATTAAAGACTTAAGGTATTGCGCCTGATTAAACGCCTTCTCGCTTACACTTCTCTGCTTCGGGTTAAGCTCTCCAAGAAGGCCTTCGTGAAGAAGGTTCACGCCTTCCAAAATTATAGTTAGTGGCGTGCGCAATTTATGTGATACAGTGGACATGAAAACTGTCTTTAGATGAGCGGCGTATCGCTCCTCTGATATATCCTTCAATGTCAGCATCATACCTATTATGTTATTACCTTCATCTTTAATCTTACTGCCTAAAACAGTGTAATAAATACCCTCTTGAGGTAAACTCAGTTCAAACCTAAGATCCTCCTCATGAAGAAGGAGCTCCTCTATTCTTATGCTGGAGGTAAATTTCTTTAATGCCCCTAAGATATTGTCCCCTTTGTTTAAGGCCTCTACAACATCAAACATCTTCTGTGCGCTTGGACTCATGAGGACGATATTCAGCTCTGGACTAACATAAATCAGGCCATCGCTCATGCTATCTATGGCAGTCCTGAGCTTGTCTTTTTCTTCTTTGAGTGAATGTACAAGTTTAAGGTTTTGGAATATTCTCATAATATGGTTTATAAAAACATCCAACATTTTAATATCGTCTTCTTTTATAGAAATACGAGTCTGTCTGGAGCCTATAAATATCACGATAAGAGGTCTTTCTTTTTCAAATGTATTGATGATTATAGCAGGATGAAATCCGCATATATCATCAGTGATCCTTAGAAAATCTAAAAATACTTTATCTTTAAGCTCTGAGGTGTCAATAATAGTCCCGGCATCTTTTAATTGCAAGATAACTTCATTGCTTATATTCAGGATCTCGTGTTCGAGTAAATTATCTATGCCTTTTAGGTATGCAGGTAATAACCTTCCTCCTTCATAGGTGAAAAATATCACCTTAGCTGCACCAAACATTTCTGAAAGTATCTCAACGCTATACCTGTAGAGCTCTTCCATGGATCTTATCTCTTCGAGCTGCTGGACAGTCTGGTACAGCGCCTCTGCCTGGTACGCCCTCTTAGTCATCTTCTCAGTCTGCAATTTAAGCTGACGGGCAGTATCTTCAAGCTTCTCGGCCAGGATCTTTTGGACCTTATTGGTCTGTGGTCTCATTTCGCGCTCAGCTTCTCCAATATCTTCGCCATCGCCTCTTCGCCAGGGACAAAGGCAAAGGAGCCGGTTATCTTGGTGCTGGACTCAATAAATTCAGTTGCAAGACACAATCGCTCTTTTTTATCACTAAATATCTCTTCGCAAACTCCATACATAATCACATCTGGCTTATCAAAGGTAAAAGAAGGCGCATGATGAAATACCTTGAGGTTTAACATATCAGCTAAAACAGAGAAGAATGCACCCGTCAAGATGCCACCTGCCTCCTTGAGTGCAGACTGGGCTTTTTCATCTATGAATCTTGTTTCACCTTGTTTTCTAAATAATAATAGATCGCTCAATTTTAATGCAGAATCTTTTCCAAACATAAAGATAACTGCACCCTGAACATCACCAAGGGTTTTAAGGTATACACCTATAACTACTGTGTCTTTACTACCAACTATATTCTTTAGAAAAACTTCGTTTGGCACAATATCAGAGCGCGTGACTGCTATCATTATCTTTTTATTCAGCATCTGCGACATTGCTATCGCAGCATGCCCTGCGCCGATATTGTTTGCCTCTTTTAGGGCATCGATCTGGACTTCGCTAAGCTTGGTTTGCATGTGTATCCTCCTTGATTAGCTTCGTTAGCTTCATTAGCTGCATTAGCTTTTTAGGAAAATATTGGTATTACGCCCTAACTAGCTAACGAAGCTAACAAGCTAAAAAGCTAATGAAGTTATTTTTTAACAAACTTCTCTACTGTAAACAAAAGCGACTCTGTTTCAAATGGTTTCACGACATAGCCGACAGCGCCGATCTTGAGTGATTTTTTAGCCCACTCTTCTTCGTCTTTGCCACAGGAAAAGATTACAGTGGGTATCTTTTTTGTCGCCATTTCTTCTTTTAATCTCTTCAAGGTTTCAAAGCCATCGATTCCTGGCATCATAATATCAAGCATTATGAGATCTGGCTTAGCCTCTCTTGCCTTTTCTATGCCACTCAAACCATCTGGCGCTGTAATAACCTCGTATCCTGCAGCATCGAGCCTGAACCGTATGGTCTCGAGTAGATCTGGTTCGTCGTCTATTATGAGCACTTTTCCTTTTGCCATGATATTCTCCTTTTTTGACGCGTTAAACGCCCAACGACCCCATAATCTTGGCAATCGCATTGCTTGCTGGTACAAAGATAAGGTAGCCCTCTATCCTGGTTGCTGCCTCGATAAATTCTGTTCTGATACATAAGACTTCGCTTACATCCTTTATCTCAACATCCTTGGCCTGAACAACCTTGCCAAGTATATCAATCTTACCAGAGTGATATTCAGGTGTTGAAACCAATAAAGACATATTTGCCATCTCACTTATTGCATTTAAATAAGATGCCCCTATAATACTACCTATTTCTTTTAAGGCTGATTGCTCTAATTCATTTAATATCTTTGTAGCACCTTTTGACTGGCCCATAACAATATCACAAAGGGAAGTTGCCTTTTCCTTATCAAGGGTAAATAGCATTGCACCAGTTGCATCACCCAAGACCTGGAGGTCCACTAACACAAAATCCTTGCCTTTGCCATCTAAGACGGTATTCAATTGCGACAACTGGAGAATATCAATAGAAGGTATAGCAATCATAATCTTTCGGCCCATTAGCTGCGACAATGCTATTGCTGCGTGACCAGAACCAATGTTTCCTGCTTCGAGTAGTGCGCTCTTTTGCATCTCGGACATCTTGACTGACATAGCTTCCTCCTCTTAGTTACGTAGTAGGCAAGGTAAACCTAAACGTGCTTCCTTTCCCAACTTCCGACTCGACCCAGATCGCCCCACCGTGCATCTCAACAAGTTCCTTGCAAATAGCAAGGCCAAGACCTGTTCCACCAGGCCGTCTCGTGAGAGAGCCATCCAGCTGGCCGAATCTTACAAATAGCCTTGGAATATCCTTTTCCTCTATTCCTATACCTGTATCTTTTACACTTATCTCTATAAATCTACTAACAGTGTCTCGTGACCCGTGACCCGTGACCCGTTTCTTATCAGCAACTAGTGATAAACGACAAGTGACCGTAATCTTCCCACCTTTAGTGGTAAACTTGAGCGCATTTCCAACAAGATTGACCAAAACCTGAGTTATCCTATTGTGGTCACATTGTATCTCAGGTATGCCTTGTCCTAAATCAAATAGGAGTTCTAATTTATTCTCCTTTGCCAAAAGCTTTAGAGGCTCAATTGCCTTTTTGATAAGATCTGTTACATCGCAAGATTGCTTTTTCAATACCATCCTGCCAGTCTCTATCTTAGAAAGGTCTAATAGGTCTCCTACAAGGGTTGCCAATCTATCT
>CAYULJ010000039.1:0-10253 GCA_964445715.1 uncultured Planctomycetia bacterium
CTTTTTGAAGCTCTCCGTGAAAAGACACCGTGCCCGCTCGTAACAACGATGCCCTAAAAGCCTGCAGCCTGCGAGGCCAAAAAGAATTTATATCTTGAATAACACGGCCATTTCGATTATAATAGCTACTATTAACAAAAGGAGGGGCAGATGTGGAGCGGCATTAATAAGCGCAAGTTTCCAAGGGCAGAATACCCGTGCAAAATAACCATAAGAAGGAAAGACAAGTCAGATATCCTGTCTTCGCAGACACAGAACATAGGCATAGGCGGAATATGCACTGTGCTCTCCAGGGACCTGGGTATATTCGCGCCCGTAGAAGTGCAGCTGGACATATTGGACAATAAACCAGCCATTCAGTGCGACGGCGCAATAGTGTGGATAGTAGAGCAAAAACAACAAAAGAACAAAATATACGACACAGGCATAGAATTCACTAATTTAAAAAAGAATGACGCGGGAAGGATAGATGCGATAGTAAAAAAGATCCTTGGAGAAACAGCTCAACAAGCTATAACTTCTTGACAAATAATAAGTTATGTGTTAAAATGCGTCTATGAAGTACAAGAATAGAAGGGAAGCAATAAGAACCCCGTTATCTTGTGCTGTTCGCTATCAAAGAAAGGGTTCTCAAAGGTTTGGCAATTCAATAGGGCGAGATATAAGCCAAAACGGCATAGGTTTTGTCTCGAATGAATATTTTCCTATTCGCACCCACCTGGTATTTGAAGTCCAGCACCCAGAAACAAAGAGATTTATAAAGGCGTTAGGAGAAGTTGTTTGGGCATCAAGCCAGCCATATTCTGAGAGGTTCTCTGTAGGCGCAAGATTCCTAGGTCCTCCCGTAAATATCTAATCTTTCACCACCTTGACAAATAAGCTATCGACAGGTATACTTTGTAGAACTATGGGCGAGAGAAGAAATAAATTCAGCATAAATAAGATATATGCCTTATTAAAGGTCCTGACCAAGGACAAGAGATACGATCCGGAATCGTATTCCTTTGTCATGTCTGCGCTGACCTATACCAGCAAAAAGCTTAAAAGAAGAGGGCACGTAAGCGGACAGGAACTTCTTGACGGGATAAAAGACTATGCCCTTGAGCAGTTTGGCCCAATGGCAAGGATAGTCTTTGAGCACTGGGGGATAAAAACAACCGATGATTTTGGTGAGATCGTGTTCAACATGATAAACGCTGGCATCCTCGGAAAGACAGATCAGGATTCAAAACTAGATTTCAGCAACAGATACGATTTCAAAGACGCTTTCGACAAAGGCTGCAAGTACTCCATCCACTAAACACTCATATTCACCCACGCCAGAGGTTTACTACAGGGACGCGAAATTGCCCCAGCGTGACAATTTCGCTCATTATTGTTCCTCGCTCGTCCTTTCACAGACAGCTTCAAAAAGCCTTTTCATTTTGCGAAACATATAATCTTGCACTACTAAAAAGACTGCCTGTCAAAATAAACGGAGCGAGGCCCACATTTTCAAAAAACTAACACTGGCCGAGCGTCTTTTTGAAGCTATCTGCGAAAGGACACCGTGCCCACTCGTAACAACGATGCCCTATAAACCTCTAGCATGGGTAAATATCACGAAAACTTGAAAATTTTGCTTGAGTTCCCGATGGTTCTGTATTACAATATCAGCGTAATGAAAAATTTTTTATTGATCCTATCATTAATTCTGATTTTTCCTGCTTCTGATTCATTCTCTGAAGAAGCTGGGATCGAATCAAAAATCATGAGCGTCGATCCTGAACAAGAATTCTTCATAATAAAGGCTGGTTCGGATGAAGGGATAGAGCTAGGCGACGAGATTATCGTTCACAAAGGTCTCGCAAAGATTGCCAATGCATATGTCGTCGAGGTACGAAGAAATGTATCTGCTGCAGAAGTGCTAAATATAAGTCAAAGCCAAGGAGGAGAAATCCAAGAAGGCGACAATGTAATTATTTACAAAGAAAAAGCAAAAAAAATACACACAAAGGAAAAGGCAAAGGAATGGACATACCTAGGTCCTAAAAGCGAAAGGGGAGCGATCGCAGAGAGGCCTGGCTCGCCTCCTCAAGCCAGGGGCTACCGAAAAGGGTATCCCGCGGAAGTAACTATAAACAAAGACCCTGAGACAGTTTTTTCCTATGCGTCTCTGGTACTAAAAGAAGATAGTTATTTAATCACCTCCTCAGACAGAGGGATAGGCGTGCTTTTGGCCTATAAGCCTATCTCATTATCTTTAATAAGAGAACTATGGGCAGACGCGACCGCTAAAATAGACCACAGGCTTACGCTCTCTCTAAATATGACAGGGAATAAAAATTCAACAAAGCTTGTGATATCAGCCTTTAGAGAACATACTCAAAAAGAAAAGCATATAAAAGTCCCTATTGTAAAAAATTCTAGGTACTATAGCGACCTGGCTGATATTGCCGTTAAAATAAAAGAACGCTCAGAGCATTGAAAGATATAAGTCGTTCCAGATCACTTTTAAAAATATATGATCTACTATATGAAAGATTCGGGCCAAGGCATTGGTGGCCGGGCGATACAAGATTAGAAATAATAATAGGCGCCATACTTACTCAGAATACATCCTGGAAAAATGTTGAAAAGGCGATTGAAAATCTAAAAAGGAAGAAGGTCTTAAAAATAAAGTCTCTTTCGCGTGTATCCGAAAAGAGGCTCGCAAAGTTGATAAAACCGGCTGGGTATTATAATATAAAATCCAACCGCATAAAGAACTTTCTGGTCTTTCTTAATACTAAATACAAAAACAGCCTGAACCAGATGTTCGGGACGAAAACTCAAAAACTAAGAAGCGAGCTCCTTGAAGTAAAAGGGATCGGTCCGGAGACAGCCGATAGCATACTCCTGTATGCAGGAGGAAAGCCTGTATTTGTTGTTGATGCCTACACAAAAAGGGTATTTTCTAGGCATAGATTTGCACCACAAGAAACAGAATACGAGGGATGGCAACAACTTTTTCAGGGCAATCTTCCCAAAGATGTTAAACTATATAACGAATTCCATGCCCTTATAGTGGAACTAGGCAAAGAATTATGCAGGCCAAAAAACCCTATGTGTGCTAAATGCCCGATTCGGAGGATAAATCATGGCAGAAGAAACAAAAGAACCTAAGCAACCTCAGGAAGAAGTGAAGCAAGAAGAAACGAAAGTGCCAGAAGAGATAAAGACAGAGCCCAAAAAAGAAGAACCCAAAAAAGAACCGGCTCCGGTTAAAGAACAAAAAGAAGCACCTAAGGAGGTTTCGAAAGAAACGCCTAATGAAGCTCCAAAAGAAGCACCCAAGGCGCCAACTAAAGAAAAGAAGGAACCAAAGGTAGTTGAAAAGCCGACCAACTGCATGAAGTGCAACAAGCACTTGAAAAGAAAATCCTGGTACTACAGGAATAACGGTTATTACTGTAGTAAGAGATGTTGGAAATTAGCTGAGCAGGATAAAAAGAAGGAAGAAGCCAAAAAAGAAGAGAAAAAGGCATAGGGAACATCATGATAGAAGAGCGCAGAAAACATCTAAGAGCAAAAAGTCAGTTGCCACTCAAGATCGCTGACAAGACGTTCGACATAATAACCGAAACCGTGGACGTAAGTTCGAGCGGGATATACTGCAGAGTGACAAGGCTGCTTCCGCTGATGTCAAAGATCGAAGTAGTGCTTCTCGTGCCTCCAAAAAACAACTCTAAGGCCAAACAAGCTAAAAAAATAAGGTGTAAGGGGGTCGTGGTCAGGACAGAGCCCATAATATTGGAAAACACTGACAAGGCGCATTACAACACTGCCATATTCTTTACAGACATCTCTGTAAAGGACCAGAAGGCCTTGGAAGCTTATGTAGAATCCGGGAACGCCAATCAAAAATCAGACAAAAAAATCGACATAATACTTTCTTAAGTTAACACTTCAACAATGTTAAAGTGTTAACTTAAGCTTCAAAAGATGAAGACAAAAGTCGTAAAAATCGAGATACCGAAAGATGCGAATGCGATCATAGGCCAGGCGCATTTCGTTAAGACAGCGGAAGATCTATATGAGGCCTTGGTAAATTCTGTTCCGAATATAAAATTTGGCATAGGGTTCTGTGAGGCATCAGGTCCATGCCTGGTAAGATACGAAGGTAATGATGATGGGCTGAAAAAAATAGCTGCAAAAAATGCTCTAAGTATCGGCGCGGGGCATTCATTTGTAATTATAATGAAAAATGCCTTCCCTATAAATGTCCTCAAGGCGATAAAAGATGTGCCTGAAGTATGCTCTATATATTGCGCCACTGCAAATAATGTAGAGGTCATCGTTTCAGAGACTGAACAGGGAAAAGGCATATTGGGCACGGTAGATGGTTCAGCACCTAAAGGAATAGAGGGCGAAGAAGAAATCGAGAATAGAAAAGAACTATTAAGAAAAATAGGCTATAAATTATAAACCGACACGATATGGGGAAGACGAAAATTCCTCAACAAGTCAAATTAGTCATAGGCATGCTGGCCAAAGATAAAAAACTCTTCGATACCGTCGAAGAGTTTTTTGCTAAAGAATTCGGCTCCATTGACTACAGAAGCTCCTTGATCCCATTCAAATATACGGATTATTACAAAAAAGAAATGGGGCATGCGCTAAACAGGAAATTCATCTCTTTCAAAGAGCGCGTATCTCCAGAGCGCCTGCCGCAAATAAAACTCACTACAAATTCTCTCGAGGACAAATTTTCTATAAAGAAAAATGATGGATCAAAAAGGCAGATAAACATAGACCCAGGATATCTGTCTGATTCGAAATTCGTCCTTGCCACTACAAAGGATTACTGCCACAGGCTCTATCTTAATAATGGCATATACGCTGAAGTGACGCTCATGTGGAGAAAGTCAAGCTTTCAACCAACAGAATGGACATATCCTGACTACAAGACCAGGGAATATATAGATATCCTCAATGCGATTAGGAACATCCTCATGGAAGAACGCTGATGCAAAATAAATCACAGGCCTATTCAAGGCAAAAACATCTACTGGGCATATTAAATCTCTTATTGCCTCCGCTCCTGGTGATCATCTTTATATCCTTAGGCATGCCTACATACATGAAGTCTATCGCGCAATCCTTTGCCCCTGCCAATACATATCTAGCTTTGCTTATCTTTTATGCGCTCATGAGCCTGTTTTATGCGATCGCGACCATGCCCTTAGCATGCTATGCAGGTTTTATGCTTGAGCACAGATTTTCGCTCTCAAACCAGACGTTTAAAAACTGGTTAAAAAGAGAGGGCAAAAAATCAATTGTCTCTTTTATTATCAGCATCCCTTTTGTTTTATCGCTATACGTTTTCCTGAGGTACTGTCCACTCTATTGGTGGTTCCTGACTGCGGCCTTTTGGTTTTTCATCTCCGTGTTGATCGCTAAGTTTTTTCCGATCTTGATAATCCCTTTGTTCTACAAATATTCACCTATCAAAAACCAGGACTTAAAGCAAAAACTCATGCAGCTATCGTTAAAAGTAGGCTTTAAAACTAAAGGTGCATATGAATTAAATATAAGCAAGGATACAAAAAAGGCAAACGCAGCACTGATGGGCATGGGCAAACAAAAAAGGATAGTGTTGTGCGATACGCTCTTGAAAAACTTTGACGAAAAGGAGATAGAAGTCGTAATGGCCCATGAATTAGGGCATCATAAATTAAAACATATATTGAAATTGATTGCATTCAGCGGCATTGCAATGCTTTTAACTTTTTTTATCTCAAACTACACATTTCTAACGTTGCATAATACCCTGAATTATACGTATCTTTCCGATTTTGAATCACTGGTGCTGATCTATGCTATTATCTCATCATTAAATATAATCTCTACGCCAATACAGAACTCATATTCAAGAAGACTGGAGCACGACGCAGATATGTTTGCGCTGAATATTACAAAAAATAAAGACGGATTCATATCTACCATGAAAAAATTAGCATCTCAAAATCTCTCAGATATGGATCCAGGTAAATTCTATGAGATAATCCTACATAACCATCCGCCAATCTCAAGGAGGATAGCATTTGCAGAAGCCCAAGACAGAAAAAACAAAGGTATATCTTAAAAGGATCCATGACTGGTCAGTAAAAGACGAAGTAGGAGGAGCCCTTTCGTCTATCTGGCAACAAATAGAAAGGCCAGGCCTCGTCAATAAGGGCAATTTTCTTGCGATGAAGCTGACTTTCGGTGAAGAGGGCGCATCAGGCTACATCAGGCCCGATTGGCTTTTAAACCTGATAAGATTTCTTAAGGAGCAAAGAACGGAGAACCTATTTGTCGTAGAGACAAATACGCTCTACAGAGAAAAAAGATCGAATGCTGTCGGACATCTCAGTGTCGCGCATAAACATGGCTTTAGCATGGAGAGCCTTGGGGTTCCGATAATAATAGGTGACGGTCTCCTGGGCAGGGAAACCAAAAATGTGCTGATCCAGGGTGATCATTTTGAAAATGTCAAGCTGGCAAAAGGTATCTGCGAAAGCGACGCCCTTATATGTCTTTCTCATATGACAGGACATATGCAGACAGGCTTTGCCGGAGCCCTCAAAAACCTCGGCATGGGTTGTGCTTCGCGTGTCGGCAAACTACAGCAGCATTCAAAGACCCTTCCTGAAATAATAACCGATAAATGCATTGGTTGTGGCTCATGTATGGATATCTGCCCGGCTAATGCCATAGGCATTAAAAAGAAAAAAGCCATATTAGTAAAAGAGAGGTGCATCGGTTGCGGAGAATGCACTATCATCTGCAGAGCGGACGCTATTGAAATAAAATATGATGAAAACATTGTAAAATTCCAGGAAAAGATGGTAGAATATGCCTTGGGGGTAAAAAAGGCTCTGAACTCCAGAATAACCTGTATAAATTTGTTATATAATATAACTAAAAACTGCGATTGTATGTCCAAAAACGAAACCCCTATCATACAAGATATCGGAATAATAGGCGGGATCGATCCTGTTGCGGTAGATAAAGCGAGCCTGGATCTAATAAGCCTGGATAAATTCAAAGAAATCTTTCCTGAAATAGACCCCCTGATCCAAATAAATCATGCTGAGAAAATAAAGTTAGGGTCAAGTCAATACGAACTAGTCGAGGTATAAGTATGTATTTATTCTATATAACCCTATTGATATTTTTATTGATAATATTGGTCTTACTCAGAAACGAGGAGAGGAGACTTAAGTACAGCGCAACCCATGGCCTGGCTAGTAAATTCTGGGTATTGAGAGAGAGAAGAAGGTATCTCAGGTTCGATGAAAACCTGAAGATCAGATATAATGTATTGTCTAAAACGCCTCGTTTTAAAGAATCAAAGACTACAAACCTTTCAAGAAAAGGAGTCTGTCTTGTAACCTATGAAAAACTCAAGCAAAAGAAACTCCTGGATCTGGAAATAGATATCCCTGGATTTTCAAAGCCCGTGAAATTCATAGGACAGCTCATGTGGATAAAAGACTTACAGTCTCACGATGACCGAGGCAGGCGTTTGTTTTACGTCGGAGTAAGATTTATGAAGATAGCTCCTGAGGCAGAAGCTATATTACTAACGCATCTAAACAACCTAAAGGCGGTCAAAGAATAGGAAATATGGAAATAACCTTGCTAGGCACAGGTACTGGTGTGCCGTCCCCGCGAAGAAATCCACCGTGCATATCTATAAAATTCCCCAATAAAACCGCTATTTTCGACAGCGGTCCGGGCTCTTTAAGAAATCTCCTCCAAAATAAAATCGGTTACCTAGAATTAGACTATATTTTCTACACGCACCTGCACCTCGATCATATATCTGAGCTTTCCGCGATCCTGTTTGCCTCAAAAATTCCTCCTACCATAAGAAAAAAACCGCTTACTGTATACGGACCTTCTGGATTGAATGAATATTACAAAAAAATAATAGAATTATACAACTATACCTTATATTCGGATGAATATCCGCTGGATATCTCTGAAATAGAAAATAAAGAAATAAAAATAGAGGGCCACAGCATATCGACAAAGACCTTAAAGCATCATGACGGCAGCATGGGCTACAGGATCGTCTCTCCACAAGGCAAGGTCGTAGTATATTCGGGAGACACAGACTACTGCGACGAGGTGATCGAGCTCTCAAAAGACGCGGATCTACTTATATTGGAATGCTCTTTCCCTGATCAAATGGCCATGAAAGGCCACCTGAGCCCGACTACTGCAGCAAGGGTCGCAGAGCGAGCCAAGGCAAAAAAACTCGTATTCGCGCACATGTATCCGATATGCGATAAACATGACCTTGTCACGCCCTGCAAAAAAGAATACAGCGGCGAACTTATAATCGGCGAAGATTCAATGCAATTCAAAATCCCTTAAGGGCTACGTAATGGAGGAGACATATGATAGCAGAGAGAAGAAAATATATCAGGCTGGAGGCGACAATAGATTTTGCCTATAAGATCAAAGACTCAAATGTACCGCTAAAGAAAGCTAGCACTAAAAACATAAGCCCGAGCGGCATAAGGGCATTATTGGCAAAACCGATCAAAAAAGGAGACTGGCTTGAGCTAGAGATCTTCGTATCAACGCTACCAAGGCCTATCTCTGCGATAGGTAAGGTAGTATGGACAGTTGGCGAAAAAGCTGGTAAAATAGATGCCGGGGTTAAATTCGAAGAGATAGACCTGAAGGCAAAAAATCACTTCTTGGAATACATATGCGGTCTTATGTTTTCTGAGCTAGAGAAAGTGAGGATATGAATATGGTCCCATTCGAAGAGTTCAAGAAACTAAGCATAAAAATAGCCAGAGTAAAAGAGGTAAAAGACCACCCTAATGCCGACAAGCTTTACATATTAAAGGTAGACCTGGGCTCAGAAGAAAGAGAACTGGTAGCTGGAATAAAAAAGTCTTATAAGCCAGAAGATCTGAAAGAAAAATTAGTGGCCGTAGTCGAAAACATAGAGCCTGCCACGATCCGCGGCGTCGAAAGCAAAGGCATGGTGTTGGCGGCCTCTGACAGCGAGAAAATAGTAGTCCTTTCTCCTGACAAGGACATTGCGCCGGGCTCGACAGTAAAATAGTATGGTCATAGGGCTCACTGGTCCTAATGCCTCGGGAAAGGGCGAAGCAGCTCTTTATATAAGATCAAAAGGGTTTATTTATCATTCTCTTTCGGATACACTAAGAGAAAAGGCGAGAGAAAGGAAGATCGAGCCCTTGCGTGAAAACCTAATAAAATTAGGGAACGAATTAAGGGGCAAGTTCGGCTCTTCTTATTTAGCCGTTCAAATAAAAAAAGATCTGCTAAAAAAAGAAGACCATATAGTCGACTCCATAAGAAACCCGGGAGAGATAGCTGAGCTCAGAAAACTGGATAATTTTGTACTGATAGGGATAGACGCTCCTGTAAAATTGAGGTACGAAAGAAGCCTGAAGAGAAAAAGGCCGGGGGATGCGGAAACCCTGGAAGAATTTATCAAAAAAGAAGAAAAAGAAAACAAGGAAGAAAAAAATAACCAGCAGCTTAGAAGATGCCTAGACATGGCCGATACGATCATTGCAAACGATTCTACGCTGGAAGGACTCTACAGAAAAATAGATGAAGCGATCAAGTAAAATACAAAGACCTGATTGGGACCAATACTTTCTAAAGATGTCTTTTTTGGTGGCAGAACGTTCGACCTGCCGCAGGCATCACGTGGGCGCTGTGATTGTCAGAGACAGGCACATCCTCACCACTGGATATAATGGTGCGGCAAGAGGCGTTAAAGATTGCCTGAAACTCGGCTGTCTTAGAAATGAAAAAGGGATCCCATCGGGCGAAAGACATGAGATATGTCGCGCGATCCATGCGGAACAAAATGCGATAATACAAGCAGGCCTTCATGGCATTAATATAGACGGCAGTACTATTTATTGTACTCATTCTCCTTGTATATTGTGCGCCAAGATGATCGTAAACGCAAAAGTAAAAAATTTCATAACTTGCGGCGAGTATGCAGATAAAAGCTTTTTGCCTCTTTTTAAAGAAGCTGGGGTGAAATACAGATCCATTGTTCACCCAAAACTAACAATAAAGGAAGTGAGCTGACTATGAAAGAGAAAAGAAGATTTATAAGGTTTGAAATCGCCCTAAAGGTAAATTTTATCGTCCAGAAGAAAGATCTCAAAGCTGAAAGAACAGGGATAACCAAAGACGTAAGCGCCGGAGGGCTACAGTTATTAACCGAGGAAAAATTG
>CAYULJ010000039.1:10263-13323 GCA_964445715.1 uncultured Planctomycetia bacterium
GGCCCATCTAAATGGTATAGTATTGTGGTCAAAAGAAACTGACACAGGTAAAGGCCCTTCTTGTGGGGCCGGTATTGAATTTGGCGATGTCGAGGAAGACAATAAAAATACCTTTCTAAAATTCTTGTGCGATCTGATGTATAAAAAGGTGGGAAAACTAAGCGAAGAGGTCCTGAATGGGAAAACTTGAGCAAAAGATATCAAATGACCTTAAGGTTTCTATTAAAAATAAAAACCGGATCCGCACCTCGACGCTTCGCATGATAATTGCTTCCTTAAGAAATCTCGCTATTGAAAAAAAGACAGAAGGGCTCGAAGATCAAGACGTGATTAAAATCTTATCAAAACAGGTAAAACAGCGCAATGATTCCATAGAAAGCTTTAAAAAGGGGGGCAGGGCTGACCTGGTCGAAAAAGAAACAAAAGAACTCGAGATACTTAAATCATATCTGCCTGAACAGTTAAGCGAAGATAAAATCGAAGAGATAATAAAAAAGGTCATGGCTGAGACAGGGGCGAGCTCAAAATCCGACTTTGGCAAGATCATGAAGTTAAGCATGCAGGAACTAAAAGGCCAGGCTGACGGAAAACTTGTCACTTCAATCGTTCAAAAGTTGCTGACAGGATAACTTAAGTTTACACTTTAACAATGTTAAAGTGTAAACTTAAGGGGAAAGCTAATGTTAAGATACTGTTTAATCCTATTGCTGACGACTTCATTCGCCCTAACAGGTTGCGCCACCACATATAATCCTGCGACTGAGCGGAACGAATTTATATTCATAGGCACCCCTTCCGAAGTATCTTTAGGAAAAGCAGTAGCGGCACAGGTATCGACCCAATACAAGATAAGCAAAGACCAGGAAAAAATAAAACGATTAAATAAAATAGGAACAAAATTAGCTAAGGTATCGGACCGAAAAGATCTAAAATACAATTTCTCGGTTATCGAAGATAAAGAGCTCAATGCCTTTGCAACACCAGGCGGTTATATCTACGTAAATTCAGGACTTATTGAAGAATGCTCTGACGACGAACTCGCTTGCGTAGTAGGCCATGAAATCGGACATGTTGCAGCACGCCATATAGTAAAAAAACTCCAGGCTCAGATGGGTTATGACATATTGATGAACATTGCTGCCCAAAAATCAGGATTAGGCGAACTGCGACGAGCAGCTTCTGTCAGTTACAACCTGATCATGCTTGGTTATTCCAGGGAAGATGAGCTCTTATCAGACAGGCTTGGGGTAAAATATGCGCACAAAGCCAGTTATGATCCTCGCGCCATGATAACGTTCCTGGAAAAACTAGAAAAAAAGAATAAAGGTAGTAAGGGCATCTTATTTTTGCGCACGCACCCCTATGTGCCACAGAGAATAAAAATGCTAAAAAAAGAAATACCTGCGATAATAGGCGACGTAGTTCTCGGCTCCCCCTCGGAAAACTCGGGGTCGCTCGAACAATATTCTTCGAGCGAGCGAAGCGAGTCGAGAAGTTTGAGTAAAATCGAGAAAAATACTGAACCAAATCTAGCATCTGAGCCTGATGAAAAACGTCCACTTAAGGTAATATGTTCTGTCTGTAGAAGAATATACTCTGGCGAGACCAACTATTGTCCTTATGACGGCACAAAACTGTAATAAAAGAAAGGGGGAATGCATGCGTATCAGTACAGACAATCGCGTCTTCGAACGTCTGGACAAAGAGCTAGCGGTAAGATATAGCCCCGTTGGAAGCAACAGGGAATTCTGCACAACCACCAAGAATATAAGCGGTGGCGGGGTCAGGATGTCCCTTTTAAAAAGTCTATCCCCAGGGACCATACTAGACATGGAAATATTCAGATACAACTCGAATATAAAAGCGCGCTGTAGGGGAAAGGTAGTATGGGTCTGGGATGAGCCCATGAGCAAGGAGACCGAGGAGCATTTTGAAGCCGGTATAAAATTCCTGGACAGGCAACTCCTTTATATAAGCAGGCTCATCAGCGACCTCTAATCCTTAAGTTCACATTTCAACAATGTTAAAATGTGAACTTAAGGCAAAGTAAGATATGAGAATACTATCGAGATTGTTTGGATCAAAACAAGAAGAAAGATTTGTCGATGATCGCAGGTTCGCAAAGAGATACGACGCCCTCCTGAAGCTAAAATATTTCGATCCTCAATCAAATTCCCAGGGTGAAAGCATAACAAAAAATATTTCCCGAAACGGCCTAAGATTCCGCATAGATAAAAAGATACCAAAGGGCCATATAGTCGAATTGGAAATAGAAAACCCTAACAGCCATCGATCTCTGTCATCCAAGGCAAAGGTGATCTGGCTCAAAGAGTTTGTAGCAGGGAATAATGCCGGAGACTTAACATACGAAGTAGGCGTAAAACTCTTAAAAAAACGACTTTTCTAGCAAACACATAACTTATGAAAAAAATACACTTCGTTTTAACTTTAGCTATAGCGGTTTTTATGCTTTTTCTCCTGAAGGATATCATAATAAAGGCGTCCATTGAAAGCGCTGTATCCTATAAAACAGGGCTAAGAATAAAAATAGGCGAATTAAAAACAAATTTTTCCAAGGGATTTATCAGCATCAAAGATATGTTTATTTTGAACCCAAAAGGTTTCGATGATAGGATAATGGCGGAACTGCCGGAGGTATACATTGATTATGATCTATCGGCTATCTTAAAAAGAAAGATCCATCTGAAGAATATCAAAATAAACCTCAAAGAGCTGATGATAGTAAAAGAAAAAGACGACAGAAAAAATCTGGATCACATAAAAAGCCTGAAGAAAAAAGGGACTGAAAGGCAAAAAGAAAAAGATTCTGGATCCCAAAGTCTGCAAATAGATAACCTGTACCTTAAAATGGGTAAGGTAATTTATAAAGATTATTCTGCTGGCGAAAAACCAATGATCACGGAGTTTGATATCAATATAAACGCCAGATATAAAAATCTAAAAAATACCGACGCCATAATGAGACTAATAATAGCAAAAGCCCTAATAAACACCACCCTAAGCACGCTCTCGGACTTTGACAGATTTGAAGACATCGCC
>CAYULJ010000040.1:0-13175 GCA_964445715.1 uncultured Planctomycetia bacterium
GTGCTCATCCCTGGTTTGTGGCATGCCAGTTCCATCCAGAGTTTAAGTCAAAGCCGGATGCTTGTCATCCACTGTTTAGGGATTTTGTAAAGGCATCATTGGAGCAACGGTCTCTCCTTGGTCAGGCAGCTTCAAAAAGACGCTCGGCCAGGTAAGCAGTTTAAAGATGTGGGCCTCGCTCCGTTTATTTTGACAGGCAGTCTTTTAAGTAATGCAAGATTATATGTTGCGCAAAATGAAAAGGCTTTTTGAATGCTGCCTGACCAAGAAGGCCTAGAAAGTTAATATGCCGAAACGTACGGATATTAAAAAAATATTGATTATTGGCTCAGGGCCGATCGTGATAGGACAGGCATGCGAGTTTGATTATTCAGGTACGCAAGCATGTAAGGCGCTGAAAGAAGAAGGGTTTGAAGTTGTGCTTATAAACTCAAACCCTGCTACCATAATGACTGATCCTGATACGGCTCCTTCTACCTATATAGAGCCAATCACACCAGAGGTCCTGGAAAAGATTATTATAAAGGAAAAGCCTGATGCTGTTTTGCCGACCCTGGGCGGACAAACAGGGCTAAATACTGCTATGAAGGCAAAGGAGATGGGAATTTTAGATAAGCATAATGTCCAGATGATAGGCGCTGATTACGATACGATAAAAAAAGCAGAGGACAGGAAATTCTTTAAAAAGGCAATGCAAAAAATAGGCCTTGATCTGCCAAAGAGCGCTCTTGCGTATAACATGGACGAGGCAAGGGATGCCTTAAAAAAAATAGGTCTTCCTCTGATAATAAGGCCAAGCTTCACGCTTGGCGGGACTGGCGGAGGAATTGCCAAGACAAAAGAAGAGTTTGAGCAGATTACTTCGCTAGGCCTAAAAAGCAGCATGATCTCAGAAGTTTTGATAGAAGAGTCAATACTTGGCTGGAAAGAATATGAATTAGAGGTAATGAGGGATAAAAAAGACAATGTCGTGATAGTGTGCTCTATTGAAAACTTTGATGCAATGGGTATTCATACGGGTGATTCCATAACTGTTGCGCCACAGCAGACCCTGGCTGACAGGGAGTACCAGAAGATGAGGGATGCTTCTATAGCGATTATAAGAGAGATTGGGGTTGAAACAGGTGGTTCAAACATCCAGTTTGCAGTAAATCCTGAAACAGGCAGAATGGTTGTGATAGAGATGAACCCCAGGGTCTCGAGAAGTTCTGCCTTAGCAAGTAAGGCCACAGGATTTCCTATTGCAAAATTTGCAGCAAAACTTGCGGTGGGCTATACACTTGATGAAATACAAAATGATATTACGAGAGAAACGCCTGCGTCATTTGAACCAACAATAGATTATTGCGTGGTAAAAGTTCCAAGATTTACATTCGAAAAATTCCCAGAAGCAAAGGATATCCTGGGTATTTCAATGAAATCAGTTGGCGAGACAATGGCAATAGGAAGAACGTTTAAAGAGGCGTTGCAAAAGGCATTGAGGGGACTGGAGATCGGTCATGTGGGACTTGATAATAAATTAAACTATAAAGACGTGCCTGATGAAAAGATAGAACTAAGACTGAGAGAGCCAAATGCATCCAGGATATTTTACATCAAATATGCTTTGCAAAAGGGGTATGGCGTTGAAAAAATCTGCAAGCTCACAGGCATAGACCCATGGTTCATACATAATATAAAGGAGATAGTGGATTTTGAGAAAGAGATATCGACAGATAATCTTCTTAAGGCAAAGCAGCTTGGCTTTAGCGATGCTCAACTCGCCAGGCTCATGGATTCTGACGAAATTTCAATACGTGAATTGAGAAAAAAGAAACGCATTATTGCTACTTTCAAACTTGTTGATACATGTGCGGCAGAATTCGAGGCATATACGCCTTATTATTATTCCACTTATGAAGAAGAATGCGAGACCAGGGTTTCGAAAAAGAAGAAGATAATGATACTTGGTGGTGGCCCAAACAGGATCGGTCAGGGAATAGAGTTTGACTATTGTTGTTGTCACGCGTCATTTGCACTAAAAGAACTTGGTTATGAGACAATAATGGTAAATTCAAATCCTGAAACTGTTTCAACAGACTATGACACGTCGGATAAACTTTATTTTGAGCCGCTCACATTCGAAGATGTAATGAATATCATTGAGGCTGAAAAGCCAGACGGAGTAATCGTACAATTTGGCGGCCAAACTCCCCTTAACCTCGCGCATAAATTACAGAAGGCAGGCGCGCCTATTATAGGTACTAGCGTGAGATCCATTGATAAAGCAGAAAACAGGGATAAATTTGCCAGAGTGCTTAAAAAATTAAATATCCCACAGCCGGCAAATGGTTCGACTTCATCAAAACAAGTCACCCTGACCATTGCAAAAAAGATAGGATACCCTGTTCTTGTAAGGCCGTCGTATGTCTTGGGCGGGAGGGCAATGAAAATAGTGTATAATGAGAGTGAATTAAAAGAGTTTATACAAAACGTGGAAGATATCTCAAAAGAGAAACCGATTCTCATTGATAAGTTTTTAGAAGATGCAGTAGAAGTGGATGTGGATGCTGTTTCTGACGGAAAGATTACTGTAATAGGCGGGATAATGGAACACATTGAAGAGGCAGGTGTGCACTCAGGTGATTCAGCATGTGTTCTTCCGCCATATACACTAGGGGATGACATAATCGATACAATAAAAAAATACACGCTCGCGCTCTCAAAGGAATTAAAGGTAAAAGGCCTTATGAACATACAGTTTGCGGTAAAAGAGGACAAGGTCTATGTATTAGAGGTAAACCCCAGGGCATCAAGGACAATCCCTTTTGTGAGTAAGTCCACTGGAGTGCCTCTTGCAAAGATCGCTGCAAAGGTCATGGCTGGCGAGTCATTGAAAGAACTAGGATTTACACAGGAAAAAGAAGTGGCTCATATTTCAGTAAAAGAATCAGTCATGCCTTTCACCAGGTTCTCAGGCGTGGATATACTCTTAGGGCCTGAGATGAAGTCCACGGGCGAAGTGATGGGCATAGACTCGTCATTCGGTAATGCATTTTATAAAGCACAGCTCGCAGCAGGACAGGTGCTTCCTCTAAAAGGCAATGTTTTTATAAGCGTTAAAAACGACGACAAACGGAACATCATATTTATTGCAAAAAAACTTTTTGATCTGGGATTTAAGATCATTGCGACAAAAGGCACTCACAAGGCTCTTTCATCCAATAACATTGACGCGAAATTAGTAGGCAAGATCTCAGAAGGGGATGAAAAGATACTGGATCTTATAAGGAAGAATGAGTTAAAATTGATTATAAACACGCCCTCTGGTAAAAAAGGCCAGTCTGACATGAAACCGATTCGTAGCTTTGCAGTCCAGTACGGCGTTCCGTGCATTACTACCATGCAAGGTGCCCAGGCAGCAGTGAACGGGATCGAATCAGTGGTAAAAAAGGATTTTGACGTTAAATCGATACAACAATACATAGCTTAAGTTCACATTTTAACATTGTTAAAATGTGAACTTAAGCTAAAGTGTGGATCTAAGAGGAGTGAATATGTGCGGGATATTTGGAATTTCTAATCATAAAGAAGCAGCTAGGCTGGCGTACCTTGGGCTCTACGCACTTCAACACAGGGGCGAAGAGTCAGCTGGTATAGTTACGCGCTGCGGAAAAAAAGTAAATCAATTAAGAGGCATGGGGCTTGTAGGAGATGTATTTACTGAGCGTGACATAAGGTCTTTAAAAGGTGACACAGCAGTTGGACACGTGCGTTATTCCACTACTGGCTCGTCGAACCCGAAAAACATCCAGCCGTTTCTCGTTAAACACAAAAAGGGTCACATTGCAATCGCGCATAACGGAAACCTTGTAAACACATACCAGCTGCGCAATGAATTGGAATGCAAGGGTTCTATATTCCACACTACAATGGACTCTGAGATAATTGCTCATCTTTTAGCGCGCTCGCAGAGTGAAAAAATAGAAGAAATACTTGCGGGTTCTTTGGTGGAATTGGAGGGAGCATATTCATTGGTTTTGATGTTTAATGATCTTCTGATTGGCGCAAGGGATCCTTATGGCTGGCGGCCATTGTGCCTGGGTAAATTAGGTGATTCGTATGTTCTAGCTAGCGAGACATGCGCTTTGGATCTGATCCAGGCAAAATACCTAAGGGACATTGAGCCAGGCGAAGTTGTTATTATTAAAAAAGACGAGGTCAGGTTTATAAATATCTCTACGCGTTCGCTTTTTCCTACTGCAAGGCACGCGTTTTGCATATTCGAATATATCTATTTTGCGCGCCCTGACAGTAATATCTTTGGGCACAATGTGTATCGCGCCCGCAAAAACCTTGGCCACGAGCTTGCACGTGAATGCCCTGCTAAGTGTGACATTGCCATGCCTATTCCTGATTCTGGCAATTATGCTGCGCTTGGATTTTCTGAGGAATCAGGCATTCCATTCGAGGTGGGCATGATCCGTAATCACTATGTAGGACGCACGTTTATCCAGCCCTCGCAGTTCATCCGTGATTTCAGGGTCAAGGTCAAACTTAACCCTATACGCGAGGTGCTCAGAGATAAGCGTGTCGTGATTATCGAGGATTCTATTGTGCGCGGTACGACTTCTCGCATCAGGGTGAAGACTATACGTGAGGCAGGCGCTAAAGAAGTACATATGCGCGTGAGCTGTCCGCCGCTCAGGCACCCGTGTTTTTATGGCATTGATTTTCCGACAAGAAAGGAACTTATTGCTTCGAGGCGCGAGATAGAATGGATTAAGAATTTTATCGGCGTGGACTCGCTTGAGTATCTTAGCCTCGAGGGCATGCTGAAGGCCATGTCTCTCCCAAAAGAACGTTTTTGTACAGCCTGTTTCAGTGGCAACTACCCCGCCAAGCTCCCAAAAAAATTAGGCAAGGCAATTCTAGAATAGCTTAACTTCACACTTTAACATTGTTAAAGTGTGAAGTTAAGATTTTGCTTGACGATAGAGCCTGTCGCATAGATAATATATATACAAATTTGATACAAAGGCGTATCAAACATGAATAGATTATGTTAGGACAAGGGCGTTCTATGTTAAAGGCAGGGCGCCTTTTTTATTTGTCCGACAGTGCACAAGATATATGCAGTAAACAGGAGGTAGAAAATGAATTTACAAAGGCCAAATGCAAATGACGTAACACAGACTGCGAATCGTTCGCGCAATGTCGCTCCGCAGTCAGGTATTTGTACACGTTGTGTCGATGGTTGTCGTGGTAATTGTGAAGTCTTCAAAGCAAGTTTTCGAGGACGCGAGGTGATATACCCAGGACCGTTTGGAGAAATAACAGCAGGCGGAGACAAAAATTATCCTTTAGACTATTCACACCTTAATATACAGGGTTACGCAATGGGGGCAAAGGGGCTTCCTAAGGGCGTAGAAGGAAATCCTGACACTGCTACATTCCCTGCAGTGGATACAGAGACAGATTATGGCTGGGATAAAAAGGTAAAGATGAAAGTTCCTGTGTTTACGGGCGCGCTTGGTTCCACAGAGATAGCTCGTAAAAACTGGGAACATTTTGCAATAGGTGCGGCGATTTCCGGGGTAACACTTGTTTGCGGTGAAAATGTATGCGGAATCGATCCTAAATTAGAACTTGATAAGAACGGAAAGATTTCAAAAGCGCCTGATATGGATAGGAGGATCGAGACATACAGAAAATTCCATGAAGGTTATGGCGAGATCCTGGTCCAGATGAATGTAGAAGATACTCGTTTGGGCGTCGCAGAATACGTCAGAAAGAAGCACAACCTTGAGACCATAGAGTTAAAATGGGGACAGGGCGCAAAATGTATTGGCGGAGAGATAAAAGTAAAGAGCTTGGAGCGTGCACTTGAACTTAAGAAACGTGGCTACATCGTAACACCTGATCCAACTTTAAAGACCGTTCAACAGGCTTATAAAGATGGCGCAATAAAGGAATTCGAGCGTCATTCTCGACTTGGATTTGTAACAGAAGAGGCATTTGTCGCAGAGATAAAACGCCTGAGAGATCTTGGTTTCAAACGCATCACTTTAAAGACAGGTGCGTACCCGATAAGAGAACTTGCAATGGCACTGAAGTTTTCATCCGCGGCAAAGATAGATCTTCTTACGATCGACGGCGCGCCAGGCGGAACAGGCATGTCTCCGTGGAGAATGATGGAAGAGTGGGGAGTCCCGACATTCTATCTACAGGCAATGACCTATGATCTTTGCGAGAGAATGAAAAAGAAAGGCATGAGAGTTCCTGATCTGGCTATTGCCGGCGGATTCTCGACAGAGGACCATATATTTAAGGTGCTTGCAATGGGCGCTCCATATGTAAAGGCAGTTTGTATGGGAAGAGCTCTTATGATACCAGGAATGGTCGGTAAAAATATCGGTTTCTGGATCGAGGGTAAAGATCTCCCGTCCACTGTTTCAAGGTATGGCAAGGTACCCAAAGAGATCTTTGTATGCTACGATGAATTAGCAGAAAAATATGGAAAGAAGATCGATGAGATTCCTCTTGGAGCAATAGGCATCTATAGCTTTAGCCAGAAATTAAGGGTAGGTCTCCAGCAATTGATGGCTGGCTCAAGGAATTTCAACCTAAGCGCTATTTCAAGGAAAGACATTATGTCTTTAACTGAAGAAGCTGCAAAGGTTTCTGGTATTCCTTATGTAATGGATGCTTATAGGGAAGAAGCGGAGAAGATAATAGGATAAGATTTTAATTGACTGACACCAGAGAATCAGAGATAATTAAATCCGATGTTGATGTATAGTATTGAGAAACCAAAGGGGCGTTCTGCATTTAAGGGCGGAGCGCCCCTATTTTTTTGTTTAGTGTAGCCCAAAAATTGTGCAACAAAAGGAGAGGTTATGCCGAAGATCAAGGATATCAACAAGGTTCTGATAATAGGTTCAGGCCCGATTGTAATAGGCCAGGCTTGCGAGTTTGACTACTCAGGCACTCAGGCCTGTAAGGCATTGCGAGCGCACGGCTATAAAATAGTACTTGTGAATTCCAATCCAGCCACGATTATGACTGATCCTGGCATGGCTGACGTTACCTATATAGAGCCACTCAATGCTGAAAGGCTATCAGCGATTATTGAAAAAGAGAGACCAGATGCACTTTTACCGAATCTTGGCGGACAGACAGGGCTAAATCTTTCCAGCGAGCTAGCCAAAAAAGGCGTTCTCAAAAAATTTGGCTGTAGGATTATAGGCGTACAGGCAGATGCTATTGAGAGAGGCGAAGACAGATTAGCGTTTAAGAATACAATGAATAAATTAGGCATTCCAATGCCAAAAAGCGAGCTTGCATATTCTGTCGAAGATGCCAAAAAGATTGCGCATGGTTTGGGCTATCCTGTTATTATCAGGCCTGCATATACCATGGGAGGCACAGGAGGAGGTGCAGTATTTAATGACGAAGAGCTCGAGGTGATCGCGGCAAGAGGGATATCGGTGAGTCTCATAGGTCAGATTCTCGTCGAAGAATCTGTCCTGGGATGGGAAGAGCTCGAGCTAGAGGTCGTGAGAGACAGAGAATCAAGCAAGATCACGGTTTGCTTTATAGAGAATATAGACCCGATGGGTGTTCATACAGGAGATTCATTCTGTTCGGCGCCTATGCTTACCGTAGAAAAAGAGATGCAGGAAAAACTGCAAGATTATTCCTATAGAATAGTAGATGCTATAGAAGTTATCGGAGGCACAAACGTACAGTTTGCGCGTAAGCCTGGAGAGGACAGAGTAGTTGTAATAGAGATAAATCCCAGGACATCACGTTCGTCTGCCTTGGCAAGCAAGGCAACAGGGTTCCCAATAGCGCTTGTATCAGCGAGGCTCGCAGGTGGAGACCTTTTAAGAGATATCCCTTACTGGCGCGACGGGACGCTCGATAAATATACGCCGTCAGGAGATTATGTAGTCATAAAGTTTTCACGCTGGGCATTTGAAAAATTTAAGGGCATAAAGGACCAACTCGGTACGCAGATGAGGGCTGTCGGAGAGGTCATGAGCATAGGAAAGACCTATAAAGAGGCGTTTCAAAAGGCTATTAGGAGTCTTGAGAGAAAACGCTATGGGCTTGGTTTTGCTAAAAATTTTAATAAACTTTCTCTGGATGAATTGAGAAAACTTCTGGCGTATCCCACTTCAGAACGTCAGTTTATTATGTATGAAGCGCTTAGAAAAGGTGCAACTGTGGATGAGCTTTATGATAGAACGAACATTCACAGGTATTTTATAACACAGATGAAAGAGTTAGTGGAGCTCGAAGAGAAGATCTTGAAATATAAAGGCAAGAAACTGCCGGATGAGATGCTTATAAAGGCAAAAGAGGATGGTTTTTCAGATAAATATCTGAGTCAGATCTTAGGATGCGCAGAAAAAGAGATCAGAGAGAGGCGCATAGCGCTCGGCAAAGCTGAGGCGTGGCATGCAGTGCCAGTAAGTGGCGCAGAAAACGCAGCTTATTATTATTCAACTTACAGGGCAAAGGATGAGGTTTCGGTATCGCCTAATAAAAAGATCATGATACTCGGTGGCGGGCCAAACAGGATCGGCCAGGGCATAGAGTTTGACTATTGCTGTTGTCATGCTGCATTTGCGCTGAGAGACCTGGGTTATGAAAGCATAATGATCAATTGTAATCCTGAGACAGTATCTACGGATTATGATACCTCGAACAAGTTATACTTTGAGCCTCTGACTGTCGAAGATGTTTTGAGTATTTACAATAAAGAAAAGCCAGAGGGAGCGATCGTGCAGTTTGGCGGTCAGACGCCTCTTAATATTGCTAAGGAGTTAGAGGATGCTGGCGTAAAGATACTTGGCACATCTGTTGAGAGCATTGACCTTGCAGAAGATAGGGAGAGATTTGCTAAGGTAATGAAGAGCATGGACATTCCCCAGCCAGAAAGCGGCATGGCGAGCACTCTTGAACAGGCACTTAAGATCGCTGAGAGGATCGGATATCCGCTTGTTGTAAGGCCTTCGTATGTCTTAGGCGGGAGAGGCATGGAGATCGTTTATGACGAGGAGATGCTCAGGGATTATGTAAAGGCAGCAGTTGATGTGTCTCCCGACAGACCTATCTTAATAGATAAGTTTTTAGAGGATGCAATAGAGCTGGAAGCTGATGCTATTTCTGATGGTGAAGATGTGCATATACCGTCGATCATGGAACATATAGAGGAAGCAGGCATACATTCTGGAGACTCGGCATGCGTAATACCTCCAAAGACAATACCTAAAAAACATATAGACACTATTTCTGAATACACGCAAAAGATCGCGCAGAAACTAAAGGTCTGCGGTCTTATGAATATACAATATGCGATCGCAAAAGATAAGGTGTATGTCCTGGAAGCAAATCCAAGGGCATCGAGAACGGTTCCGATAGTATCAAAGGTCGCGGGTATTTCAATGGCGAGGATCGCGACAGAGGTAATGCTTGGCAAGAAATTAAAGGACATGAATCTAAAGCCTAAGAAATACAAGCACTATGGTGTAAAAGAAGCAGTGTTTCCGTTTTATATGTTTCAGGAAGTAGATCCTGTGCTCGGGCCTGAGATGCGTTCTACAGGAGAAGTCATGGGGCTGGCTGATTCAGCCGGCTTAGCGTATTTCAAGGCTCAAGAAGCAGCAGGGCTTAAGCTGCCGACAGAAGGGACAGTTCTCATAACAGTTGCTGATAAAGATAAAAAGAAGAACATTGCAGAGGCGGCGAGAAAACTCAAGGAGCTCGGGTTCAAGGTAGTTACGACAGAAGGTACGAAAAAATTACTCGATAAGCATGGCGTTGAAGCAGAGCTTATTAAAAAGACGCACGAGGGAAGGCCGAATATAATCGATGCGATCCACAATAAAGAGATAAAGCTCATAATAAACACGCCTGTCGGGAAACAAGCAACGCATGATGATTCTTATATTAGAAAGAACGCGATCAAATATAAGATTCCTTATATTACGACACCAGCAGCAGCAGTGGCTGTGGCCGACGGCATAAAATCTTATCTAGATAACAAGGGCGACGTAAAATCGCTCCAGGAATATCACTCAGAAATCTCTTAAGTTCACATTTCAACAATGTTAAAGTGTGAACTTAAGGACCTGAATTAGGTTAGGGCTATGTTTAAAAGGGTTGTTACAAAAAAGGTGAGCTTCGACAACGAGAAATACCTTGCAGAGCAGAGCAAGGAGATCCTCAATAGGACGAAAAGTTTCGGCAATAAACTTTACCTGGAGTTTGGTGGCAAGATCTGCTTTGACTATCATGCAGCAAGAGTCTTACCGGGATATGACCCCAATGTAAAGATGCGGCTTCTCGAGAAACTCAAGGACCATGCTGAAATAATCGTAACCGTGTACGCCAAGGATATTGAACAGGGCAGAGTGAGGGGTGATTACGGCATAACGTATGACTTGGCAACACTGAAACTCATAGATGACTTAAGGGCGTGGAATCTCAATGTGACGTCAGTTGTTATTACAAGGTTTAATAATGAACCTGCTGCGCTTAAATTTAAGAGACGGCTTGAGAAATTAGGCCTAAAGGTCTACAAGCACGTTACAATAGAAGGTTATCCTCATGATGTAGAGAAGATAGTCAGTCCAAATGGGTATGGAAGAAACGATTATATCGAAACCAAAAAGTCGATAGTGGTTGTGACGGCGCCTGGACCAGGTAGCGGCAAGCTCGCAGCGTGCCTTTCTCAGTTTTATCATGACCATGTAAAAGGCATAAATTCAGGATACGCAAAATTTGAGACGTTTCCGATTTGGAACCTGCCACTTAACCATCCAGTAAATATTGCGTATGAAGCTGCTACAGTTGACTTGGCAGATTTTAACCTGATAGACCCGTTTCATCTTGAAAAATACAGGAAAAATTCAGTTAATTATAATCGCGACGTCGAGGCATTTCCGATTTTAAGAAAGATCATCCGAAAAATTACTGGTTCGAATGACAGTTATTATAATTCTCCGACAGATATGGGCGTCAACAGGGCTGGTTTCGGCATTATAGATGACAAAGGCGCGCGTGAAGCTGCAAAAGAAGAGATCATTCGCAGGTATTTTCGGCATAATCTCGAATTCGCAACAGGCGTTGGCACAAAAGAAGAACTTGATAGGGCGATATCTATTATGGATAAGGCCGGAGTGGAGATAGAGGATAGAAAAGTAGTCGTCCCTGCAAGAAAGGCAGCAGAAGACTGCAAGAAAAAGAATAAGGGAAATAAAGGTTACTATTGCGGCGCTGCGATAGAACTCAGTGATGGCGAGATAGTGACGGGTAAGAATTCGCCCCTTATGCATGCGGCATCTGCTGCGATTATAAATGCGATAAAGCATCTTGCTGGTATCCAGGACAAGGTGCATATTTTAAAGCCAGAAGTGATGGGGGATCTGTCTAATTTGAAAAAACATATATTAAGCATGCCTTCAGAGAGCTTGACATTGGATGAGATCCTTGTGGCGTTATCGATAAGCGCCCATACAGATAAAAATGCAAAGAAGGCATTGTCAATGCTTAAGGAACTGAGCGGTTGCGAGTTGCACAGTACGCACTTGCCAACACCTGGCGATGAGGCCGGACTCAGGAGACTAGGTATAAATTTCACGACTGATGCAATTCCATCATCGAGTCTATTCTTTAATTATTAAGGGGGTCATACAATGAGTGGCATATTTGGGGTAGCTTCACAAAAGGACTGCACGACAGATCTTCTGTACGGTACTGATTACCAGACGCATCTGGGGACAGAATATGGCGGCATAGCTGTATTGACTGGCAAAAGGATCTACAGGCAGATCCATGATATATCACAAAGTCAGTTTAAAACAAAATTTTACGAAGACTATAAAAAATTCGAGGGTAAATGCGGTATTGGCGTCATAAGCGATTCAGATGCGCAGCCTATGTTTCTCAACACAAAATTTGGATCGTTTGCAATATGCATGACCGGTCTTATAGAAAATACAGGAGAGCTTATCAAGGAATTACACAAGAGGGGCCATTCATTTAGCGAGACCGAAGACGGTTCTTCGAATGCGGTCGAGGTATTGGCGAAACTTATAAGCGAAGGTGATGATTTTGTATCAGGCATAGAGCAGATGTTCAGTAAAATCATTGGGTCTGCAAGCATACTCCTTTTATGTAAAGACGGCATATATGCTGCGAGAGACAGATTTGGTTATACGCCTCTTGCGATAGGAAAAAGAGGCAAGGATTTAGCAGTCGCGTCAGAGACCTGCTCTTTTCAAAACACTGGATTTGAGATCCAAAAGTTTCTTGCGCCGGGAGAGATAGTTCTTATGAACGGCGATGGCATGAAGCAGGTGAAGGGTGCGAGAGACACGAATCAGATCTGTTCGTTCTTGTGGATATATACGGGATTTCCGGCTTCTAGTTATGAAGGCATAAATGTCGAGGCAGTAAGAGAGAGATGCGGCGCTGCTCTGGCAAAGCGCGACGGAGACATTAAGGTGGATGTTGCCTCAGGCGTGCCGGATTCTGGAACTGCGCATGCCATAGGATATGCAAAGGAGTCGAAGAAACCATACAGACGTCCGCTTGTAAAATATACGCCAGGATACGGCAGGAGTTATACGCCGCCAATCCAGGAGATAAGGGATCGCGTTGCCAGGATGAAGCTTATACCTATAAAAGATATCATCGACGGGAACAGGATAGTTGTGTGCGAGGATTCTATTGTGCGTGGCACGCAGCTCAAGAACTTTACCATACAGAAACTCTGGGACAATGGCGCAAAAGAGATTCATGTGAGGCCTGCATGTCCGCCGCTTATGTATCCCTGTAAGTTTTGTTTGTCTACTCGTTCGATCAATGAGCTCGCAGCAAGAAAGGCAATAAAGGATATAGAAGGCAAAGATATAGGAAATGTGTCGGAATATGTGGATGATACTACTTCGAAATACAAAAAAATGGTGGAGTGGATCAAAAAAGACATCGGCGTTACGACTCTACGTTATCAGACCCTCGAAGACATGATAAAGGCAATCGGACTTCCACGAGAGAAACTTTGCACGTATTGCTGGAACGGTGAGTGTCTGGCCAAGAACAATCTCCTCGACTAGTCTAAGCAAAAACTGACTTAAACAACCACTCAAAGACTTATCCACACTGTAGGGGAGGTTTAAACC
>CAYULJ010000041.1:0-12914 GCA_964445715.1 uncultured Planctomycetia bacterium
GGATAGCTCCTGCGAGGAAATCACGCTTGTGTTTTTGGCTGACAAAAGCACCCTATAGTAGAGCGAAATCCTTGGAATGCTTATGGATGGGATATTCATGATATTTTTGCACGGTTACAAGAGGTACAAAAAATATAAAAATCTGTACCTAACTTTACATTTCAACAACGTTAAAATGTAAAGTTAGGAATAATTACTTTATTG
Organism: uncultured Planctomycetia bacterium; assembly: GCA_964445715.1. Taxonomy (GTDB): domain Bacteria; phylum Omnitrophota; class Gorgyraeia; order Gorgyraeales; family Gorgyraeaceae; genus CAYPYS01. The sequence continues at coordinate 205 of CAYULJ010000041.1, forward strand.
GTCTTTCTTTTAGGGGTTTGAATGTGACGCCGCTTTCAGCCCCTGGGATAGGTGCAACAGGCTCTGTAAGGAGAAATTCCCCCTTATCAATCCAGCCTTTGAGAGTCTGGGCTATTTCAACTGCCTTTGAGTAGCTGGACAAAGCGCCTGTCGGCACTTCTTTTCCTTTTACCTGGATCTTGCCACTCTTAAGCTGAGTATAATTTACCTCTCCAAGGCTTCCTGGTTTGCAATTTGGATAGGAATCGCTATAGTCAACTATCTGTGTCCAGATCTCTTCGTCTTTTACTGCAGTATATTTACAAATTTCTTCATTAAGTATAGGGATCGGTACACCTATGCCAACCGTAAGCGTAACACCATAACCCTGAAAAGTTGTTCCTACTAAATAGTCAGGAGACATGTCTTTTAAATCTCCGATTACTGCCAGCGTGCCTGCTGGCGCCTGAGGGATCCCGGTATTTTTGCGCTTTACTGTTGGTGCGTGCTGAGTCCCCTGCCATGCCACGTAGCCTGTTCCTCCTCCAAGAAATATCTTTGTGCCTATGCCGACAGTCTTATAGTGAGGATCATTCAATAGCGGTGAAAGCTGGCCTGCGCTGCAATAATAAGCATTGCCGAGCTGTGGCCTCAATGTTCCCATGTAAGTATAGATCATCCTGTCAGAGAGATTCACAGCACAGTTGTAATTCTGGTACACATTTCTTATATTAAAAAGAACTGTCTCGTTCAGATCTTTTATATTAATAAGCGTCTCTAGCTTCTTGCGAGGATAACAATCCGTGCCATAAGCTGTGGCAACAAGCCTTAGATCCTTTCCTGCAACAAGCTCCTGTATTACATGCGCGCCACCATATTTAAACTCGCCTGGATAGACCTTATTAGCAGGGTCATCATCAGGCATCGCAGTTGCACCTAAAAATAAATCAACTGCTGCAAAGCCCGCATAAACAGGTACGTCATTCAGCGTAACCTTTCCTCCCCCTAGCTTTATCCTGGGCTTGGAGTGACCTATATTAAAATAAGCGCCTGATGAACACATTGGCCCGAATGTCCCTGTGGTTACAATGTCTACTTTTGCTGCTGTCTTCTCCAAACCATCTCTCTCTACCAAGTCTATTATCTCTTCTGCTGTGACAACAACAGCCTGCTTCTTTTTAATCTTTTCGTTGATCTCTCTAATAGTCTTCGCCATTCCAACCCTCCCTTTCATTTTAATAGCTTGCTAAGTATACACTTTAACATTGTTGAAGTGTATACTTAAGCTTTTATTTGAATAACTCGGTGCTTATGTATCTTTCTCCTGTGTCAGGTAATATTACCACTATAAGCTTACCTTTGTTCTCTGGCCGCTTGGCTATTTCTAGCGCCGCATACACTGCTGCGCCACTGGATATGCCTGCGAGTATTCCTTCTTTCTGTGCCAAAAGACTGGAAATCAAAAACGCATCTTCATTCTTAACTTTGAAAATCTCATCTATCAAACCAGTATCTAAAACATCTGGAATAAAACCAGCACCTATGCCTTGTATCTTGTGAGGCCCAGAGTTGCCTCCGGAAAGAACAGGTGAATCAAATGGCTCGACTGCTACCGCTTTAAATTCTTTTTTTCTCTTCTTTAGGGCCTGGGCCACGCCTGTCAAGGTACCGCCTGTCCCAACGCCACTAACAAGAATATCTACCTTTCCATCCGTATCTCTCCAGATCTCTTCAGCTGTTGCCTTTCTGTGGATCTTGGGATTTGCCGGGTTCTTAAACTGCTGCGGCATAAAAGCGCCTTTAGTCTTTTTTGTAAGCTCCTCTGCCTTCTCAACAGCGCCCTTCATGCCCTTGTCCCCAGGCGTCAAAACAATCTCAGCACCGAACAATTCCAGAAGTCTGCGTCTCTCAACACTCATTGTCTCAGGCATTGTAATAACAAGCTTATAGCCCTTTGCTGCTGCAATAAACGCAAGCCCAATGCCTGTATTCCCGCTCGTAGGCTCTATGATCTTGCCGCCTGGCTTTAGAATACCCTTCTCCTCTGCGTCTTTTATCATAGAAAAACCTATCCTATCTTTCACGCTTCCGCAGGGGTTAAAGGATTCGAGTTTTCCGACTATTTCTGCTTCTATATCTTTGGCTATGGCATTTAACCTCACGAGCGGAGTGTTGCCTATTGTCTCGGTTATATCTTTATAGATTTTAGACATCATCGCCTCCTCTTAAATACAATAGGTATACCCTTTTTTCTCTTTTGTTTTCTCTTCTAGTTTTCTCACTAGCTCAGCAAAGGTAACTGTATCTACTGTAAGGGATACCGCTGTATACACCTGGTTCCATATGTCTCTGAATACGCAGGATTTAAAATCTTTACAATCATCATACCTTTTTTTGTTTGCACAACTAATCGGTTCTATCGGCCCCTCTATAAATCTAATCACTTCTCCTATTGTGATCTTCCCAGGAGGCCTTGCTAAAAAATATCCACCACTCACGCCGCGCTTACTATCTACAAAACCACCTTTCTTTAGGATAAGCAAAACCTGTTCTAAAAATTTTGCAGGGATATCGCCTTTTTTTGAAAGATCCTGAATCGATAGTACACCTTTATTGTAATTCGAGGTCAACTCCAGCATTGTCTTTAGCGCATAGTCGGTTTTGTAGCTTATTTTCATATTAGCCTCCAAATCTCTATAATTATGACTTACTTAGTAGTGATTATAACGCTGCTTCTGTTTATGTCAAGTATTCTCTTAACTTTTTATTCTTTGTAAAAGGGGATTAAAAAAATTAGCTACAAATAATGAACTGACGAATAAGTCATATCTTGGCAGGAACTTAAAAATTAAAAAAGCTACCAGCCCAACAATAGATCCAAAGACTAATCCTCGCAACAAACCAAAGCCTGATGTCTTGGGCTCTATAAGCATTATAAAAACAAAAAACCAGCTCACGAGCATGAATGGATTTACTCCCTGGAGAATAAACAACGCTATAAACACGCCGAGGAAACCTGCCACATGCGGTATTTTTTTAATGGAATAAATAAGATAGAGACCTATCAATATGATCAGATAGATATTGGACTCTATATTCCAAGTGAGGGGCACATTAAAAACCGTGGCCGCAAATAAAGCAAGATTGGCAGGATTAAATATGTGCTTATTTTTACGCCTTATAGCGTGTTTGGATATAATAGCGAGGGCGGGAAAAATGAGGACTAAAAACCATGGCTCGCGATAATCTATAACACCCGCTATTATAAGCCCGGTGATTACTGCGCTTTTAGGGATAATGTTTCTTTTGAGAAAAAACCTATTTATGGCTAGATCCGTGCTTACAGCAACAAAAACCCCTGCCAAGGTCCACCACAAGAATCTCGCATCTCTGCCAGTGATCCCTATGGCGACAAGAACACCCAGTAGCAGTATTACGATATTCTTTTTGTCTCTAAAAAATTTCTTCATTCCTCGACAGCCAATACCGCCTTCATGTCGCTGTGTCCGCGACCGCAGTAAACCGAGCACAGGATAGGAAACTCCCCTGCTTTATCAGCAATAAACTCTATCTTTTTTGTCTCACCTTTTCCCATAGTCGTATTTATATCATATTTTTTGATATACACGCCGTGAGGCACATCGCGGGAAGTGGCAAATATTTTTACTATATCGCCTTTTTTTACCTCTATGCGCTCGGGTGAATAGCCAAACTGATACGCCTCTACATCAAACTCCTTAATTTTCGAGATATATTTTTCCGGATCTTTTTTAAATTCTCCTATGCATCCGGGACAGCAGAAATAATATGTCTTGCCATTGTATTCATAAGAATACTCCTGACTGGCCTTCCCTCCCATAACTGGGCAGATCCCAAGATCCTCTGTGGGCGCGCCCTCTTCGGCAGCTTTATGATGGCCGTGGGGATGGTCTTGCATTTCTTCAGCGCATCCCGTCGTAATAAAACCAAAACCTAGAACCAACACAATAACCGACAACAACAAGTTAACTCGCTTCGCTCGTAACTTGTTCCAAAGGGGCTTCGCCCCTATGGCGCTACTCAATACTCCTACTCGTCGTATTGCTTCGCTGTTACCCCTCGATGGGGTGCCTGCACCCCCTCGAGCTCCCCCAGTTATATGGAATTTTAAAATTCCATATAACAAAATAAACTTTTTACTCATCTCCTACCTCCTTTTTTTGAGCCGGGCAACTGTTGAAATATCTATTTGCTGATAGGACAAGTCCCTCCTCCTGATTTAGTTTTATAAAATTGTTTTAACACGAGTTCTTCTGCCATACACAGCCTTCGCCTGCCTATATCTTGTCTACTCAAAATGGAAGTGTCACAGAAAAATCTTCTATACGGGCTCCGCAATTCTGGCAGCGATGTTCTCCGCCCAGCGTCAGTTCACTCTTGCAAGTCTTACAGTTTATGTTGCCTTCTTCGGTTTTCTCTAATATATGCACCATCTCTTTCTTGCAAACAGGACAAGTTAACTTCAAGCTATCTCTCTTTGGCGTGGTAGCGCACCCTAGTAGCATGCTACTAATAATAAAAACTGTCATTATCACGAACAACTTACTAATGTTCTTATCTCTGATCATTTACTCCTCTCCTCTGTCATATTTATGAACAAGAAAAAAGACGATTAGGCTTAAGCCTGTAAGAAGACTAATGATAATCCAGGGATTAACATTCAGGGTTTGAGAAAAAGTGAGCTTTCCAAACGCCCACCATTTAAGCACTGTCTCCTTGAGAAATGGATAGAAATGGGCATAAAGTCCGGCCCCTACTATGCCTCCGAAGACACCTCCTATTAAAGCATCTACTCTTCCATGTCCTACGGCAGCGACACAGGTGCCCGGGCAATATCCTAAGGTAGCCATACCTATTCCAAAGATTATAGCTCCTAATACCACGCCTCCCATGAGCAATGGTTTTATGTGGAGCTGGGCAGCGTTTACCCCTACCATTATATATACGCCTATCGAGCCAACAACAATTGCCGAGAGCATAACTTTAAGGACTGTGAAATCTGTTAAAAGAAATTGTCCTACAATCTTGTGATATTTAGTGACCTGACCTTTGTGAAGGAGCATACCAAACAATATTCCAGTAAATAATCCCAGGATAAGCCTGGCAATACCAGTTATCTCCAATGGACCGTTCATCTTTTCATCCCTCCATATATGAGCTTGGCGGTAATAACACCTGATATGAACAAGACTGCAAAGAATATCCAACTGGATATGGCAAGCTGAAGTGTCCCGCTAATTCCATGGCCGCTGGTGCAACCTCCGGCAAGTCGGGCCCCAAAAAGTAAGAGCAATCCGCCAAGAAAGCTCAAAATAAGACGTTTTATCTTACTTCCACCAAACCGCTTCTCCCATAGTTTAGGCACGACAACCTTTTTAAAGTCACCTGAAAATTTCGCGGAAAGAAATGCGCCTATGAAAATCCCCACGACCAACATCCACTGCCAGTCTATCTTAGGGGTCTTTTCCTGAAAATAGAGATTACTGGCCACATATTCAGGGGCAAAAACTTTTTCTATCATACCTGCTGTCCTGGAAAAAGCCGTGGAGACACCAAGAGGTTTATTCGCTGTATAAAAGGCAAACATACTTAGAACCCCTATCAATGTTCCTACAACATAAGGGTTCCACTTTTTCATTTTAAAAAATTTCATTTGTTACCACCTCCATATATGGATAAAAAAAGTATTAGGTTCATTCTGTTTCTCTAAATATTCCTTTTATATCTTTTCATCAGCAAAGAATTACTCACAACCGAGACTGAGCTAAATGCCATTGCTGCTCCTGCGATCATAGGATTTAAGAGAAATCCCGTAAACGGGTACAGTATCCCTGCCGCAAGAGGTATCCCTGCTGTATTATAAAAGAACGCCCAGAAAAGATTCTGTTTGATTTTCTCCATAGCGTAGCGAGATAGATCCATAGCCATGACAACATCCCTCAGATCATCCTTTATTAAAACAATATCGCCCGACTCTATAGCTACGTCTGTTCCTGTGCCAATGGCCAAACCAATATCTGCCTGAGTCAAAGCAGGCGCGTCATTTATCCCGTCGCCCACCATTGCTACTTTTAATCCTTCTTCCTGAAGTTTCTTGATCTCCTGAGCTTTATCTTTGGGAAGGACTTCGGCCAAAACCCTATCAATACCAACCTGCCTCGCTATAGCCTCTCCTGTCCGCTTATTATCTCCTGTAATCATAATAACCTGTTTACCCAACTTTTTAAGTTTAGCCACAGCCTCTTTAGAAAATTCTTTTAACGTATCTGCTACAGCCACAACGCCAATCAGGCTCTTATTGCTGACAACAAGCATAGCTGTTTTGCCTTCATTTTCCAATCTTCCCAGGTCGCTCTCAACCTTTGAAATATCAATATTTTTATCTAGCATCAATCGCCTATTGCCTAACAGGACATCATCGCTTCCGACTTTGGCGCCAACGCCTTTTCCAGTGACTGACTCAAAGCCTTTCACATCCCGCAAATCAATATTCCTCTTTTTTGCTCCTTTAACAATCGCCTCTCCCAGCGGATGCTCAGAATTCTTCTCAACCGAAGCTGCCAGCGACAAAACCTCATTCTCAGGCTTACCGTATACTATAACATCTGTCAACTCAGGCTCGCCTTTGGTCAAAGTACCTGTCTTATCAAATACCAATGCACTAATTTGATAGGCGATTTGAAGAGACTCTGCGCTTTTAATCAATATCCCATTCTCAGCACCTATCCCAGTCCCCACCATAACAGCTGTAGGGGTCGCCAATCCCAAAGCGCAGGGACACGCAATAATCAGTACAGCTATAAATATTGTCAGAGCAAAAAGAAATCCTTGGCCTGCAACTAACCAGACAATAAAAGCGAGGATTGCTATAAGAACTACGACTGGAACAAAATAAGCTGAAATCTTGTCCGCAAGTTCCTGGATAGGCGCCTTTGAACCCTGGGCTTCTTCAACAAGCTTTACAATCTGCGCTAAAGCAGTATCTTTCCCGACCTTTGTAGCCTCAAATTTAAAACTCCCAGTCTTATTTATAGTTGCGCCTATTACTTGACTTTCTTTTGATTTTTCAACAGGGATACTTTCACCTGTAATCATTGATTCATCAACGCTCGAATGCCCCTCAGTCACTATGCCATCTACTGGGATTTTCTGGCCTGGCTTGACAATAATGATATCTCCGACTATGACCTCTTCAACCGGAATCTCCTTCTCCTGGCCATCCCTAAAAACTAAAGCTAGTTTAGACTGAAGGCCCATAAGTTTCTTTATGGCTTCCGAGGTCTTGCCTTTAGCGACAGATTCGAGTAATTTACCTAATAAGATAAATGCGATAAGGAACCCTGCAATCTCATAATATAGGTTCTCCATTGTAAAAACCGTGCTGCCCAACCACATGGCTATTGACGCATAAAGACTGTAAATATAGGCTGCGCCTACGCCTAAGGCCACCAGCGTGTCCATATTGGCGCTTTTAGTCTTGATTACTGCCGTAATCCCCCTAGTGAAAAACTGGTATCCCGCAAACATAATAGGGGTTGTAAAAAGGAACTGTATAAGGGCCATGTGTTGTCTTATAAACGGCGCCAATGGCAATTTCATGCCTGTAGCCATGGCAAAATACATAAGAGGGGCTGCCAATATAATTGAGACGGTGAATTTGATCTTCAGGCTTCTGATCTCTTTTTCTCTGGCCTTTTTTTCGGCATCGACCGTAGCCTCTTCTTCCTCAATAAGAGTATAACCAACTGCCTTAATTGTTTCCTTGATCTTCTCAACGCTAAGTATTGAACTATCGAATTGAATTTTTGCCCTTTGATTGACAAATAATTCTTTCTGTAGAATACCTTTAAGATTATTCAAGGCTCCTTCTACAGTACTTAGGCAATGAGGATTATCCATACCTATGACCTTAAGATTCAAGGTCGCCTTGCCCTTAGCATCTGTATCTTCTTTCTGTCTAATGGTTTTATTCTTGGCAGGAATATTTGTTAAATCTTCGGATCTATCTTTTCTGCTCCCCGAGAATTTATCCTGACAATTCTTGCTACAGAAAAAATAGCCCTTTCCATCCTTCTCTATCTTTAGGGCCTTGCTTTCATCTACTTCCATCCCACAGACAGGATCCTTATGCATATACATTTCCTCTATTACTTAAAATAAACTTGTCGTATTAATCAATGATGGCTTACATGACCTGACGCTTTTTCTGACGTGTCTGGCCTCATGGATTCCTTCATGGAATCCTTCTCCATGCCACCTTTTTCTATCATCTTCTTAGCGACTATTTCTTTTCCCATCATTTTCTTCATCATCATACGATGCATTGACTTCATGGGATCCTTTGCTTCCCCAGTCTCTTCTCCGAAAGATATGCCTGATGCAGCCATAAAAAATACAACAAGCATAACCGAACATATTACCTTGCGCATCTTACGCGCTCCTTTCTTTTTAAAAGACACTTGTTGGCTCTAAAGCGCAACGTCTCCGCTCTATTCACCTTGCGCGACCTTGATCATCATCTTTGCACCCATATCATGGCAGGATATCACCTCATTGGCTCCTGCTTTTTTCAACTTGGCCACGTTGGTTATATCTTCTATTTTACAGATGACATTTATGGATGGATTCAGCATCTTGGCGGTCAAAGTCACAAAGACATTCGACGAATCATCTAATGAGGTGAGGACAAATTTAGCTGTCTTGATGCCAGCCCTTTCCAGGACATCTTCCTTGCGCGCGTCTCCTTCGACTACAGGGAGGCTGGACCAAACCATCTCTTTCACCCTTGAAGCATCGCTCTCTATTATCACAAATTGCGCGTTCTTTTGTCGCAAGCCCTTCACAAGAGGCTTGCCGATCTTGCCATACCCACAAATAATAAAATGATTCTTCTTATTGGCTATTCCCTTAGGCACTTTTAACACCTCCTGTATTTTACTCCTTATAATGGCCTCAAAGACAGTCTGAATGCTGGCCAGGGCCGCGCCCACTCCTAACAGAATGACTGCGATGTCCAGTATCTTTCCTGCAGGCGTCTGGGGAGTAATGTTTCCATAGCCTATCGTCGTTACAGTGACTAATGTAAAGAAAAATGAATCCAGTAACGTGGTGACCTTTTCCTCAAGCAGCCAGAAGCCAATCGTCCCGGACGCAACAACAAAGAAGAGGATTGCCACGCTGAACTTCAACCGTAATAATATCTTGCGGTCTTCTATGTCCATCATCTGTCTTTCGCCTGTCTTTTTTTATTTTTTCTTAAGCTGTTTTTCCTTTATCCAGCAATATAAAACCGGAACCAAGATCAGGTTGGATAAAGTCGCAGTGACCAGGCCGCCCACTGTGGGAGAGGCCATGGGTTTCATGATCTCAGAGCCTGTGCCTGTTGAAAGCATTACCGGGATCAACGCTATAATCGTCGTGGTCGTGGTCATCATGGCTGGCCTTACCCTTAAAAGTCCTCCCTCGATAACAGTCTGACGAATATCTTTTATGGTCTTCGGCACCTTTTTCCTGAACAGATCGTCCAATGTCGATAAGAGTACTACGGCATTATCGGTTGCAACGCCAAAGAGGGCTATAAATCCCACCCACACAGCAGTGGAAAATTTAAAACCTAAAATGAATAATAAAATAATGCCGCCCATGAGAGAGACGGGTATGCCTGTGGATAGGATGATCAAGCTGCTGAAATTCTTAAACGCCATGTAAAGCAATATCAATATTACGCACAGCGCTATGATAAGGGAAGGAATAAGTTTCTTCCTAGACTCCATCTCTGATTCGAACTGTCCTGACCAGGAAATAAAATATCCCGGAGGCAGCTTTAATTCTCCGCTATCTATCTTTTCTTTGACTTTTTTCTGCGCCTCATTTACAAAATCTATAAGACCGATCTCATCCTGATTGACATTCACAAAGACCCTTGCGTAAGTCTGGGTATCCTCTGAATTGATGACTGCCGGACCAGGCACTTTTTTTAAAGTCGCGACCTGGGTTAAAGGTATATGCTCACCACCTGGGGTTGGAACAAAAATCCTGTTTAATGCCTCTGGACTATCTCTCAATTCCCTCAAGTATCTCACCCTTACAGGATACCTCTCTCTTCCTTCAACTGTGGTAGTCAGATTCATGCCGCCTATCGCTGTCATGATAATATGCTGTATGTCCCCGACCTTTACCCCGTATCTCGCCACTTCTTTTCTATCTATCTCTATTTCAAAATAAGGCCTGTTTGAGGTGCGTTCTGCATACGGGCTCACTGCGCCCTTTACCTTACTTACTATATCTTCTATCTTGACCGCGATCTCGACTATTTTTCCTAGATCAGTTCCAAAGACCTTGATGCCAACGGGTGTCTGTATTCCTGTAGCCAGCATATCGATCCTGTTTCTTATTGGCTGTGTCATTATCGGGCTCACCCCGGGCATCCTAGTCTTTTCCTGGATCTCCTGGATAAGTTTTTCCCTGGTCATACCCTTGCGCCAGAACTTTTTATCCTTAAGGTGTATGATGCTCTCTATCATAACCACAGGTGCAGGATCAGTCGCGGTTTCTGCGCGGCCAAGCTTACCCACCACCCATTCAACTTCTGGAAATTCATTCTTTATAATAATGTCCTGCTTTCTCATAACGTCCATTACCTGGGTTAAAGATGCCCCTGGCAAAAAGACAGGCATAAACAAGAGATCTCCTTCATTCAGGGGAGGCATAAATTCCTGGTTCATCAAAGACCCACACACTAAACCTATCACTATGACAGCGACGGAGATCAGAATCACTATCACCTTGTGCTCAAGCGACCATCGGATAATGGGGTTATACCTTTTATACAAAGCCTGGGCTGTCCTGTTTTCTTCAACAGGCCGCAATCTTCCTCTTAAAAGATAATAGCAAAGTGTTGGTAGAAGCATCAAAGCGATCACAGCAGCAGCACCCATGGCAAATGTCTTTGTAAATGCAAGCGGCCTGAAAAGCTTTCCTGCCTGACCTGTCAGAACAAAAACAGGGATAAATCCTATGATAGTCGTAAGAAGGGCAAATAGCACTGGCTTTCCAACTTCTTGTGCTCCAGATATGCAGACATTCAGCCTCTCACCCGGAGCAAGGTGCTCCACACCCAATTCTTTGAGCCTCGTAGCCAATCTTCGATAGATATTCTCGACCAGCACGCAACCAGAATCCACCATGACGCCTATGGCTATTGCAATACCACCCAAAGACATAATATTGGAGTCTACGCCAATCCTGCGCATTAGTATAAAGGAAATGAGTACGCCTATTGGCAACACCATGGATACAACAATACTGCCCCAGAAATGTAAGAGAAAGGCAAGTATCACAAAGATTGTAATTATAATCTCTTGAGTCAAGGCGCTTCTTAATGTATTTACAGCGCGTAGTATTAAACCTGTCCTGTCATAAAAAGGGATTATCTTTACACCAGGTGGAAGCCCCACTGATAATTCTTCTATCTTTTCCTTAATGCGCTCTATAACCTTAAGCGGATTTTCTCCATACCTCATAAGGATAACGCCGCCAGTTACTTCTCTGCCTTCTTTATCCAATGCACCTCTTCGAAATTCAGGACCCAAAGTCACTGTTGCAATATTCTTTACATATATAGGTGTGCCTTCTTTAACACCTACGACGATATTCTCTATGTCAGAAATCTTTTTTATGAAACCAAGTCCACGAACAATAAATTCTGCACCAGCTTCTTCAAATACCTTGGCGCCTACATCTATATTAGATTTCTGGACAGAGCTTATCACTTCATGAATTTTAATATCGTGCGCAAGAAGCTTATTAGGGTCTATATCTATCTGATACTGTTTTACATATCCGCCAACAGATGCAACTTCTGATACGCCTTCAACAGCAGTTAACTGGTAACGAATATACCAATCTTGAATTGTCCGAAGCTCTGCCAGATCATACCCTTTCCCTTCTACTGTATACCAGAAAATCTGACCCAAAGCAGTTGCATCTGGCCCTAAAGTAACACTTGCATCACCAGGAATATCTTTCTTTGCAAAATCCAATCTCTCTAATACTCTTGTCCTCGCCCAGTAGAAATCTGTCCCTTCCTGGAAGATCATATTTACAAGGCCAAAACCAAAGGCAGAGGTAGAGCGTACTACTTTTACTTTGGGCGTACCCATAAGACCTGTTGTCAATGGATATATGACCTGATCCTCTACGTCTCTTGGGCTTCTACCGGGCCAATCAGCATAGACTATAACTTGAAGCTCTCCTATATCTGGAATGGCATCTATGGGCGTCTCCTTCATCGAAGAGAAACCCCAGACAATTAAAAGTGCAAACGTCGCTATAACCAGAAAGCGATTTTTAAGACATCCTTCTATAATTTTATTTATCACAATCTACTCCTTTAATTAATGCTGGTGTCCAGCAGAGCCTTTCTTTTCTTCGATACCAACAGCACCACCATACGCCGATGCTGCAACGCCTGAGATTTGGCTCTGTGAGTCTATCAGAAAATTTGCCTTTGTCACAACCTCTTCGCCCTCTCTCAGTCCTTTCAGAACAGGATAGAATTTGGATTCCTGCTCATTAATAACACCAGTGGATTCTGGTCCGATTTCAATAATTCTACCTTCATATTCCTGATTTCCTTCATCAATCCATACAATCTTGCGCACGCCTGTATCCAAGACTGCATCTTTAGGTAT
>CAYULJ010000042.1:0-12895 GCA_964445715.1 uncultured Planctomycetia bacterium
CGATCTTATTGAGATTATAGTCATTCGTAAAGACCTTTGCGCTTAAGACCTTTGCGAGATTGACTATCTTCGCATCCACCTCTTTTATTTTCGGAAAATCCTCATTATGGATCTTTACATCTATATTTGGATTTTTTTGCAATTTCCCTAGAATGTCTAGTCCTCGTCTTCCGCGTGCCCTCTTTAGCGAATCACTGGAATCGGCTATCTGCTGTAATTCCTTTAAGACAAATCGCGGCGCAATGAATTTGCCTTCAAGGAATCTAGTATTGCATATATCTGCGATGCGGCCGTCTATGATAACGCTCGTGTCAAGTATGACAAATTCTTCCCTCTGGTCCTGTCGTGCAAATTTAACATAAGGGACAATGATGTTAAACTCGTCTCTGCCGCGGATCGCGACTATCATGCCTAAATAACAAAATATGAGCGTAAGCACAACGCGCAACGAATACAAAACAGTCTCGTCTATAGGGATCAACGACAATGTATCAGAGACCAGCTTTGCCATTATAAGACCGAATATCAAACCAAATACGGCTGATGAAAGGCCTCTTACAGACACCTTCCTCATGATAAATTCAAACATGATTATAAATGTAGCGGTGACAAAACCTATGAGCGCGCCGAGTATGCTAAAATCCGAGTCTCCAGCCTGCACAAACGAACCAATCTGAAAGCCTACTATAACGCTTAATAAAATGAAAAAAATACGGATAAATACCAGAGTCATCTAAGTCCTCCCCCTTGCTTTGCTTAATCTTGCACTTGTACCACTTATCCACACTGTAGGGGACACTTAAGTGTCCCCTACAGTGTGGATAAGTGTAAAGTTAAGTTTATTTTTTCTTTCTCTTGCTTTCCTTTGGCCTGTAGAGAAGTTTCCATGGATGTTTCTTTATATCCAGGACCATTTCATCTATATCATTATATAGTTTGTCGTCTGTCAAAAATTTGCCTATAGTACCTTCACCTTTTCTGACAACAGTCATGACCTCGCTTAATTCAGAACTCAATGTCTCAAGATTTGCAAGCGTGTTCTTCAAAGAAGCCCTGAATTCTTCGTCGCCAACGACTTTATTAATTGATTCTATCATCTTGTCCACTTTTGCCAATGTCTCCCTCGTTCCCCTCGTGAGCTCCTCAGTGGAAATAGGATCTTTGCCTCTTAAGGTGTCATCTTTTTTCAAAAGACGCGCCTCTCTGGTGCCTGGTATGATCTCAAGATATTTCTCACCCAAAAGCCCCAATGTATTTATAGTCGCGCTCGCGTCCTCATTGACCCATGTATTTTGTGCCACCCATACCCGCAGTCGTATCATCGGGATATTTTCTTTCTCATCAAAATACACCTCTATATCCTGTACTTCGCCCACTTCCACCCCTGCATACCTGACAGGGGCACCGACGCTAATACCATTTGCAAAGCTAAAAAGCACCTTTAAAGTATAGCCCCGCTTGACGCTGTAGAAGTTTCCGATTGAAAATACTATGACGGACAATATCACGATTCCTATAAAGATAAATATGCCAACCTTAAGTTCAAAGCTTGATTTGGTAAACATTGCCTGCCTCCTTTTTATACGGTCTCGGTCATAGGCCCCTTAGCGGCGCCTGTTATAAACTGTTTTACTAACGGATCTTTAGTATTTTTTATCTGTTTAACCGGCCCGACTTCGACGATCTTACCGTTATAAAGCATCGCGACTCTGTCTGCCACCTTATAGGCGCTCACCATGTCATGCGTGACCACAATAGAGGTCACCTTTAATTTTTTGCTCAGATCTATAATGAGTTCGTTAATCGCATCAGCGCCTATTGGGTCTACACCTGTTGTTGGCTCGTCGTACAAAATAATCTTTGGGTCATTGCATATCGCCCTTGCCAGGCCCACTCGTTTTCTCATGCCTCCGCTCAATTCAGCAGGCATGAGTTCTTCTATGCCTTTCAGTCCCACCATTGCCAGCGATCTTGCAACCTTCTTGCGAATATCGCTCTCCGGAATATCAGTATGCTCCCTTAAAGCAAAACTAACATTTTCATACACTGTCAATGAATCAAAAAGCGCGGCGCCCTGAAAAAGCATGCCAAAAGTGAGTCGCAACCTGTCCAATTCTTTTTCATCCATCCTGCCGACATCTGAGCCGTCTATTATTACCTGGCCAGAGTCTGGCTTAAGAAGTCCTATAGTATGCTTTAACAAAACACTCTTACCGCAACCTGAGCGTCCTATAATTACCATTGTTTCCCCGGAATTTATGGTGAGGTTTAGATTTTCTAATACTCTATTGCCGCCGAACGATTTTGATAAATTTATTATCTCTATCATAGTCTTATGGGAACACGAAATAAAATAGGGCGGTAAACAAGCAATCCGCCATAATGATTAAAATAAACGAGGTCACGACTGAAAGTGTCGTGGCCTTGCCCACACCTTCAGCGCCTCCTTCTGTCCTAAAACCTTCATAGCATGAGACAATACATATAATCATAGCGAATACAAAAGACTTAAAAAGTCCCGTGAATACATCCTTGAACATAAGCGGATCATATGTCATTTTTATGTATATCGTAGAGCCTATGAGCAATTTGTACACGCCTATGATATAACCTCCGACTATCCCTAAAAAATCAGCGTATACGGTGAGTAGCGGTAGCATCAGACAGAGCGCTAAAAATCTAGGCACGACCAGATACTTCACGGGATTTGCCGCGAGGGTCTCGAGCGCGTCTATCTGCTCGGTCACCTTCATTGTGCCGAGCTCAGCAGTGATGCTTGCTCCCACCCTGCCAGCTACCACCAGCGCAGTCAACACAGGACCCAACTCCCTGACCATTGACAGCGCGACAAGGCTCGATATATAGATCTGCGCGTTCATCTTGGTGAGCTGATAGGCGCTCTGAAGCGCAAGCACCATACCTGTAAAGAAAGCTACTAAAAACACAATAGGAAAACTTAGTACGCCGATCTTGTACAACTGTACTGAAAATTCCTTTTTCCTAAAAGGCGGCACGAATATATGAAAGAGAGTGCTTATAAAAAGGTGGAACATGCCCCCTATATAGGTAAAGAAGTTCAATGACTTATTGCCTAATGACTTGATTATATTTTTCATAGTAACACCATTCTCTGATATCTTAGACCGAAGCTGTACTCAAAAAGACGCTCGGCCAGTGTTAGTTTATCGAAGAATTGGGCCTCGCTCCGTTTATTTTGACAGGCCGACTTTAAGGTAATGCAAGATTTTCTGTTGCGCAAAATGAAAAGGCTTTTTTAGCACAACTTCGGCCTATCTGTTAAAATTTTATGTTGCGCTCTATGACAAAAAACTCTTCGTTCTCTCTGAGTTTCATCTTTAACTGTTCTGAGCCTATCTTGTATCCCAGACTCATCTCTTCAGGATTTTCCCTATCTTCGTAAGTCGTAAGCGGCTCTCTCGCCATTGTCTTGAAACCCACCTGCATCTTATCCCCTATATCCTTCTCCATGCTTAACTCATCTGTGCCTTTTTTCGTTATATCCCAGCCTTGCCATACTATTGTCTTGACGTCTGAGCGAATCCTCACGCCATCAAAAAAACCGCCCTTTGAAATCTCCCTTAAGTCTACGTAACCTTCCATTGTCAAAGTTCCACTATCGTGCTTAAAACTTGAATCCACTATGTTGATTATAGGTCCAAAACCTTCCAGCTTAAGCCTTATAGTATTATATTCTACAGAACCAAAACGCCCTCTTCTACTCTCTATCATCCCTTCTGAAAAAATATTACCTGCTAAATTTCCAGTTATATTAAAACCGCCACTTACGATACCAAAGACAATGTCTTTATCCTTTATCCTTGAAGCTGGAGAAAGACGTCTCATATCCAGTCTGTCTATCTCGAGCCGAAGGTCTACCTCGTATGGAGTTGCCAATGAAAGTTTGCCCATTACTTTATGCGCCCTGCCAAAAAGTAACTTTTCTATCTCCAGCTGTCCATTCGCAATCTTAAAGAACGCCCTAAAGGGCAAAAGCGGCTCTGAATTCTGCGTGATATTTCCAGAGAAAAGTTTTCCGCTAAAGCCTGTCGGCTGCCCCTTTTTATCTCTCGCAATGCGACCTTTTATAACAATGTCACCTGAGAATTCATTGCCCTTGAAAACCAGGCCATCTATGTTTATCTTGGAAAACAAAAAACCATCATTTAATAGATTTACATCCAATGAGACAGGTGTATCGATTTCTGTGTCACGCCACACCTGTCCGTAATCCAGATCCTTTTGTCCTGCGTAAAAATAGAAATCTTCTCTTTGGATAAAAATATTTTCGTAGACCTGAGGCGCTATATTTATAAGAACGGCTGCCAGTAAAATAAACAACAATGTCATCCTTATCTTACGCCTGATAACAAGATAATACATATGGCCTGCACTTCGCTTAAGTTCACATACCACTTCGTGGCACATGCTTTCTCATTGTTAAAGTGTAAACTTAAGATTTATTTAAACACCAATTTTGCGTTTTTGGCAGAGACCTTTATTGATTTCTCCTTATTGTCGGATCTGTTCGAAATGATCTCTTCTGCCAATGGATCTTCTAAAAGTCTTTGTATGGTGCGCTTCAGCGGCCTTGCGCCAAAGACAGAGTCAAAACCGCTCTCCACCAGCACTTCTTTTGCCTTATCATCTAATTCGATTTTTATGTCTTGCTCCTTTAGTCTATTCATCACCTCTTGCAATTCTATCTCTACTATACCATATAGATGTTCTTTTGTAAGATGATGAAATACAATGATATCATCGATCCTGTTCAGGAACTCGGGCTTAAATGTCTTTTTTACCTGATCAAGAAGCTTTTCTTTCATACTCTTGTAACTAGCATCTTCTTTTTCTGATTTAAAACCAATGGTACTCTGTTTTTTGAAGATTTCAGCTCCGACATTAGACGTCATGATAAGGATTGTATTTCTAAAGTCTACTTTTCTGCCAAAACTATCAGTAAGCCGACCATCTTCCAAAACCTGAAGTAAGATATTGAAGACATCAGGATGTGCCTTTTCTATCTCATCCAAGAGCACCACTGAATATGGCCTCCTTCTGACCTTCTCTGTGAGTTGACCTCCTTCTTCATATCCTACATAACCCGGAGGTGCGCCTACCAGACGCGAGACATTGAACTTCTCCATATATTCTGACATATCTATCTGGATAAGCGCATTCTCATCACCAAACATAAATTCTGCAAGCACCCTGCCTAGGTGAGTCTTACCTACGCCAGTCGGCCCGAGAAAGATAAAAGAACCGATCGGCCTTTTTGGATTCTTTATGCCAGCTCGCGAACGCCTCACTGCATGGGCAATAGCGCTTATGGCCTCATCCTGACCTATTATCTTCTTATGAAGCTCTTCTTCCATTTTTAAAAGACGTTCGGATTCTTTTTGTTCCAGCCTGACAATAGGGATGCCTGTCCATTTCGCAACAATGCCCGCTATAAGCTCTTCGTCGACCTTTGGCCGCGCATCCATCTTTGATTTCTTCCAGTCCTGTCTGAACTTGTCAAGTTTTTTGCGCTCGTCTTTTTCCTTATCACGTAAACTAGCTGCCTTTTCAAAATCTTGGTCTTTTATCGCAGTGTCTTTTTCTTTACGCGTGCTCTCTATATCTTCTTCCATCTTTTTCATCTCCGGAGGAGCAGTCATGATGGAAAGCCTTGCCTTTGCGCCAGCTTCATCGATCAGATCGATTGCCTTGTCTGGCAAAAATCTTCCGGCAATGTATCTGTCTGATAATTTACTGGCTGCCTCGAGCGCATCGTCAGTGATCTCCACCTTATGATGTTCCTCGTATCTGTCTCTCAAGCCCTTTAATATCGCTATTGTCTCTTCGACTGTCGGAGGATCCACCATTATTGTCTGGAATCGCCTCTCAAGGGCTGCGTCTTTTTCTATATGCTTTCTGTATTCGTCGAGGGTCGTAGCGCCAATGCACTGGATCTCGCCCCTGGAAAGCGCTGGCTTTAAAATATTAGAGGCGTCTATGGCGCCCTCTGCTCCGCCTGCGCCGACCAAGGTATGCAGCTCGTCGATAAACATGATCACGTTTTCTGAGCGTTTCATCTCATCCATGACCGCTTTTATCCTCTCTTCGAACTGTCCTCTGTATTTTGTGCCTGCGATCATAAGAGCTAGGTCCAAAATAATAACGCGCTTACCCTTTAATATCTCTGGTATATCTCCTTTTACGATCTTCTGCGCAAGCCCTTCGACAATGGCAGTCTTCCCGACTCCAGCCTCGCCTAAAAGCACAGGATTATTCTTGGTGCGTCTCGAAAGTATCTGAATCACTCTTTCGATCTCATTTTGTCTGCCGATCACCGGGTCAAGTTTATTTTCGCGCACAAGCTGATTAAGGTTTCGTCCGAATGCGTCAAGCGCAGGCGTCTTCGAACCTGCCTTTACACCTGCAGCACGGCCTGTTCCTTTTTTCATGCCTCCACCGCCAGTAAAACCAGGTGTTGCAGAACCCAAGAGATCTACTATCTCCTGCCTGACTTTCTCCAGATCCAGGCCCAGATTCATAAGCACCTGAGAAGCTACGCCTTCTCCTTCTTTTATAAGTCCTAGCAAAATATGCTCTGTGCCAATGTAATTATGGCCCAATGCCCTAGCTTCTTCGCCCGAAAGCTCTATTGCCTTTTTGGCCTTTGGCGTAAAAGGGATATCACCTGAAACAGCTGTACTCGTCCCTGGTTTTACGATCTTCTCAATCTCCAATCGTATCTGCTGCAAGCTCAGCCCCATTTTCTGGAGCACGACTGCTGCGACTCCTTCGCCTTCTCTTACGAGTCCGAGCAAAATGTGCTCTGTGCCTATGTAATCGTGATTAAACCTTTTTGCTTCTTCCTTGGCAAGTAAGATTACCTTTCTTGCCCGCTCTGTAAAACGATTAAACATCTTTCCCCTCCTGTTTTAAGTTGACATCTTTTCCTTAAGTTTACACTTCAACAATGTTAAAGTGTAAACTTAAGCTTATACGCTTAGCTTCCTATCTTCTCCCTGATTATCTGTGCCCTTTTGACGTCACGTTGATTCGGATCCAGTTTTTTCTTTTCAAGTTTCTGCAGATGGGCTGGCTGCGTAATTATAAACAATTCATTTATAAGTGCCTGATCGAGCTCTTTTATCAATTTCAGATCCACGCCCAGCCTGACAAGCGACAACAAATCTGTGGTCTCACTGCTTGTTATAATATGCGCGCTCTTTAAAGTGCCATAGGCGCGCCAGATCCTATCCTGCAACACTGATCTGTTTTGGGAATACAATGCTTCTCTCGCGCTCTGCTCATGATCTATTATCTGTTTGATGATCCTTTCGATATTGTCGATGATATCCTCTTCCTTATGGCCCAGCGAAACCTGGTTGGAGATCTGGAAAAAATTTCCACTTGCCTCTGTTCCTTCTCCGTAAAGACCACGCGCAGTGAGGCTGAGTTTCGTAATGGCCTGGAGCACCTTTCCTATCTGCTTTGTCATTACAAGCGACGGGAGGTGAACCATCACAGACGCCCGCATCCCAGTCCCGGTATTCGTAGGGCACGCTGTCAGATAACCAAAATCTACTGAATAAGCATATTGCAATAAGCTGCCGAGATTACTGTCAATATCGTTGATTATATGCCAAGCATCCCTCAGGTCAAAACCTGATTTCATGACCTGCAAGCGCAAATGGTCCTCTTCGTTTATCATTATGCTTATGACTTCTCTGTCAGCCACGCAAAGACCTTTATTCTCCGCGTCTATTGTATGCTCCTTGCTCATCAGGTGTCTCTCAACCAGAAACTGCTTATCTATTGTCTCGAGCTTCCCTATATCTAAACAGAGAGAATTTTTTATTTTTTTCGACGACACAATGGCCTGTTTCGAAAGATGCAAGATTTCCTGCTGCTCCTTCTTGCTCGCCCAATGAGAAAACGGGTACTTTGCCAGGTTCCTGGCCAATCTGATGCGCGACGATATCACTATATCAGAATTCGGACCAGTGCATCTAAGCCACTCCCCCTGATTGTTCAGCAGATCACCTAAATTCATCTAATACTCCCTCCTACCTTAAGTTCTATGTGGTTCCGCAGTTACTTCTTTTTTCTCTCCAGCCCTCTGATCTTGTCACGTATTTCAGCTGCCTTTTCGAATTCTTCCAATTGTATGGCCTTCTGCAGCTGTTCTTTTAGTTCCTGTAAATCACTTTTTGCTTTGAGTGTCTTGGCTGCTTTCTTGGTCGGGGACTTGCCGTAATGTTGCGTAGAACCGTGTATCCTTTTTAAAAGAGGCAGCAGCGCTTCTCTGAAAGCTGTGTAGCACTCTCCGCAACCAAGCCTGCCTACTTTCTTGAAATCCTCATAAGTAAGACCACACCTTGTGCACTTGGCTTTGGCCTTGGCTTCCTTATTTGTCTTGCTTGTCGTAAACTGAGTCCCCAGATCTGCGAGCCCGGCCAACAAGTCAGCCAGCCCAAAATGACTCTCCATCTGAGCGCCTTTTTTCTGAGCGCACGGCTCACAAAGATGCAATTCTGTCATCTTGTCATCTATGATCTCTGTCAAATGTACCGTTGCCTGAGTCTTGCCACAAATATCACAAACCATAAGTTACGCCTCCCCAAACATAGCAAATATCCCTTAAAGTCACATACCACTTCGTGGCACAGGCTTTTCCAATGTTGAAGTGTGAACTTAAGCAGTTTTCCGTAACTTCTTTTCTAATATTCCACACCGTCGATCTTTGTCAATTTCCTGAATTCCTGCACCAGCTTCAATGTTATCTTGCCAGGCTTTCCATTACCAACGACTCTCTCCTCGATACTGACAACAGGCACGATCTCAGCAGCTGTACCAGTTAAAAAGCATTCGTTCGCTGTAAAAAGATTGTGTCTCGTGAGCACTTCTTCTTTGATCTCAAGCCCTATCTTCTTTCCAATGTCCATCACTGCTGCGCGCGTAATGCCTTTTAAAATCCCTAAATACGCAGGCGGGGTCACCAGCGACCCGTCTTTTATAATAAAAATATTATCGCCTGTACACTCTGCTACATAACCAGATGCCGTAAACATTAAAGCCTCTTCATATCCGCTGTTCAACGCCTCTATCTTCGCCAGAATGTTATTAAGATAATTCAATGACTTGATCTGCGGGTTCAAGGCCTCAGGAAAATTCCTGGGTGTCGGCACAGTAATAAGCTTCAGGCCTTCCCTGTATAGTTTCTCAGGGTAAAGCGCTATCTTGTCTGTAATGATTATGATGGATGGCGCCTTGCATTTCCTGGGGTCAAGCCCTAAATCCCCGATGCCCCTTGTGGCAATAAGCCGGATATACGCGTCATCCAGTTTATTAAGCTTCAATGTGTCAACAACTGCCTTCATCATTTCCTTTTTGGAAATACTTATCTTCAACATAATACCCTGGGCAGACTCGTAGAGCCTATCCACGTGCTCTTCTAATTTAAAAACCAGCCTTTTATACGAACGAATGCCCTCAAAGACGCCGTCGCCATACAAAAGCCCGTGATCAAAAACAGAAATCTTAGCGTCTTTCTTGTCAAAATATTCACCATTGATATAGACTTTCGGGCTCATATCGCCTCCTTATATTAGTGAATAGTGAATGGTAGTTGGTGAATGGCGCTATTTACTATTCACAATTCACTAAGTTTACACTTTAACATTGTTAAAGTGTAAACTTAAGATTCTATTCTACCGTCTTTTATTTCTAAAATCCTATTCGCTCTCTTAGCGAGCTCTTTATCATGTGTGGCAATAATAATTGCTGTGCCGTTTTTATTCAACTCAAATAAAATCCTGAGTATCTCCTCTCCCATGTCTGAATCAAGATTCCCTGTTGGCTCGTCGCACAAGAGTATGTCGGGATCATTTATCAAGGCGCGGCCAATCGCCACCCTCTGCTGTTCGCCTCCTGAAAGTTCGCTCGGCTTATGGTGCAATCTTTCGCCAAGTCCAAACTGCCGCAATAATGTCTCTGCCTTCTTTCGTATATCGTATATCGTATTTCGTATTTCGTTTGACGATATACGAACGACGAACGACGAACGACGAATTAACGCTGGCATAATTGCATTCTCCAAGGCAGTGAACTCGGGCATAAGATGGTAAAACTGAAAAACAAACCCGACCTTCTGATTCCTGAGTCGCGCCCTTGTTCTGTCCGGCAATGCGTAAAAATCTTTGTCATGCAAAAAAACATTGCCTGATGTAGGCCGGTCTATGCCTCCTATTATATGCAAAAGCGTCGACTTCCCAGCGCCAGACGGCCCGACCAGCGCTATTGATTCTCCTTTTTTAATCTCAAGATCTATGCCTTTTAGTACACGTAAATCTTTTTTTCCGTATTTGTAAATCTTATGTATGCCCTCTGCTCGTAACATAAACTACTCGTATCTCAACGCCTGCACAGGTTCCATGCTCGCTGCCTTCCACGCAGGATACACAGTTGAAATCAAGCTGATAACTATTGCAGCGACTATCACGATTGCTGAGTCTGTCACGTTGACATTGACAGGGAGCTTGTCGATATAATAAATATCTCTCGGCAATTTCACAAACTCATACGTCTCTAAAAGGTGACACAGTAAAAATCCGCCTGCTGCGCCCAGCGCCGTGCCTAAACATCCTATAAAAAATCCATTCAGCATAAAAATGTTTCCTATGCTCAAATTCCTCATGCCAATGGATTTTAAAATGCCTATGTCTCTTGTCTTCTCAGTGACCATCATGGTCAATGTGCTTACGATATTGAAACAAGCAACGAGCACAATGAGCGCGAGTATGATAAACATTGTGATCTTTTCCAATTTCAACGCGTTGAATAAATTCTTGTTCAGATCTGCCCAGCTCCTGGCCCAATAACTATAACCGATAGAAGCTTGTATTTCATCCCTTATGTTGTTCGCTTCGTAGGCATTGTCTACCTTCACGCCTATGCCACCTGCCAGATTTCCAACATCATAAAAATCCTGCGCAGCCTCCAGGCTCGTAAATACAAGATTCATATCATAGTCGAACATGTCAGACTTGAATATTCCTATGACAGTGAAAGCCCTTGGTTTTGTATTTGCAGCTGATATCAAAGAGACAGTGTCGCCGAGTCGCAGATTCAACCTCCACGCAAGCTCTCTTCCTATTAGCACCGTATCTCCTGCCAGCTCGAAGCTCCCAGAGATCAAATATTTTTTTAAATTCGAGACTTCCTTTTCTCTCTGCGGGTCAATGCCCCTGAACAACACTCCAGTGACCTGGTCCTTCTGCCTGATCAGCGCCTGACCGTTTACAAAAGGTGCGCTCGCTACGACGTGCGAGATGCTGTTTATCTCCTCTACCAGTGCATTGTAATCCTCTATGCCGCCGTCTTTTTCTATCACAATATGCGAGTTCGTGCCCACTATCTTTTCGCGCAGGTCATTGTCAAAACCACTCATGACCGAGAGCACGACAATGAGCGCCATCACACCAACAGCCACGCCCAAAATAGAGATCAGGCTGATAAAAGAGATAAATCTCTCCTTGCGCCTTGAAAACAAATACCTCAAACTTATCCAAAACTCACACTTCATGAAAATAGCGGGACAACGCTGAGCTACATTAAGTTTACACTTCAACAATGGGAAAGCATGTGCCACGAAGTGGTATGTAAACTTAAGCTTCGGGTTTTAGCTGCGGGAACAGGATCACGTCGCGTATTGCAGGCTGGTTAGCGAGAATCATCACCAGCCTGTCTATGCCAATGCCCAGCCCGCCTGCCGGAGGCATGCCATACTCTAACGCGCGCACAAAATCCTCGTCAATCTTCTTCACGCCTTCCTGTCCTACTAACTGTTCTTCAAATCGCTTTCGCTGCTCTATCGGATCATTGAGCTCTGAATACGCGTTCGCAACTTCTATACCACCCATAAAAAGCTCAAACCTATCCGTAAGTAAAGGATTGTCCTCTTTTCTCTTTGCCAAAGGGCAGATATCCGCAAATAAGTCAATGACGAATATCGGCTTGTCCTTTGTCTCCGGCTCCAGCATATCTGAAATAATATTCACTATCTGAGAACGCGTAATATCTTTACCTTTGAAATCCATGCCTTTATTCTTGAGCTTTTTGACCCATTCTTTTGTCGGGTCATCAGGATTTATGTCAAACCGCTTTTTGATCTCATCTGCGAATGACCATTTGGGCCACGGCGTTTCAAAATCAATGTCTTGCTTCCCAAATCTAACCCTGGTCGTACCCAAGACCTCTTTTGCCACATGGCTGAATAATTCCTCTGTAAGCCGCATCATGCCTTCACAATCAGAATATGCCTCGTATACCTCGAGCATTGTAAATTCAGGATTATGCCTGATAGAAATTCCCTCGTTTCTGAAATTTCTATTCAACTCGTAGACCTTGTCAAATCCACCCACGAGTAACCTTTTCAAATGCAACTCCGGCGCAAGCCTCAGGAACAGATCCATGTCAAGCGCCTTGTGATGTGTCTTGAAAGGCTCGCCAACTGCGCCCCCTGCCAACGAATGCATCATCGGAGTCTCGACTTCCAGAAAGCCTTTCTCGTCTAAAAAACTTCTTATCTTCGCAACAACTTTGCTGCGCAGTTTAAAGACATTGCGTACGTCTTCATTTACGATCAGGTCCACATATCTCTGGCGATATCTTATCTCAACATCGTTCAGGCCATGCCATTTCTCAGGAAGAGGCCGAAGACCTTTGGAAAGCAATGTTATTTCAGATGCGTTTATCGTGATCTCTCCTGTACGGGTTTTAAACAAGCTCCCCCTTACCCCCAATATATCACCTATATCTAATCTTTTTAATATATTATCATATATATCTGTGCCAATATTATTATTCTTTATATATACCTGTA
>CAYULJ010000043.1:0-12739 GCA_964445715.1 uncultured Planctomycetia bacterium
TATAGCGGCCTATTACTGCTTGCCTTCGAAATTTATTCCCAAGGTTCCTAACGCGCAGAACATACCACAGATGTTTTTCCGCTTCGGTTAGATTATTCCTCAACCCTCTGGCTGTCCGCGTTAAGTCTTTTTTCAATTCAGCCCTCCGCCCCCTCCCCTAACCCCTCCCACAAGGGGAGGGGAAGCAGTTTTTCTTCTCCCCACAAGGGAGAGGGAAATTTTTCATACAACTTCTGACACTACCTCAATTAATGACGGAATAATGAAATCAAATTCCACATCGGTAAAAATATCGCGAGCGCCAATATCAAAACCATGATCCCCATTGCAAATATCAAAATCGGCTCTATCAGGACCGTCAGGTTTTTAACAGTGTAATTGACCTGGGAGTCATAGTATTCCGAAACCTTCATGAGAAGCTCATCTATCTTGCCTGTCTCTTCTCCGATCTTCACCATCTGGATCACAATGCCAGGGAATAGTCCGCTTGCCTTCATTGGCTCTGCCAGGCCTACGCCTTCACCGACTGCCCTTATAATATTATCGACTGAATTGCTTACTATCTTATTCCCGACAGCATCCTTAACTATCTCTAATGTATTTATAATAGGTACGCCACTCGCGGAAAGGACAGACACCATCCTGCTGAATCGCGACATTGAAATCTTTAATATGAGCGGGCCAAACACAGGTACCTTCAGTTTAACATTATCCCAGAAAAGCCTACCTGGTTTAGTGCTGATAAAATATTTGAACGCAAATACAAAAACGCCTAATCCTATAATAACAAGAAACCAGTAGTTTATCAGTATGTGATTCATAGCTAAGAGCACCCTCGTAGGCAGAGGAAGCTCGGTCTTAAACCTTGCAAAAAGTGAAGTGAATTTAGGTATAATAAACATTACTGCTAGAGGAAACGCAATGGCAATGCTCACGACAACCAGGAGCGGATACCGCGTAGCCTGTTTTATCTTCATCCCTATCTCCATTTCATGCTCCAAAAGCGCTGCGAGTCTTTCCAATACATTGTCCAGTATCCCAGCTGCTTCGCCCGAGCGCACCATATTTATATAGACCTCTGAAAACACATCTGGAAACTTGGATATAGAGACTGAAAGGCTATTGCCTGCCTCTATATCATGGGCAACCTCTTCAATGACGCTTTTAAAATGAGCATTGTTGCTCTGCGCATGGATAGATTCTAGGCTCACGAGGATAGGTACACCTGCGCGCTGAAGCGTGACAAGCTGCTGGGTAAATACTATCAGTTCGTCCAGGCTTACCCTGCGAATAATCTTTTCTAGTAGATTGAATTTTTTGAGGCTTGGGCCTGCCTCTTTTATCATGGTAGGCGCATAGCCCATTTTTTTGAAATGGTTAGCAACTGCTTCTTTAGACTCGCCTTCTGTCGTTCCTGTAGAAAGCCGACCGTGCTTATCGCGGATTTTATACTTGAAATTTGGCATGTTTCTTATATCCTATGTAATATATTCTCCTGCATCATCTAGGCCAAAGCAAGTTCTGGGAGCGAATTGAAAATTTAGCCTTTTATTTCACATTTTGACGGTTTATATGTCTCATTATATGAGACAAAAAGGCTTGAAACTGTCCGAAGCCGACACACCAGATTTTGTGTCGGCAAGTTTTTCAAGCCCCGTCAAAATGTGAAATAAAAGGCGATTCGCCATGTCTTCTTGGCGGAAAATTTTCAGCTGAGCGGACAGAACTTGCTTTGGCTTAGATCCTGGAATCATTCCTCCTGCGTCGCTTTTATTAATTCTTCCGCAGTGGTGATGCCTTTGAGCACTTTGTCTAAGCCGTCGCCCCTCAATGTCTTCATGCCCAGCTCAATCGCTTTGTTCTTTATCGTGTCGCTTGATACTCTATCGACGATTAATTTCCTTATATCATTGTTAATCACTAAAAGCTCGAATATAGCGAGCCTGCCTTTGTATCCTGTACTCTTGCAGGTGTTGCACCCTTTGCCTTTGTATATTTCCCTGCCTTCTTCTATGCCCAGGCCTTTCGTCACCTCTGCTGATGGCTTATATGAAGTCTTACATTTTGCACATATCACCCTGACAAGGCGCTGCGCCAAGATTCCTATGACAGAGCTTGAAATCAAAAACGGCTCCACTCCCATGTCGATCAATCTACTCAATGCGCCGCACGCATCATTTGTATGCAGCGTTGAGAAAACCAAGTGGCCTGTAAGCGCTGCCTGCACGCTGATCTCAGCAGTCTCTTTGTCCCGCACCTCTCCTACCATTATTATATCCGGGTCTTGCCTTAAAATAGACCTCAGTCCTGAAGCAAATGTCAGGCCAGCCTTTGGATTTATCTGAGACTGCCGAATCCTGCCCAGATGGTATTCCACAGGGTCTTCTACAGTAATAATGTTTTTTTCTTCTGAGTCAATCACAGAAAGAGCTGAGTAAAGCGTGGTGGTCTTTCCGCTCCCTGTAGGCCCTGTTACGAGCACTATGCCATGCGGATGCTTTATCAATGACTCAAAGTCTTTTTGGGTCTTATTGGAAAAACCTATCTTGTCAAGACCTAAAAGGATCGCGCCTTTGTCAAGAATCCTTATTACAATATTCTCTCCGTATATCGTCGGGAAAGTGGAGACCCTTAGGTCTATGTCTCTATTTTCTATCTTTATGTTAAATCTTCCGTCTTGCGGCTTTCTTTTCTCAGATATATCTATTTTCGAAAGCACCTTTATTCTGGATAGAAGAGCCGGCTCCAGATGTTTAGGAGGAGAGAACATCTCATGCAAAACTCCGTCCACCCTGAATCTCACTTTTAGCGCTTCCTCTTCTGGCTCAATGTGTACGTCGCTCGCCTTATCCTTTACTGCCTGCATGATTATAAGATTTACGAGCTTTATTACAGGCGCCTCTTCTGCCATCTCACTGAGTTTCTCTGAATCCAATTCGACACCTGCTGCTGTTGTCTTCTTCTTCTCCTTATCTATATCCCTGATCACCTCATCAACCGACCCCGTAACTCCGTAATACTGGTCAATTGCGTTAAGTATGGCAGCCTCACCTGACAGCACTGGCTCTATCTCACATTTTGACCTTCTAGATAGATCATCTATTGCCATAATATCTTTTGGGTCGACCATCACCACTGTCAATGTATCTCCGATCTTAAAAACAGGGATTGCCTTGTGCTTCCGAGCCACACTCTCTGGAATGAGTTTTAAGGTATTTGCATCCACCAGATAACTTGAAAGATCTATATATGGTACGCCTAAAACCTCTGACATTGCCTGAGTGTAGTCGTCTTCGTTTACAATGCCTGAGCGCACCAAAAGCTTGCCAACAGGGATGCCTTTCTTCTTCGAATCTTCCCTGGCCTTTTTAAGCTGCTCTTCTGTAATAAGCGAGCGCTTCAAAAGCACTTCTTCTGCTGCAATCCTTTTCGCCATAACCCTCTCCTATAATACTAATCGTCATTGCGAGGAGGCACACCGTGCCGACGAAGCAATCTAATTTCTTAGAGATTGCTTCGGCTTCGCCTCGCAATGACAATCATGCGGCGCGTATATCCTTCGGCAGGGTAAACAAAAATCTCGATCCCCTGCCTGCTTCGCTATCCACCCAGATCCTTCCTTTATGCAGCTCTATTATCTCCTTCGCAATAGGAAGGCCCAGGCCTGTGCCTTTTACGCCATCTGATTTTGTCTTTGCTACTGTATAAAATTTATCGAAAACTTTATCCTGGTCTTCAGGCTTTATACCTGAACCATTATCTACTACGCTGACCTGTGCAAATTTTCCCAGATCTTCCAGTCTTACATCCACCTTGCCATTTTCTTGCGTGTACTTAATGGCATTGCTGATAAGATTAACGAGTACCCTTGTTATCATATCTTTATCAAACCACATTCGAATCTCTTTGCGTGGCATCTCTAGTTTAAACTTTATATCTTTTTTATCTGCGCTGAACTTTAAAGTCTCGTAAGAGTCCTTTAAGGCAGGACATATGTCTTGGTGATTTCTCTTCATATCAAGCTTGCCAGACTCAAGCTTCGACACATCCAAAAGGTCATTTATGAGATTAACCACTCTATCGACATTCTTTTTCGAAATATTTAGAAATCTTCTCTGTTCTTCACTGACTTTGCCAACTGTACCGTCGAGCATTAAGTTCGTGGCCTCTTTTACAGCAGCGAGCGGTGAACGCAATTCATGTGAAACAGTCGATACGAAATCAAGTTTTATATCACTCAACCTTTTAAGTTCTCTGTATTTCAAAGATCTATCTATGGCGTGGGAAATATGTGCGGAAAGCTCCTTTAATCTATCAAGATCTGCTTCATCAAAGACCTCTTTTGTGGTCTTATTGTTTACATTAATTACTCCCAAAAGCTCATCTCTTGCCATAAGCGGCACGCTTAAAAGAGAATCATTATGATACTCTTTGCCTCTTTTTCGAAATCTCCTATCCTTCCCAATGTCCTTTACAAGAAGCGGCTCTTTATTTTTTGCAACCCATCCTGAAACCCCTTCTCCTACTTTTGTCTTTGTGCTATTTGCTATATCCTCAGCAATGCCTTTTGCCACCTTAATAGAAAGCTCCTGATTCTCTTTATCCAGGAGCATCAAAGACCCTCTTTCCACGCCCAACATCTCCGCGATCCTGTCCATGGAGATCTTCAGGCAGTCCTCGAGCTCAGTCTGCGTATGTATATCCCTCACTACATTGTCCCAAGTCCTCGTATCCATGCATCCCCTTCACTTAGCTAGGTCTTCTTTGTATAAAATTTTATCTTGTCTACCAGCTCTTCTGGATCGAATGGCTTGGCAATGAAATCAGCCGCACCAATATCCTTTGCCTCTTTTGGGCAAGAAGCTTTACATAGCCCTGCGGAAAATAATATTACTGGTATATCTTTTGTCTCAGTATTTTCTTTTATTTTCTTGCATACCTCATAGCCGTGCATGACCGGCATAAATAAATCTAAAAGTATAATGTCGGGTTTTATCTCTTTTACCTTGTCAAGAGCGCTTAGGCCATCGTACGCGCAAGTCACCTCAAGCCCCTTAGCCTCAAGTCGCATCTTTGTAACATCTACAATGTCCTTCTCATCGTCGACCAGTAAGATCTTTGCAGGCATATCAAACTCCCTGTTCGTATATCGTATTCCGTATATAGTATATCGTTTTGCAAAAAACTCGCAATCTAATCTTTTACGATATACGACATACTATATACGATATACTATTTTAGTAATTCCTTTACTCTAGCCACCACATCATCCAGCTCAAACGGCTTTTCGATATAGCCTGAGATCTTCTGGAATGCAAATAAGTCGCGCACCTTCTCTTCTTCCTTACCGCTAAGCATTAAAACAGGGGTATTTTTAGTCGCGGGTAGATTTCTTAATTCCTTCAAGCAGGAATAACCATCCATCTTAGGCATCATAATATCTAGTAAAATCATATCAGGTGCCTCTTGTTCTGCCATCTTGACACCCGCATCGCCATCACCAGCAGTTATAACTTGGTAATTCTCCTGTTCCAGCCTGATCTTTAAAAGCTTCTGCATGTCCGGCTCATCGTCTATTACTAGAATTTTTCTAGGCATATTAAACTCCTTGTTTAGCTTCATTAGCTTTTTAGCTGCATTAGCTTTTTAGGAAAATATTGGTGTATTGTCCCTAACTAGCTAATGAAGCTAATAAGCTATTTTAACAATTCCTCTATCTTCCCTATCAACGCTTCTGGCTCAAATGGCTTTGTGATATACGCGTCTGCGCCCATCTCCTTACCAATCGTCTTATCCTTCTCTTGTGCCCTGGCAGTAAACATAATAACAGGTTTGTGTTTATGTTTTTCATCGAACTTTAGCATCCTGCATACCTTGTAGCCATCGATCTTGGGAAGCATAAGGTCTAAGATGATCAAATCTGGCCACGCAGACCTGGCCTTATCCAGCCCCTCCTGGCCATCAGCTGCTTCCTTCACATCATACCCCACTGCCTCCAGGCGAAACTTCAACATCTTCCGCAGATCTTCTTCATCATCGACTAATAGGATCTTCTTTTTTTCGCTCATAATACGCTCCTTATTTTTTGGATTAAATCTTTGACATCATATGGCTTTTCAATAAAGTACTTTATGTCTTCAAGCGCGAAGAGATCGCCCACCTTCTTCTTTTCCTTAGCTGATAATATTATAACAGGCGTATCCTTAAATTCATCCTCTTTTCTCATCTCTCTCAAGGCACTGTATCCGTCCATTTTAGGAAGCATGATATCCAATAATATGATGTCTGGCTTTTTAATCTTTATCGCATTAAGCATTTCTTCTCCATCGCCAGCGCTCATAAACACAAAACCTTCTGATTCCAGCCTGAGCTTCAGCATTTTCAGTAAATCTTGATCATCATCGACAACCAGGACTCTTTTTTTCGCCATACCGCACCTCCCGTTCAGATACTATTCTTTTTACCCTTCAATTCTTGCTCAGCCTGCATTATCAAGCTCTCTTTATTCTCTGCCCCATCAGGATAAACTCCAATACCATAATTTAAAGAGACATCAATCTTGCCTTTTAATCTTTCCAATATCCTCTCTGCGCCGTATCTATTCGCGCCCACCATCATAGCTAATAATTTTCCCTCTCCAAATCTTGCGATTTTATCCTCAGGCCCTCTGACAGTGGATTTCATTGCTTCTTCTAAACTAGATAGATTTTCTTCATTTTCATCTTTTTTATTCTTAATTTTGAAAATAATCAACGATAATTCCAGATCAGCATACCTTGCCCTCTCTATAGCCCCATCAAGCAAAAAATGAAACTCGCTGTCTCTTTTATAAATAGGTAATGTAAAGATAAACTTGCTCCCTTTGCCTTGTTCAGACTCAACCCATATATCGCCAGCATGATAATCTATGACTCTCTTGCAAATTGAAAGGCCCAGGCCCAGGCCTCTATATTTACGCGTCATGCTAGAATCTAATGGATTATACTCTTTGAAAAGTTCCGGGATCAGCTCCTTTGAAATCCCAATGCCTGTATCCTCTACGGTGACCCTTATGACTTCTTTCCCGTCGATACAGCCATTGGAACTGGATATTGTTATCCTGCCTTTTTCCCTATTAAACTTTATTGCGTTGGATATAAGGTGCTTTAATGCCTGGGTTATCCTCTTGGGATCAAACCACGTCTGCTCAATATCATCAGAAAGTTCAACATTAAAATCTATTTTTTTTCTTTCTATATCATTTTTGATCTCGACATATACATCATTTATGAGTTTATTGATGTCCATCTTTTTCTTATGCATCGTAATCCGGCCAGAGTCTAGTTTGGAAAAATCCAGCACATCTATCACAAGCTTTGCCAATCTATCTATATTCTTCTTTGCCATGCCTAAAAATTTCTTCTGGTCATCTCTTACAGGTCCGGCAACACCATCCAGCACCAAAGAAATACTCTCTTTAATAGAAGTCAAAGGCGTGCGCAACTCATGCGAGATTATAGATACAAAATCCGACCTCACTTTCGAAAGCTTGTCAATGTCCTCATTCGCCTTCAAAAGCGCCTGCTTAAGTTCCTGGATTTCCTTTTGCTGAGTCATTCTTATCTTTCCAGAGATTGTTTCGTCGGCACTTCGCGCCTCCTCGCAATGACGTCATTGCGAGGGCGAAGCCCGAAGCAATCTCTACTTCAAAAGCTCCTCTATCTTCCCCAAAAGCGCCTTTGGATCAAATGGCTTAGTAATATACGCGTCTGCGCCGACTTGTTCGCCCATTTGCTTGTCACTATCTTGGGCCCTTGCCGTAAACATAATTATAGGTATATCTTTGTATTTCCCATCAAATTTAAGCATGCGACAGACCTTGTAGCCGTCCATCTTAGGAAGCATTAAGTCCAGTATTATAAGGTCTGGTCCTTCACTCTTGGCCTTATCCAAGCCTTCCTGACCATCATAGGCTGACACAACCTCATAGCCACTGGACTCCAACCTAAATGTCACAGTCTCGACTAGGTCTTTTTCATCGTCGACGAGTAGTATTTTCTTTGTCATGTTTACCTCCCTCGTTAGCTTTTTAGCTTCGTTAGCTAGTTAGCTTCATTAGCTAGTTAGGGAATAATACCAATATTTTCCTAAAAAGCTAACGAAGCTAAAAAGCTACTTCTCAAGCATATCCTTCACAATTCTATCAATCTCACCCTGCGACAAGATTCCGTCTTTATCATATCTAACAGATTCTTTTTCTGGCTTACGATATATACGCAGACGATTATTTACGTGCTCAAAGGCATTGACTGAAGAACCAATAAGTGATTCCACCATGCCAAGGACCAAAAAGCCGCCAGGGTTCAAGCAATCATAAAATTTCAATAGCACCTCTTCTTGTAACTCTTTGTTAAAATATATCAACAGATTCCTGCAGAGTATTATATCACAATGCATAAAAGGCTTATCCTTTATGACATCGTGATGCCTGAACCTTACAAGACTACTGGCAAAGCTCTTCAATCTAAAGTTATCGTCACCTACCTTATCAAAATATTTACCCAAGAGCTCTGCATCTATGGCCCTGAGCCTTTTTCTAGAGTATATCATGGTCTTGGCCTCTTCTAAAGCATCCTTATCGATGTCTGAGCCTATTATAGTTAACAAGAACTTACTCCTTGCCTGGTCCAGCTTTTCCAATAAAAGCATTGCTAAAGAATATGGCTCGTCACCACTTGAACAAGCACAACACCATGTCCGTATAATCCTATGCTGATGAGCTCTTTTAGAATAGATTATTCTTGGAATTACTATTTTCTCTATAGCATCAAAACTCTCTGGATTCCTGAAAAACTCAGTTACATTTATTGTTAATGTGTTTATTAGCTCAACGTACTCATCTGGTTCGCGATCTAAAATCTCACTATACTCATCGTAAGAATTTATACCGTACTTATGCAATCTAGACTGTAAGCGTCTCAAGATAGACTTTTCCTTATACTGGGTAAAGTCCCAGCCTTTCTCGTCGTGGATCTTCGTCAGTAACCGTAGTAGAGCTGGATCGTCTGTTATCGCCATAAAAACCCCATTTTTAGCTTCATTAGCTTATTAGCTGCGTTAGCTTTTTAGGAAAATTGGTGTATTATCCCTAACTAGCTAATGAAGCTAACAAGCTATTTCAAAAGCTCCTCTATCTTCCCCAAAAGCACCTTTGGATCAAACGGTTTCGTCACATACGCCTCTGCGCCAGTCTCTTTGCCAAGTTTGACATCGCTATCCTGTGCACGTGCAGTAAACATAATAATAGGTATATGCTTATATTTTTCATCAAACTTAAGCATCCTGCAGACCTTATAGCCATCAAGCTTTGGAAGCATAAGGTCTAATATTATTAAATCTGGATTTCCTTCACGGGCCATCTTAAGCGCCTCTTGGCCATCAAATGCCTCGAGCGTCTCATACCCAGTTGCTTCCAGTCTCATCTTGACCATCTCTACTATGTGAGCCTCGTCATCTACGATCAATATTTTTTTAGCCATGCGAAACCTCCCTGTTTCGAATTCTATTCTTTTAGCCTCTTCAAAAGCTCTTCCCGGCTCTCCCCATCCTCTGGGTATGTCAAGATATGCAACTCAATCTTATCCTTTATAGACTTAGGAAGACTTTTTATTATATTATCGCTCCACGTCGAAGCTGAAGACTTATTGGCGCTTTTAAGTAAAGACAAAATCAATTTATCCGAATATAGACCTATTTTATCCTCTTCTGACGGAAGCCCTGCTTTTACCTTTTCTTTTAGCTCACAAATCTCCTTTTTTTGCAAAGCAGTTCGTAATTTAAAACTTACTATAGTAAAATTTCCTTTTACCCTCTGCATCCTCTTAAGCTCTGAATCTATATTATCATTAAGCATTGCCCTTTCTTCAATGCCTTTTTCATAAATAGGTACGGTAAAAGAAAAGGTAGAGCCTTTTTCAGATTCAGATTCCTTAAGATAGATTTTTCCTTCATGCATTGAAATCAGCTGTTTAGAAATAGCAAGCCCTAATCCTGTGCCTTTTGCTCCAGGGCCATCTTTCCTGCCTATCTGCGAAAACTTCTGAAAAAGTCTTCCTCTATCCTTCTTGGAAATACCTATGCCTTGATCCTTAATATTGAGCTCAATAAAGTTCTCTTTGCTAGAAGGGTTGGTTGAGATCTTGATTGTACTTTTTTCTGGGCTGAATTTTACTGCGTTTGAGAGAAGATTCACTATTACTTGAACAATCCTATCTTCATCAACAAACACATCTTGTAACCCCTTAGAAAGAGAGGCCTCTATTTTAATCTTCTTCTCTCCTACCATTGCCTTTACCGGAAGAAGCGAGCGCTCTATTAAATTAGATAGAGAGACCTTTACCCTATCTAAAATCACCTTTCCAGATTCTATTCTTGATATATTGAGAAGATCCTCGATCAGACGTGCAAGCCTATCCACATCAGTCTTTGACATCTCCAACACACGCTCTTGCCTCTCATTTATCTCGCCCACGATCTTATCCAGAACAAGCGCTACGCCCTCCTTAATAGCTGTAAGAGGTGTCCTCAGCTCATGGCTAACAGTAGATATAAATTCGGTTTTGAGCCTGTCCATCTCTTTTAGTTCTTCATTTATTTTAACGAGTCTATTAAACATCCTTGCATTTTCCATAACAAGCGCTGCCTGATTTATGTAAAGTTGAAGCGAGTGTAATTTTTTCACCTGGACCTCTTTATCGCTCTCAAGCATTAAAACGCCTATTATTCTTTCGCGAGTCCGTAAAGGGTAATAGATAACTGTCCTTGATTTATCGTCGATAATCTTTGTAAGTAACTCATCCTTTTGTTTTTCGAAACCAGATAGATACAAAGGCTGGGTCTCATCTAATGCACGCACCGCATCCCTTGATTTGTCCTCTAGTGAAACTATAACTGAACCCAAGGTCTCTTTTTTAATACCTGCGGAGCTTCTCAGTTCCAGAATGTTCTGAGCCTCATCTACTATAAAAAGAAGCGACTTTCTAAAATCCAATGATTCAACTAGATTTTTTAAAAAATTATCAACTATCTCATCGAGCGAGACTGTGCCAGAGATAGATTCTACAATATGGTGTAGCATCACAAGCTCATTCACATTGTCGCCAAGCATGAGATTGATTTTTTTGAGTTTTTCATTTGAGATGCTAAGGTCTTCTGTCAGCTGCCTATTTTCCAGAACAAGCTTTCTTCTTTCTATTGCACCCTCAACAGTGCGTATCAATGCTGCGATATCTTCGAATGGCTTCTTTATATAATCATAGGCGCCTAATCTAACTGCCTCTATTGCTGTATCTAAAGAGGCAAAGCCAGTGATGACAACAACCTCCATATCAGGATAATGCCCTTTTATATTACGCAATAGCTCTATGCCATTCATTCCAGGCATCATGATATCAGTCATTGTAGTATCAATATCTTGATTCGCCTCCATTACCTTAAGCGCCTCTTGGCCGCTGTATGCAGCTTCGACTTGGAAATCGTTCGCCTCGAGCCTGAGTCGCAGCATCTCGACTATGTGCGGCTCGTCGTCAACTATGAGTATCTTTGCCTTAGCCATGTATCACCTCATTTCGTATCTAGTATCTCGTGAATCGTATCTCGTTTTTGAGATTGCTTCGGCCACTTCGTGGCCTCGCAATGACAGCGCGTATTGCCATTGCGAGCGAAGTGAAGCAATCTCTTTTTTAAGATTCGCGTTTTTTCGCGTTTAACATTTTCCCAATAAGCCCCAGTAATTCCTCGCCATCAAATGGTTTCTGTAAAAATGCATTGGCCCCGTGCTTATTGGCTATCTTGCTCAGCTCACCATAACGCAACGCTGAATAAACGATTACTGGAATATCTTTAAGCCTTGCATCGTCTTTAATCATACCGCAGATAGAGAAACCATCAAGGCCTGGCATTCTTGAATCAGTCAAGACTAAATCAAACTTTTCTTTTGTAATAAGATCGTATGCCTTCCAACCATCGTTGACAAGGATAGCTTCATAACCAGCATCAGTCAATCTCAGCTTCAACATCTCCATGGTATTCTCTTCATCGTCAACAATGAGGATCTTTTTTTTCATTTAAGCACCTTTTTAATTATTTGCAAAAGCGCATTGCCGTCAAACGGTTTTGTTATAAAACTACTTGCGCCAGCATCCATTGACCTTTTCGCTAAGTCATCATGGCCTACAGCAGTAAAGATGACGATCGGAATATCTTTAGTTTTTTTGTCCGCTTTTATTCTCCTGCAAACCTCATACCCATCAATATGTGGCATCATAACATCCAGCAAAATCAGGTCAGGCCTATTTTCCCCTATGCGCTTTAAGGCATCTATGCCACTACTAGCGACATCTACACTGTAACCGCTAGACTCAAGTCTAAACTTAAACATCTCAATAGTATGTGGCTCGTCGTCGACGATTAGGATCTTAGACATGTTTAACCTCCATGTTCGTATCTCGTTGTTCGTATATCGTATATCGGATATAGTATATCGTGAGAAAATCTTTTACTACATACTATATACGACATACGATATACGGCTTTCGATATACGAATCTATTGTTCAACCTTTTCAAACAGCTCCTCTGCCTTTATGCCGTCGCGCGGATACACAGCAACGTGATAGTCAAACCTCAGTCTTGACTCGTCCCTGACGCGCACTATGAGTCTCTCTGCACCATCTCTGTCAGCCTCAGCAACTATAATAAGG
>CAYULJ010000044.1:0-12569 GCA_964445715.1 uncultured Planctomycetia bacterium
GCTTTACGAAAGCCCTACTCTGCCAACTGAGCTGCATCGGCATGATTGTCGTAGATAATTATACCATTAAGGAAGGTGTTAGGAAATGAAAATTTAAGAGCAATCGCCTTCGCTAAAAGAACAATTGAGGAGAAAATGGCACGGTTGTTTACACCTATCGATCTTTTCTCTTATAGCATAGGCCTTTTCAGAATTCCACATATTTGAAATTGAATGTGCTTTCACATTGCCCATCGAATCCTTCTTAAAACATAAATACATATCGCCATAAGGATTTATATTAATATCGCGATGACCTATGGTACAATTTACATCTTTGGCAAAATTAACAGGGTCCTCAAAATATGCAGCATATGCCTTTAATTGCGAAGCAATATTGACGATCTTTGAATTTGCATCTGTCAGTTTTATCAAATCGTCCATCACAGCCCTTACCTTATTGATGTTTTGGGGCCACAAGAAACTAAAACCACCCTCTCTAAACCAATCAGCATCTGCCTGTGTACCAAAAGGCCGGACAACTGCCTGAAAATAAATATAATCCAGCCTCTCATCCTGCTCTACCCACTTTGCAAGATTAACCAAGCCGTCCAAATTCTGCGCTGTTATCACGGTCTGGATATTAATCCCGACCAAAGGGCTATGTTTATGCAAATGCTCGATCGCCTTCAGGATACGATTAAAACTGCCGCTTTTACCTCTTAGAAAATCGTGCGAGTCCTTATCCAAACTATCTAATGATATACATATCCGCCATACGCCAGAATCTCTTATTGCTTTCGCCATATCCTCATTAATGAGATATGCATTTGTATCAATCGAGACCTTATACCCGGATCTGGCGATAAAAGATGTCAAATCCAATATCCCCTCTTTTAAAAACGGCTCCCCTCCAGATAAAATAATGCCATAACTTGGATCCAATAATCCTTTTAAAGAAGATACGCAATCTTTCCAATCTTTGATTGTCAATTCATTGGAATAGTCTTCTTTCTGCGACCAAATATTACACATCTTGCATCTCATCATACAGCTAAGCGTTAGAACAAAACAGCAGTAGCTCGGGCCAGGCAAGGCCGATAGATCTTTTTTTGCTGTATCGCCAATTTTATGTGTATTATCTTTTATCATAAAATAAACCGGTTTTAGATAATTATATCCTCAATAAGAACGCCGGGAAATCAAACTTCTGGAGAATCAATATCTTTTATTTGTCAAAATACTCTTTCAATATGACATTTGCGATGTTCTCGGCCAAAAGCCTGTTGCCCTTTTCTGTACAATGACCAAAATCCCCACCGAATGCATTCATAAAATATTCATCGTAGCCAAGCTCTCTTATTGCATCTTTAAACACCTTTTCATTATCTACGAAGATAATATCGCCCTTAGCCTGCCATATAAACATCCTTTTCAATGGCACTATGTCCCGGACAGGATACTGAACAGAGACCAATTGTATATTTCTTTTATCCAGCATCTGTTTAAGCGCATAGTAATTTTTGACTGTCATGGGATTATAGTATTTTTTGCTCAGAACCTTTGATTTTTCTGCATACACTCTGGAAAGTTCATCATTAGAATATAGTCGCGCCAATAGCCTATATATATGGTCATCTTTGGAATCAAGCTTTGATTCATTGGATTTCTCCTTGTTATTATAAAATAAACTCAATGTCTCATATGCAATCGCATCTCCGGAATTAATCTCCAGGATCTTCTCTAGCGCCTTCTCTGACTCTTCTAACCTTCCTTCTTTTTGATAAACCAAACTTAACACTTCATGTGCAATGACATCTTTAGGATAGAATTCTAAAGCCTTTTCTAGCGCCTGTTCGGCTTCGTTGAATTTCCCCCGCTTGAGACAAACACGACCTAACCCTCTCCACAAATTAAAATATTCAGGACTTATAGTTAAGCCTTTCTTGAGCGCCTGTTCGGCTTCGTTGAATCTTTGTTGGTCAAAATAAAGGCAGCCTAATTTTCTATATGCAGAATCATCATTAGGATCAAATTCTAGTATCTCCTTCAGTAGTCGTTCTTTCTCTATCAAATATTCTCCCTCAAGCTTTTTTTTGAACCTATCTGTCGCATTATCTTTTTTTACTGATACAAAAAGACCTATCTTCCTAAATCTAGCCAGCATGTGTAGCCAAAGAAGCCTTGTCAACTTATAGACCCTAGAACATTTAAGAGCTATTATTGTATTTGATTTATGGTCTTCTCCGTAAGGCACCATATCTGTCTTTATATCATTTATTCCTATCATCGCAATAACAATATCAGGGTTGCACTTATCGAGGTTAGTTTCTAGCTGCGATATTATGACTGATGTATTAACAGCTGCTATTCCTTTATTTATGACACTAAATTTTATTCCCGTATCTCTCTCGTTCAATATCTGCTCGAGTTGCGCAGGGTAAGCATGAGGAACGATTGCCGCTGTTGTAGATTCTCCTAAACACATTATGCGACATGTATCCTTTTCTCTTAAAGAAACTCTATTTCTGTATTCCTGTAAAGAGAGGATTACAAGTCCTCCCACGCGTAACCCTATCTCGAGCAGCAGTACAGATAAAAAGAGTCCAAATAATATCAGAGCTATTTTCTGTCGCAAAGATATTTTTGTTTTATTTCGTATATTACTGTTCATAAAATTTAATGATTTTCTCTGACAAAAATATCTTAAGTTCACACTTTAACAATGTTAAAGTGTGAACTTAAGCGGGTTGGGCTTTTTTGGGCAGGAAAAATCTGAATACCTTTTTTATTTATACTATTAGATCTGAATCGCTATGCTACCTACATCAGACGCTATTCTCGAGACTATAAGCGAAAACATGATTATCGCTATTATAACCTTTACTACTATTGAGCCGATCCTTCCTAAAACGCTACCGAGGCCAGCTCTAATCGACTTGACAAAATCCCTTTGGATAAAAAATTCCACTAAAAATGCGCCAAGAAAAATACCCAATAGTGTCCCAAGAATAAGCCCCACTCCAAACAGTGACGTACCTAAAACTGCACCTAGTATCCCTCCGATAATCGCGCCTGCGATCGCAGGATTCGACGCGCCAAATCTCTTGCCGCCTATTATAATAAAGACATATTCCAAGACCTCGCCGCATAAATATAGAATTAATAAGACAATGAGTATCTTTGGATCCAAGACGAGAAAATTTGTCAGGGATGAATAGATGATAGACCCCAATAATATAATCAAGGTCCCGAAGGTGGTGAAGAAAATAGCTGCAAATCCGATTATGCTAAATACTATTAAAATTATTAATGCCAAAATTTCCATTTTTGGCTCTTGGCAGCTTATTTCTTTTTTATAGAATACAAAACAAGGCCTAATATAAGAACCGCCACCAACAAAAGAAGCACAGAAACACTTTGCATGAAACGAGATGATAACCCACCTGCCCCTTCTGTCATAATCAAAGCTCCATCTTTATCAGAAGAAGGCAAGCCTTCCTTTAATCTTAAATTACCACCTGCATCCATCCATAGATAATATTCACGACCTTGGGCATCAGTAAGCACGATTTTGCTTGGCCCTATTTTATCGCCTCGCAGAATCAAATCCTTCTTGAGAGTCAGAGATCCCGACATTACAGCATCTATATCATTTCGTATAAGCTGACTGGAATCCAACAT
Source organism: uncultured Planctomycetia bacterium (assembly GCA_964445715.1). Taxonomy (GTDB): domain Bacteria; phylum Omnitrophota; class Gorgyraeia; order Gorgyraeales; family Gorgyraeaceae; genus CAYPYS01. The sequence continues at coordinate 3,664 of CAYULJ010000044.1, forward strand.
ATCTATTGTCTGGGCATTAAACGCATAGGCAGAGGAGGCAAGTTTTATCCTCGGAGTCATCTCTCCGTCACTGGCAACCTCTATACCTAACCAAAGATCTTTGTCGAAATCTACATCCAAAGGATTTATTGAACCAAGGAGCGCATTGAACACCCCATTATCTATAATAAGTATATGCCCCTCTTCCCAAAGGGCCTGTCCTCCGTTGTCTACATCATAAAATCTGAATGTTACAAGGAAATTTCCGGCCAAAGGGTTGTCATCTTTGTCAGTAAATCTGCCTTGATAATTTATGACCTGAGGCACATCTGCATAAGCTAAGCCAAAGAAACATGCAATCCCGATTACAATAAATAGAATCAATGCGAGTTTCTTCATACATACCCCCTTTTTTTAGTCAATGGTGCCGGGGCCCAGAATCGAACTGGGGACGCACGGATTTTCAGTCCGTCGCTCTACCTGCTGAGCTACCCCGGCAATTAGTCATATCTCTCGATTTCACAGGCCGTTAAAGAACTGTCTTTATCCTCAAACTTTGACACTTCTTCGGTTTGTGACCAAATTGTGCCCATTTGCCTATTTAACACATCTACTGCCTGCTTTTTATAATGGGGCGATAGATGCGCATATCTTAGAGTCATCTTGATCGACTTATGCCCCAATAATTCTCTGACAGTATTAAGATCAATTCCTGACATCACAAGATGCGATGCAAAGGTGTGCCTCAGGTCGTGAAATCTAAAGTTAATAATACCAGACTTCCTCATAGCTGTAAAGAAGGATTTTCGAATATCTCTAAATTTTCTTCCATTGTCGCTACCGAAAACATAAGGACTATTTGGGCGCCTTCTTGTTTTGAAGAGAGCCTCTTTTGTCATCTCATTCATCTGGACTTCTCTTTTCTCTTTATTCTTTGTATCTAGGAGATATATGATTTCTCGTCTGAAATCTATGTCCTGCCATTTAAGATTAAGGATCTCGCCCTTCCTCATTCCTGTATTAAGTGCTATTATAGTTATAGCTTTTATATATCCAGAACAATTTGATAAAAGATGCGCAATTTCATCCTTTTCAAGATAGCGATCGCGACCATTAGCTTCTTTCAGCATCTTGACTCCTTTGACAGGATTCTTTTCAACCTTACCCCATTGGATAGCTTTATTGAAAATACTCTTAAGACATGCAAGGTTTCTATTCAATCTTCCCGGAGAAACTTCCTTGATCCTCTCTGCTTTGAATCTTTCAACATCATTTGTTGTTATAGTATACAAGTAGTTACCACCAAAATATTTATTTAACATATTAATATTAGTCAAATCTGATTTCTTCCAAGATTTATTATTGACCTTTGAGTGGAGCTCTAGGTATTCAGCTGCAAAGTCTTCAAACTTTATCTTTTCATTCTTTTTTATATCAAGAAACCGACCCTCAGCTATTTCTACCTTTCTTTTCTTAAGTACCAGTTCAGCAAGTCGCCTGTCACGGCCTATAGATTCCCTTATGCGCTGGCCATTAGCATAATAATCAATATAATAGGTTTTCCCTCTCTGCAATACTCCCATCTCTTATCACTCCTTGGTAACAAAGCTTGCCGTAGGTATCCCTATAAGTCAAGTTTTACTTCAGTATTCTTTACTATCTACGGATGATTCTTTAATCCAGTCATCGATAGCCTCAAGATCGAACTTCGTAAGGCGCCCTACTTTGACATAGGGTATTCTCTTCTGCGACACCCAGCGATAAAGAGTACAGACTCTTACCCCTATCATTTCCGAAAGTTCTGTAATGTTGATGAGCCGTTTCTGCATATATTAACCTTTTTAGTCTATTATCTCAAAATCCACAAAATCTCTCCCCCAATTATCCTTTTCTAATTGCTCTTCGATTATCTTCCTTATCTTAGAATTGCCTGATAACTCATGGGCCATAACCGCTGCGGTGTTCCTATTCTTGACCTTTGGATATGCCATGAGTACAGCTCTAGTGCCAATCCCATACACTTTTAGATAAGCCTTGATAAATTCTTTCTGCTTTGCGGTCAATTTTCTCATTTAAGCCCTCCAGATACTACTTTTTACTACTTTTCTTAGATAGTTTGCCTGATCCGAAGACCTCCATATACTAACCTCTACTGACCTTTCTTAGGTAGTTTTGGTTCATGTCTTTGTTTGTTAGGTCTAAAATTCAATGTTTTTCCATGTTTTCTTAGGTAGTTATGCTGTGTCTTAACTTACAGATCTCATATTTATGTATTTTTCTGCATGTTTAGCTTGGCGCCCCCTCTACATATGTGAATTCTCTGTTAATTTTCTGAGCACGATCTGGTTATTCTGTCAATCATATGACAATCATTTGAGCACAATCTAGCCATGATGGTAGTTTGCTGGGGGTTTTCCAAGCACAATCCAGGCATTTTGTGAGCTTTCTGTGAACTTTTTAAGCACGATCGGCCCGTTACCATACTTTTAAACTTTAGTATCAAGAGCTTTATCTTAAGATTGATATTTTTTCTTAAAATAGGGGTTCTTGTTGCCTATGCCTTTCCTTTTTGGATTATGCCCCATGCGGTATAGGTGCAAAGGGCATATATAATCTTCGCACTGCCTAATACCACACTTTTTTCCATTCATACAATCAAGGCACTTGGCCCTTATAGCTTTAACAGGAGTTAAACTTTTCATGTCTCTCCCTTTTAAAGTCAACTTCACTTTTTGAAGTGTCACACTCCAATCGTTGAATAGTCAAATGGCTTTTATCAATCTTGACACTTCAATTTTTGAATAGTCACAAGCACAACCGATGTTTTTACGACACTTCAATAACTGTAGTCTTGTATAGATTCTGCCACTATATACCATCATCTTATCCTGTCATGCTCACCAGTAAGCTCATAAAGGCAGTAATAACGAAACATTCCTCCATGCTGAGTCTTTCTGATCCACTCTTTATCTATAAGACCTTTTAAGGCTTCTGAGATAGTGCTACTAGATTTCAAAATATCCCTAAGCGACGAATATGAAAGTGGTATTTTTCCATTATTGCTTCCGTTGTAGTTCTTTTTTATGTAAATATATGCAATCATTTCTGAACGAGTTAACTCCTTCCACTCCTTTCCGTCTAAAGTAGCTTTTTCAAGCATTACAAATGGCGAGCATTTCTTTCTCCCTCTTCTGCTCATTTTTACCACCTCTTCAGAATAATCACTATTACCTAAACCTTTCCATTAGTTCTCTGTATGCATTAGCTATAGCTACCACACAAACTTCATATGCTGCCTGATTTATTGGATAGATTATATTCAGTCGCAGACTGTTATATTCTTTTTGAGGAAAAACTAACCTAATTCCTGTAGAGTGTGAAGGGCAGGTGTGAATAGCTACATTGCAGATTTTAAAATCACTATTTATAACAAAATTTGCAAATCCTATTAGGCCTTCTTTGTTATTTATTGGTTCAACAGAAATTTCACTAATCGTCAAGTCTGTCACTTTTCATCACCTCTCTAAAATGAAAAAATCCTGCAAGATTTCTCTTACAGGATTAAGTATAAACTATAAAAACCTATTTACCTAAGACAGATAAAGTAGTTACTTTATTTGTCTATAACCACCATAGATCAACTTCTTGGCTCTTTCATAGTCTCTTTTCACTTTTTTCTTTGCATAACTAGACCCTCCAGCATCATTCCCATAGAATTTTTTTGCCAGAGCTTCATTTGACCTTCCTCGATTATGTAAATCAAACACTTCTAAGTAATGAGAATATTTATCGATCCTTTTCCTATTTGTCTTGGGAGGAGAAAACCTTTTTCGAAGTTTATTGCAGGCCTGAATCTTATACTTAACTTGCTGTATAATTATTTCTTTAGGGAAATCTAGATTAACTCGTAAGGTTATAGTTCTAAGTTTTTTCCGCAATAGGCGACCTTCTTCTGGTGTAATGCCTCCACGGATCGGCAACAACAATTCTGGTTCGCCTGGCTCTAATACTCTTACAGCTATAGGATCAAAAAACCCGGCACCAAGTAAAGCAGGAAATTTCTTATTTGGTGATAATGGAAAACAAATCCCATATTTCTTGCTGAAGTATTGTAACTGCTTAATAATAAAGTGTTTTCCCTTGGACTTTCTGGAAGTAAAAGATGTTCTTTTTCCTTTTTCGAAACGAGAGTAGTCTTTTATAAAATATTCGTTTCGCCGAATGCATTCCCATTTAAGTCTATTTATTTCTTCAATATAATCCTTAGATCGTTGCTTAGTTTTTTTCTCCACTTTTTCATCACCTTTTCAAGGCTAAATTATTGAAATTTCAGCCAACTTTCATTCTAAATGATATCTATAATATTTTCAAGGATATAACTCTTGGGAAGGCTTATCAAGAAGAAATGTTAAAACTTTAGTTTATAATTAGACTTTGTTCTTATTCTTCTTGATTTATGCTTTGATGTAATATTCTTAACGATGAGAATGCTTGTATATATTATAAGTAGGGCGAGCAGCATTCTAATCAAGCGCTCTTTCGTAAAGAAATTAACTAGATGTTCAGCGAAAGATTTGATTTTCATATGCAAACTATTAGCTGTTTTTTTATTCATTCTACTCCTCCGATCTTACATATACTCCCCACATCGCATTATTATCATTTAAGTCTCGAGAGGGTTCATAAAAACTAACTTCGATGCCTTTATCTTTTACATATGGAGTCTTTCCTGGAGTAAATCTTATAAATTTATATTCTCTTCCATGAAACTTCGGAAGAATTTTATCTTTAAACCCTATTACAGTTTCATCTCTCTGTTGTTTTATAACTAGGTATGATACTTTTTGTCCACTCTCCCATTCGATAGAATCATTTTTAATTATCATCTTTCCAAAGTTCAAATAAACCTTGCTTACTGGTGCCCAAGTCCCTTCGAAAGGCTTAATGCTAGTAGGGCTAGAACACCCGCCTAATAACAGTATCGCTATCACCCAAGTAACTATTAGCTGCTTTTTATTGATCATTAGAATGCTTCTGCTCTCCCATAATAGAAAAGGGGCGCATATCCGTTACCGGCAACCGTAAAGTAAATCCGATAAAAGCTGCATTTCCCCTTCTGCCCTTTCGGGCAGTAGTGCAGCCTATCTTACTTTACGGTTAGGGGCCCAAAGTCCCCTTTAAGATAAAGCTATAAATATCAAATTGTAAAGAGCAACTAATTCAATTTTACCTAGTCCTTAGCAAAAGTCAACTCTTCTTACTGTCTTATCAATAGTCAAAAGGTTTTACCTCTCGCTCTTTAATCTAGCTCTTATACTATGCATCGCATATAATATCAGCCCATTCCTTGAAATATTTATCTCCTTTAAAATAGTCACTATGTTCTAATATTTCTACTTGATGATTATGTATTTCTAAATCTTCGAATGGCTTTTGATAACATGTACTATCATATTTATTTTTTGCGAATCCATAACATCCAGAATGACCAAAGGGATTGAATCTACATACCTCGTCTTCAAAACTACAATAACAATGTAATTGTTTTATCTTGCCTGGTCTTACAGTATCATCGTAAGGAATTTCTCTGTGGCGGGACACAACACTTGATACAAGTATCATCTTATTAACTATTATTGGCGATTTTCCATCCTCTCCACTTCTTTTTATTGCTTGAAAACTTAACTCAGTTCCATAACTATGAGCTACAATGTTTAACTCTGTATCGGGATTCTTACTAACAAGATCTCTCAATACCTTCATCAGTCTCTTAACTCTAGAATACTTAACAACAGGATTTACAGACCATACTGCAAAAAGAAATCCATAAGTATGAGGAACTAGAACATCATTGGTAAACCTCGGGTCTTTCTTAAGGAAATCTGTAAAATCATATACCCAATTACCAACTTTCTTGCTTCTAATACCATGAATAGCAAAGATTATTTTTTTCATAAACACCTCCAAACATTTTTACTATGGTACTAATGTAAAGGGCGAGCTTGGTCTCCTATTTCTTGCCGCTCTTTAATGCCTCTGTTAAAAGAGTTTTGCCGGATGCCAACTGCTGTCCTAATATTGCTTGGCCTAAAGGAGTGCCTAATAATGAGGGCGGGGCTTTTTGTCTTAGCATGCTAATTTCTTCATACAATCCATCTATTCTTTTATTTTTATCTTTTATAATTTCAATTGCTTCTTTTGCAATCTTTTCAAAGTCTTTTCCATATTTCGTAAGTTCTTCGTTTTTTTCTTGTAGTTCTTCTATCTTTGTCCTATGTTTATCTATTTGCCCCTTCTTGTCTGCCTCAAGTTTTCTTATTTCTTCGGCATTATTCTCCCTCAACAAATCTATTTTAGCTCTTTCTGATTCCAATAATGCCAACTTATTCTGAGGAGAATCTATTGCCCTTTCTATCTCAGCTAACTTTTTCTCTATCTGTTCTTGTTTTGACAGAATCTGTTCAATCCTTTCTCCTGTTTTAAATATATTAACAACCCAGCCTAATATTTTTTCCCACATTTTGTGCCTCCCTTTTCTAAAACAAAAAGCCAACCCAGAACAATGGCTCCAGACTGGCTTACATTATAAACATACTAAATCTTTCCTCATACACCACCCCTTTCAGGAAATAATGACTGGTAGCATATGCCTATGAGCAAGGAGTTGGAAGGAGTTGGTCTAAATAAACGACCAATTGTTTAGGGTAAAAATCCCTATACTTCTTTTTCCTTTATATGGCAGCTCTGTACGGCTGACTTCTTTAACTTCACACTATATTCTTTTTCTACCACATCTTGTGCTACCTTGGAAACCTTCTCAACACAATAATCGGGACAAAATACATACCCTTTCCATTTATATAATGCATACTGTTGTGCCCAAGTATCCATTCTAAAAAACTCCCTAATTTTTCTATATTGCTGTTTGCCAGAAAATTCAGAATGAACAAATATATTATCTACCTCAAAGTTTGAGGGCAACTTAGGCAAATCTATCCATAGTTCTTCTTTTAGGCAAGGCTCTCCTGAAGCTTTCCAGATCTTTTTAGCCAAATCTCTTAAGGCTTGTTTGCCTTCTTTAACACTATCACCAAGCTTGGTTAAGCCTAAGAAATCTCCGTCTGAACAATCAACAGTATCCCTAGATATCACCAAGGCTCTTTTTAGTAATCTTCTATACTGTAAGTTATGTATCAATGTATGTAAAACTTTTCCTATTTCTTTACCTCTAAACCTTTCATCACAAGCTAAGGCAAAGATTTCTTCATCCGTCAGCCATAAAAAATCAGTTGCATATTCAATCTTCTTGCCTGCAACTGTAATCTCTTCATTATGCTCTAACAAAAATTCGAATATACCTTTTAACATGCAATCACAAGCGCGAACTTTATGATGATGATATATCGTAGAAAATAAAACCATCTTGCTAAATAAAATCTCTTCTATAGGAGTTACACCATTAAATTCTACCGTAAGTCTTCTCCAGTCATTTACAGTACCAACCCTAGCTGCATACCAAAGCCTATCGTAATCTATCAAAAGAGGTAAGCCAGTAAACTTTCCGTCTCTAAATATATAATCTAGCTTATCTGCATCAAATGGACCATTTATTACCTGAGCAGCATAGAAATGTGTTTTAGATGCTCTCCCTACAATATAGTTAGCAATGTTATTATAATCACAGTCAATATCATGTTTTTCTATAAGACTGGTAAAATAATCCTTGAAAGGCTGACTTAGTACTACTAGGCACGACAAGGCTTCATGTGGACTTGCCCCTTTAAATTCACCCTTTGGTCCAATCAATTCTTGCATATCGTCGAAATATCTATACATCTCTTCGCTTGAATGAGAAAAAGGACCATGTCCACAATCATGCATCAATGCAGCTATTCTCAAATCCTTTAAGTCTGCAAAATAACTCTCTTGAGCCCTGTTGATTGCTCTGCCTAATTTCTCAGTTAAAATTAAAACTCCTATAGTATGCTCAAATCTAGAATGAGTTGCGGAAGGGAATGTAAAATAAGTAAATCCTGTTTGCCTAATCTGTCTTAGGCGCTGAATCAAAGGAAGATCAATTAAAGCAACTTCATGTTTCTTTAATCTATGAGTACCATGAATAGCATCGTGCAAAATTTTTTCATCTCTGACATCTATTACTTTTGCAGGTATGTATTCCTGTACAAAATTTTCTATGCGGAATTTAATCTTGGCAGGTATATTATCTATGTTAATCTTATCAAAAGAACTCTTAGGCTTCTTTTCCCCAGTCATCTATCATTTCCGCCAAACCTTTGGATATTTCCTTTATCTCGCTTAATGCTTCTTTCGTTATATTGACCTCTATATATTTTTTATAATGACTTTTTAATTCAGGCTTTATCTCATAAATACTAAAATCTGGATTTTTCTGTCCCAATAAAGAAGATATTTCTAGATTAGTTAATGCATCTTCTAAAATCTTTGAACGAACAACTCCCCCGAGCTCATCAAAAATAAACGACTCAAGTAAATCAGGATGATCATCTTTACATTGATATATATAATTATGCAGGCAGTCTCTGTCGGTAGGGATGATCTCTTTCCCTAGCTCGGCAAGAATAGCTTCAACTATATCTGTTGGGAACAAATAAGCCTGTGTGGCCATTTTATATATTATAATAGACTGTATTTAAATTGTACACCATTTTTTCAATAAATCAAGGGGTGTGAGTTTATATATTATCCTAATATTTATTTTAATATATTGCTGTTCTTATTGCAACTAAAATCATTGTGGCTATAAAATTGCCCATGGCTTTAAAATGTGCCCAAATTGTGCCCACAAGAGGGCCAAAATGGGCCATATTCAGCCCTATACAGCCTATTATGGCCAGCAGGCCTAACCCTACGGTGTGTGCACATTTACAGCAATTTCAATGTGTTAT
>CAYULJ010000045.1:0-5203 GCA_964445715.1 uncultured Planctomycetia bacterium
TTTCTTATGGCGTCGAATCCGGTTCTGAGAAAATATTAAAAAATTTAAACAAAGGCATTACCCTCGAGGATATAAACAAGGCTATATCCTTGTCAAAGAGATACGGCATGCGCTCTATAGCTTACATGATTGTCGGTTCTCCCGGGGAGAATAGAAGGACCATGCAAGAATCAATGAGATTGCTTAAAAAGATAAAGCCAGATTATGTGCTCTATAATGTCCTGGCTCCAGCGCCTGAGTCAACGCTCTTTGATAAAACAGCTACGGAGGATATCTCATTGAAGAATTTTTTTGATCGTTCCATTTTTTTTGATACCAATGTCGAATGGCCCCTGTATGAAACGCCAGAGTTTACTAAAAAGGATATGGAATATTGGACAAAAAAGGCAACGCGCAGTTTTTACTTCAATTTTATATATATAATAACGTATTTAATGAAAATCAAGACATGGAGGGAAATACGGGTTATTTTAAAAGGCGCTACAATGCTCATAGCAGATAGCTTTTTTAAGAAAAGAAAAGACGTTATTAACTAATAGTCAAATATATTCTTGCAGGCAGCATTCAAAAAGCCTTTTCATTTTGCGCAACATATAATCTTGCATTACTAAAAAAATTGCCTGTCAAAATAAACGGAGCGAGGCCTACACCCTCAAACTTCTTATCTGGCGGAGCGTCTTTTTGAAGCTGAAGCTGCCTGCGAGAAAGTTAGATATGATGAGAAAAAAATTATTATCTTTTTTTATATCTTTGGTAGCATTTTCTATTTTTTTAGAGATTATTTTAAGGCTATGTGCGCCGTTATTATCAAATTATCATATGGAGATGTGGAGATATGCTAGAGAATTAAAAACCATCTCTTTTTATAATGACTTGCCTTTTGAACATGCCGTAAACAAAAAATCCTCATTATATGGCGTTGAGATAAGGACGAATTCACTTGGATTAAGAGCAGAAAAGGATTATATTTTACCTAAACCAAGAAATATAAAAAGGGTATTAGTCCTGGGAGATTCTATAACAATTGGGTGGGGTGCTGAATTTAAAGATATTTATACTTCTCGCCTGGAAGCCTTGTTGAATAAAAATGCTTTAATAAATTATGAAGTTATTAATACAGCTGTAGGAAACTATAACTCTGTATGTGAGTTGTGGACTTTAAGGAAATACCTTGGTCTCCAACCCGATTTTATAATCCTTGGCTTTTATATCAATGATCTTGAAGATGTCCCCCGCTTATCCAGGTTAAATTATCTAATAAGAAAACATTCTTTTCTTTACGCATTTATTAGCGCTAGGATTATAAATATAAAACACCGTTTTTCCTATAAGAAGTATTATAACGGGCTATATGAAGACAAAAAATTGACGCAGCGCGCAAAAAAAGCTATCTCAGAAATGATAGAGATTGCAAATTCTAACTCTATCCCTTTCGTGTTTCTAAATATTCCAGAATTGCACGGTTTTAAGGATTACTATTTCAAAGAGACCCAGCGATTTGTTCAAGATATAGCTAAAGATCATCCAGAGATAGTTCTTATAGATCTCCTTGATGTCCTGGGGGATATAGAGGCGGAGGAATTCTGGGTTTCTTCGGAGGACCCGCATCCGAATGTGGACTTTCATAAGATTATTGCAATGACGATATATAGAAGGCTTCAGTATAAGGGTTTAATATGATGGCATTTAATAACCGATTTTTAAAAATCATTAGCTTTAGGCGATATTTACTTCCCTTGTTTTTTATGCTACTCCTTGGGTTTTTTCTTAGGCTGTACAAGTTAAATGCCAATAGTTTTTGGTTTGATGAGTGCATGCCGTTTGTAACACCAACTGAATATGTAAATAACGCATTATTTTCATGGAAATTTTATTGCCCGGTTATATTTGATGCCTTTATTCATTATTTTTCAAAACTGGTAGGATATGACGATTTGCTATTAAGAATGACTTCAGTTTTGCCTAGCATTGCTTCCGTGCTAGCATTCTATTATTTAGGGAAATTGCTATTCGGAAGGAAGGTAGGATTATTCAGCGCTTTCATATTGGCTATTTCGCCATTTCATATTTATTATGCGCAAGAGATAAGGATGTATTCGTTTATTTCATTATTTAGTATATTATCCGCATGTTTTTTTATTAAGGCGCTCATAAAGGATAAAAATAGATATTGGGCGGGATTTGTAGTGTTTAGTCTGATAAATATATATTTGCACCCTTTTATCATTTTTATACAGATTGCAATGGCTGCCTTTTTTTTGTTTTATATAAAAAGATATAGGCATCTTATTGGCAAATGGATCAGGGCTCATATTCTGATTCTTATATTTCTTATACCTTGGATTATTTCAGCAGCACGCGTTTTTATATTTATGCTGGATAAGGATAATTGGTTTTTCAGAGATGCATTGTCCTGGAGGCCTCAAGTAGCATGGTCTAATCTGTTTTATACGTTTAAAAATTTCAGCATAGGTTACAATGCGCCAAGGCAGATTTATTTATTTTCAGGATTATTCTTTTCTGTATTATTCTTATTGGGCATTAGACCCGATAGAAAATCTGAAGGGAGGGCATTGTCTTTATTGAGCCTATTCGTTCCTATTATATCAGTATATTTTCTATCAAAATTTCGCCCATGTTATGTTGATAGATATTTTATCCCAAGTTCTTTATTTTATTATCTAATTATCGGCCGTGGCTTATCCTGCTTGCAGAAGAAATACATAGTCGTTGCTATGCTATGTATTATGTCTTTATCCTTCAGTTCCCTGAGGAATTACTATGCAAACCATCTACCTGGTTTATTTGCAGAGCATGTTGCAGTTCAAACAAAAAAAGAACATCAAGAGGTGGCTAAATATTTGGCAGAAAATTTAAAAGAGGGCGATATCGTATTCCATACTTGCCGTAACACTGTGCTTCCGTTCGAGTATTATTTCGGCAATATATACGGTAGCGATATCTCAATTGAAAAAAATCTGGTATTGCGATTTTCTGAAAACAGAGACACATTGCTTCCTTTTGAGTATACTACCGAATTTAATAGATTTATTGACCGGTCTCAGGATTTAGACTTTGGTTGGAATAAAAGGATCTGGGTTATTTTTTCAGCATGGGATTACGAACTGAGATTAGGACCAAGATCTTTAGAGTCAAAGGTGATCCAGCGGATGGATCAGCGTTATTTTAAAAGATCCAGCAAGGTTTTTTCTGGTATCACAGTGTATTTATATGAAATAAGATGAAACAGATTTAAGTTGCTCAATAGAGCCGTGTTGACAGAATCGATCTTGCGGCGGATATAATTATTGTGATAAGATAGCTGAAAGGCAGTCAGGAAAACAGACAGAGATGCGCGTAAGAATTTGATCGATAAGTACGAAAGGTTTTTAAAGGATGTTGTATCCGGAGATATTTTTTATTATACTTAATTAGATTTATAAACTTAGAAAGGAATGTATCATGGCAAAGGCAACAGCAATTAAAAAGATGATAGGTCGCGAGATCTTGGATTCTCGTGGTAATCCTACGGTAGAAGTCGATGTCATCCTGGAATCCGGCGTGATGGGCAGGGCTGCGGTTCCAAGTGGAGCTTCTACAGGCGAGCATGAGGCAGTGGAGTTGAGAGACGGAGATAAGAAGCGCTATATGGGAAAGGGTGTCTTAAAGGCAGTCTCGAATGTAAATAGTGAACTGGACTCTGATTTGAAAGGCAGTGATGCTTCAGATCAGGCCAGCTTAGATAAGAAAATGATAGAGCTTGATGGCACTGAGAATAAATCACGCCTTGGCGCAAATGCCATTTTAGGTGTTTCAATGGCTGCTGCAAAGGCAGTTGCAAATTTCAAAAGAATACCTCTCTATAAATATCTTGGGGGGAAAGACGCTAATATATTGCCTGTTCCTATGATGAATATTCTAAACGGAGGCGCTCATGCAGATAACAATGTGGACCTGCAGGAATTTATGATAATGCCTAAGGGTGCGAAGAGTTTCTCTGAAGGCCTGCGCATGGGCTCAGAGATTTTTCAGACTCTCAAAAAGATTTTAAAAAAGAAGGGACTTTCAACTGCCGTGGGAGACGAGGGTGGTTTTGCACCTGATTTAAAATCTAACCAGGAAGCAATAGAGGTAATCCTTCAGGCAATTGAACAGGCTGGGTATAAGCCAGGCAAGGATATTTATATTGCGCTTGATCCGGCATCTAGTTCATTCTATGAAAATGGAAAATATATGTTGCGCGCAGAAGCCTCGCCCGAGAAAACCGCGAGCGATATGGTAGATTTTTACGCTGACTGGGCATCCAGATATCCGGTCTGCTCTATTGAGGATGGCCTTGCGGAAGATGACTGGGATGGTTGGAAGGCACTGACTGAGAAAATAGGGAAAAAGATACAGATCGTAGGCGACGATTTGTTTGTTACCAATGTAAAGCGCCTAAAGATGGGCATTGATAAGGGTGTTGGGAATTCTATACTTATAAAGGTAAACCAGATAGGTACTCTTACAGAAACTATAGAATCAATAGAATTGGCAAGAAAGAACGGCTATACTGCGGTCGTGTCGCACCGTTCGGGCGAGACAGAGGACACTACTATTTCGCATCTTGTAGTGGCGAGGGGCACGGGCCAGATAAAGACAGGCTCTATATGCAGGACAGACAGGATTTGCAAGTATAATGAGCTTTTGAGAATAGAAGAAGATTTAGGTAATAGTGCAGTTTATCCTACATTACCATGGCCAAAATAAAGATAAAACCACTATATATAGGTATAGCGATAGCCCTGGTTGTGATTTTTCTGCCAGGCTATGCAAAGTTCATGGAGCTAAGAGCTAGAAATGTACATTTAGAGAAAGAGATAGAGCACTTAGAGCAGGAGAATGTGAGCCTTAACTTGGAAAAGAAAAAGCTCGAGGAGGACATATATTACATTGAGAAAGTAGCAAGGGAATCCATGGGGGTTACAAGAGAAGGTGAAATCCCAGTCAAAATCCAACCCTAACTTTACATTTCAACAACGTTAAAATGTAAAGTTAGATGTATCATAAAAGCATTGACAGTCGATACACCACCCTTTATAATATACAACGCGCTTGACATATCGCGGGGTGGAGCAGTCTGGTAGCTCGTCGGGCTCATAACCCGAAGGTCCTTGGTTCAAATCCTGCTCCCGCAACCACAGAAAATAACCAGAATTTCAAA
>CAYULJ010000045.1:5213-12549 GCA_964445715.1 uncultured Planctomycetia bacterium
GACTTTTCTTTAAGGAAAAGTCGCCTTTTTAACTTTACATTTCAACAACGTTAAAATGTAAAGTTAAGCGATCCAATATTCCAATATATAGTTATTTTCTGTTGACTCGTTTCATCTATATATGGTATAGTAACTTTGCTATGATACCTAGATATTCACTCCCAAAGATGGCAGCTATCTGGAATGAAGAGAATAAGTTCCAGAAGATGCTGGATATTGAGATCCTTGCTTGTGAGGCAATGGCCAACCTTGGCAAGGTGCCCAGGAAAGAGCTTAAGAAAATAAAGTCAAAAGCAGTATTTAACGTAAAGCGAATAGAGAAGATAGAACAAAAGACCCGCCACGATGTAATAGCTTTTCTCCATAATATAGCAGAGCATATAGGTCCGGCATCTAGATTTGTGCATCAAGGCCTTACTTCAAGCGATGTATTGGATACTGCCTTATCAGTGATGATGAAAGAGGCAGCTGATATACTTATTGTCGACCTGAATAAGTTAAAGCAGGAATTACGCAGAAAGGCAAAGAAGTACAAGCGCACAATAATGGTAGGTCGAAGCCATGGCGTACACGCTGAACCTACAACATTTGGCCTAAAGATGAGTCTTTATTTTGACGAGATAAATAGATGTATTGATAGGATTGAGCAAGCAAAGGATATAATAAGTATCGGTAAGATCTCAGGTCCGGTCGGGACATATTCTAATGTGGAGCCTTACGTTGAAAACTATGTATGTAAAAAGTTAGGCCTAGGGCCAGCCAATATATCCACACAGGTCTTGCAGAGAGACCGCCATGCAGATTATCTTTCACAAATCGCCCTTGTCGGCGCTACGCTAGAAAAGATAGCAGTAGAGATCAGGAATTTACAGAAGACAGAAGTAAGAGAAGCTGAAGAGCCTTTCTCAAAGGGGCAAAAAGGCTCGAGCGCTATGCCGCACAAACGAAATCCTGTCATGTGCGAGAGGATCACAGGGCTCGCTAGGGTCTTGCGTGCGAACGCAATGGTTTCCATGGAAAATGTTGCCTTGTGGCATGAGCGCGATATAAGCCATTCGTCAGCAGAAAGGATTATCATACCCGATAGCACCATACTTTTGGATTACATGTTAAATGATATGATATTTATCATTAAAAATCTCCATGTCTATCCCGGGAATATGAGAAATAACCTGGCAAAGACAAGAGGCCTGATATTTTCAGCAAGGATACTTGTGGAGCTAGAGAAAAGAGGCGTGGAGAGGCGAAAGGCATATGACATTATTCAAAGGTGCGCCATGCAGGTCTGGGGAGAAAACATAAATTTCAAAGAAGCGCTGTGGAAAGATAAGGATTTTATGAAGGTGGTCAAGCCAAGAGAGCTTGAGAAATTTTTCGACCTTGCTTATTATACAAAGCACGTAGACAGAATCTTCAAAAAAGTCGGTATATGAAACATAACTTTACATTTCAACAACGTTAAAATGTAAAGTTAAAAGGAGAGGTATGGAGAAGAAAAAGAAGATTTACGAAGGAAAGGCAAAGAAGCTATACGAGACAGATGATCCTAATCTGGTCATCCAGGAATTCAAGGACGATGCTACAGCGTTTGACGCCACGAAAAGAGGCACTATACAACAGAAAGGCGTCATGAATAATGAGATTTCTTCAGTTCTGTTTCAGCTTCTGGAGTCAAAGGGTATACCATCGCATTTTGTAAAGAAGTTAAGCGAGAGGGACATGCTTGTAAAGAGGCTGGATATCGTGCTGGTGGAAGTCACGATGAGAAATATCTCAGCGGGTGGGCTTTCCAAGTCATTAGGGATAGAAGAAGGCATAGTTTTAAAGGCGCCTCTCCTGGAATATCATTATAAGGAAGACGCGCTTCATGACCCATTGATAAACGACGACCACATAGAGATGCTCGAGCTCGCTACAAAAAAAGAGATGCAGGAGATAAAAGACTATTCGTTTAAGATAAATGATTTATTGAAAGATTTTTTCGATAAGGTCGGTCTAAAACTCGTTGATTTCAAGCTGGAATTCGGGAGGCATCAGGGCAAGATACTTTTGGGCGATGAGATATCGCCGGACACGTGCAGGCTCTGGGACAAGAAGACCAATGAGAAGCTGGACAAGGACCGTTTCAGGCGCGATTTAGGTAAAATAGAAGAGGCATACCAGGAAGTTCTTAAGAGAATAAAAGCTTAATAAAGGACTGGAGTAGCGTGGAGTGGAAAGTTGAGATAAGGAACAAAAAAGGCATTTTTGACCCCCTGGGAAGCGGGATCAAAAAGGATATCAAGGACCTGGGTATAGTTGGAATCAAGAAAGTCACAACTGCCCAGGTCTTTATTATTTCCGGGAGTGTATCTAGGAACAATATATTGAAGATCGCCGAGGAATTGTTAACTGATCCTATAACTCAGCAGTATGAAATATATAACGATTCACTATTCACGATTCACGATTCACGAATACGAGTAGTAGAAATCGCCTACAATCCAGGCGTGATGGATCCTGTTGAAGAGAGTACAAAAAAGGCAATAAGGGATCTGGGAATCAGAGGAGTAGATTCTGTAAAGACTGAGAGAAAATATTTTCTAGCAGGCAAAATTTCAGAATCCCAGTTCAGTGCTATATGTGAAAAGCTTCTCTATAACAAAGTAATACAACATATAGTTAGGGCTAAAGGCTCAAGGCTCAAGGCTCAAGGGGATTATCACTTCAAATTAATAACAGTTGATATTTTAAGAGCGAGTGATAAGAAGCTCATGAAGATCAGTAAAGACGGACAGCTCTTTTTAAATCTTAAAGAGATGAAAGAGATAAAGAAATATTTTAAAAAGATAAAGAGGAATCCGACTGATTGCGAACTGGAGACTATTGCGCAGACATGGTCAGAGCATTGTGCGCATAAGACGTTTAAAGGGGTTATAGATTATAAGGAAAGGCTGAAGGCTGAAGGCTTAAAGCTTAAGGCGTTGGGAAATAGAAAAATAAATAATCTCTTGAAGAATACAGTGATGAAGGTTACGAAAGATCTGAATAAATCCTGGTGTGTCTCTGTTTTTAAGGACAATGCAGGTATTGTCAGATTTGACGACGATGACAATATCTGTTTCAAGGTGGAGACGCACAACCATCCTTCTGCCCTCGAGCCTTACGGAGGAGCAGGTACTGGCATAGGAGGCGTGATCCGCGACATATTGGGCGTGGGTATGGGTGCGAAACCGATAATGAATACTGATATTTTTTGTTTTGGACTTCCTGACGCGCCTCAAAATCGCATACCAAAGGGAATGCTACATCCAAAAAGGATCATGAAAGGCGTTGTCAGTGGCGTAAGGGATTATGGGAACCGTATGGGCATTCCCACTGCCAATGGCGCAGTGCTTTTCGATGAGCGTTATATAGGAAATCCTCTGGTGTATTGCGGAACCGTAGGCATTATGCCTAAAAATAAATCATTCAAGGCTGCAAAGACAGGAGATTTTATAGTCGTGGTCGGAGGCCGTACCGGAAGAGATGGTATTCACGGAGCTACTTTTTCCTCCGGAGAGCTTACGCATGAATCCGAAACGATTTCAGGCGGCGCAGTGCAGATAGGAAATCCAATTACAGAGAAGAAAGTCACTGACACGCTTTTAAAGGCGCGCGACAGAGATTTATACAATGCTATTACTGATTGCGGGGCAGGGGGGTTTTCGAGTGCTGTGGGCGAGATGGGAGAAGAACTGGGCGCAGAGGTTGATTTAGAGAACGCGCCTTTGAAATATCATGGATTGAGCTATACAGAGATATGGATATCTGAGGCGCAGGAGAGAATGGTATTGTCTGTTCCCGAGAAACACTTGAATGAGTTATTGGATGTTTTTAGAAAAGAAGATGTCGAGGCAGTAGTAATAGGCTGTTTTACCAAAGATAAGAGATTGCGATTGAGGTACAAAGGGAATCTTGTATGCGATCTCGATATGAGATTTTTGCACGGCGGCATACCTAGGTTTGAGCGTAAAGCTGTATGGACCATGTCAAAGCATAAGGAACCTAAAAAAACCCCGACCAAAAATCTTACAGGAGATTTATTAAAAATCCTGTCTTCCTGGAATGTTTCAAGCAAGGAATGGGTTGTAAGGCAGTATGATCATGAAGTGCAAGGCCAGAGTGTTTTAAAACCGCTTGTCGGAATAAAAAATGACGGACCAGGTGATGCCACAATAATACGGCCAAAGTTTAATTCCAAAAAAGGCATTATTATTTCAAACGGCATAAATCCGCGCTACGGTCTTATTGATCCATATTGGATGGCTGCTTCCTGCATTGATGAAGCATTGCGCCAGGTTATATCAGTGGGCGGAAATTTAAAAAAGACAGCGCTATTGGATAATTTTTGCTGGGGCAATACTGATAAGCCTGACAGGCTCGGAGATCTGGTGAGGGCGAGTTTAGGGTGCCTTGATATTGCCAAAGGTTATGGCGTTCCTTTTATCTCAGGAAAAGATAGCCTGAACAATGAATATTCAGTGCATGGAAAATCCATTTCAATCCCTCCTACGCTTTTGATTTCAGCAATGTGTGTGATCGATGATGTGACAAAGGCGGTTTCAATGGACTTTAAGGAGAGCGGGGATTTGATATATGTGGTTGGCATGACATGCGACGAATTAGGTGGTTCGCATTACAATATGATAAAAGGAGTTATTGGAAATAGCGTTCCTAAGGTTGATACTAAATACGGTGTAAGGGCATTTAACTCATTGAGCAGGGCAATGGGTGCCGGCATAGTGAGAGCGTGCCACGACTGTTCTGAGGGTGGCGTTGGGGTAAGTCTGGCTGAGATGGCATTTGCAGGCGGGCTCGGCGCAGAAATGTTTTTGAAAGAAGTGCCGCATGCGATTCACCCTTCGCCCTTAACCCTTCACCGGAACGGAGTTATTCTATTTTCGGAGTCAAACACAAGATTTATTGTTGAAGTGGAGAAGAGAAACAAAAAGAGATTTGAGTCTATTATGAAGGGTGCGCCTATAGGTCTGGTTGGCTGCGTAACAGACAAAAAAGATCTCAAGGTCTATGGCATAGATGATAAAAAGGTCGTTGGCGCGAATATAGACAGATTAAAAGAAGCATGGCAGAGGCCATTGCGTTGGTAACTTTACATTTTAGCCCATTCCTCTGTAGGGGAGACTTAAGTCTCCCCTACAGAGGAATGGGCTAAGGTATATAATTAAGCGATCTATGAAGAGACCAAGAGTTATAGTTTTAAGGACAGCTGGGACTAATTGTGATGAGGAGACTGCGTTTGCATTCGCTATGTGCGGCGCTCTGTGTGAACTGGTGCATATAAATGAACTTGCGAGGCGCGAAAAACACCTGAAGGATTACCAGATCTTGGCAATCCCAGGAGGCTTTACATATGGAGACGACATTGCTTCGGGAAAGATACTTGCGAACGAGATGAAATACAGGCTTGGAGAAGAGCTTAGAAGTTTTATAGAAGCAAAAAAGCTCATAATAGGGATATGCAATGGTTTTCAGGTGCTTGTAAAATCCAGTATTTTGCCTGGTTTGAGATGTAACGGCCTGGATGCTTCTTTGAGTTTCAATGACTCAGGCAAATTCGAGGATCGTTGGACGTATTTACAAGCGACTAGCGACAAGCGACGAGCAACGAAATGCGTCTGGACAAAAGGAATTAAAAAGAATATTTATCTCCCTGTTGCTCATGGAGAAGGTAAATTTATCCCTAAAAATAAAGAGATCCTGCATTCTTTAAAAAAGAATAGACAGATCGTATTTCAATACGTTGACGAAAAAGGAAAGATCGCAGACTACCCCTCTAATCCCAATGGCTCTATTGAAAGCATCGCAGGCATATGCGACCCCACAGGCAGGGTCTTGGGTATGATGCCTCATCCAGAAAGACACGTCTTGGGCACACAGCATCCCAGGTGGACGCGAGAGGGATTGCAGAAATTCGGCGATGGCCTCGCAATTTTTAAGAACGCCGTAAGATATGTAAGTTCACACTTTAACATTGTTGAAGTGTGAACTTAAGCGACAGGAGTAAGCGATGATAGACTATAGAAAGGCTGGAGTAGATATAGATAGATCTAATAGATTTGTAAGAGATATTACCAAGCTTGTTTCTGGGACCAAGCGGCCCGAGGTCATGTGTAATATTGGCGGGTTCAGTAGTTTTGTAAAGATCCCAAAAAAATACAAGAATCCTGTATTGGTTTCTTCTACAGATGGCGTTGGCACAAAGCTAATGGTCGCTGATTATTTGAATAAACACACTACAGTCGGCATTGACCTTGTTGCGATGTGCGCGAATGATCTAGTGGTAACTGGCGCAGAGCCTGTTTTCTTTTTAGATTATTTTGCTCTCGGAAGATTGAATAATAAAAAAGCAAAGGATGTTATTAAAGGTATTGTCGATGGTTGTAGGCAGGCTGGTTGCGCGCTTGTTGGCGGGGAGACAGCAGAGATGCCCGGTATGTACAAAGGTGAACAATATGACCTTGCTGGATTTTGCGTAGGCGTGGTCGAGAAAAATAAGATCATAGACGGTCGTAGCGTAAAAATAGGCGATAAGATCATAGGTATACAGTCTAGCGGTGCGCATTCAAACGGTTTTAGCCTTATAAGAAAGATTTTTAGTAGAAGAGAGCTAAAGGGCAAACTAGGCAAAAGCGTTTTGACTCCTACGATAATCTATGTTAAGCCTATTTTAAAATTAATACAGAAGATCGACGTGAAGTCAATGGCGCATATAACAGGCGGCGGGTTTTATGACAATATACCGCGTGTCCTGCCTGAGGGAAGATCCGCACTGATATATAAAGGCTCTTGGCCGGTTCCAGGGATTTTTAAAACGGTTCAAAAAAAGGCAAAGACAGACGATAAAAATATGTATCGTACTTTCAATATGGGGATCGGTATGGCCGTAGTAGTGGATAAAAGCGATCTCAACAAAGCACATGGCATTATAAAAAAATCAGGACTTAAGTCCTGGACAATAGGTGTGGTCATCAAGGGAAAAGGTGAGGTCATAATATGAAGATTTTGGTAGTCGGCTCAGGCGGCAGAGAACATGCCTTGGTCTGGAAGATATCTCAGAGCAAAAAAGTCGATAAGATATTTTGTGCGCCTGGCAATGGCGGCATAAAAGATATTGCAGAGATAGTCCCAATAAAAGCAGACGACATCGAAGGCCTTTTGAATTTTGCAAAACAGAATAAGATCGATCTGAGTCTAGTAGGGCCTGAAGTGCCGCTAGTGAATGGCATAGCGGATATATTTCTAAAAGAAGGACTAAATGTGTTTGGGCCTTCAAAAGAACTTGCAATGCTTGAGG
>CAYULJ010000046.1:0-12256 GCA_964445715.1 uncultured Planctomycetia bacterium
AGTTACGGGAAATCACTCCGTACGGACACATGCCAATACAAGTCTTGCAACCTATGCATTTCTCTGGATCATGCATGGTTATGTTGCCATCTGTCTTGTGCATGGCCCCTGTAGGGCAAGCCCTAATACACGGCGCATTCTCACAATGATTACACAGCGTAGGAATATATTCATATCTTACGTCAGGGAATGTACCTGTAGTGCTGCTTTTTTTATAGGACCAGGCCACGCCTTCTTGTACATTATTCTCGTTCTTACAGGATATCATGCATCCACCGCATCCAGTGCACCTCTGAAGGTCGATCACCATGGCAAGTCTTTTACCTTTTAATGAACTTTCAGAGGCAGAGATCTTGTCAGTAATCGCGCTTACAGCAGCAGCTGCCACGCCAAAACCTCCCAACTTAAAAAACTGCCGGCGAGTAATACCCTTCTCTGCCGTCAGTGCCTTCTTTTCATTATAAATCTTTGTCATTGGTCCACCTCTCACTTTTCAGGTAATGATCTGTCCGCCGACTACTATAATAAAACGCATTGCAAATATCCCTACCAAAATAAGCATTGCAGCAACTGCCTGAGTCCGAGATGATGCCCTGGCCTTAAAAAGAATAAATATCGGTATTATAGCCCCGAGCAATATCTCTACCACCCAGAACAAAAAACTATACTGCCCAGTCAAAATCTCTTTAATCGCCGATACAGCCTCAGTACCTCCATTAGAAAGGATTATAACCTCTGTTAAGATCAATCCTAATTCCAGAATAAGAAGGCCGGCAATAAATCTGCCCAGTTTGATCAAAACCTGGTTTTCTGCTACACCCGAAGAAACCAACATCACCAAGGCAATGCCGGAGATCACCCCCCCTGCTAAAAATAGCACTGGCAGAAGCGCAGAGTGCCATAATGCCCTGCCCGGCGCCTGAGCCAAAAGCACGCCTGTATATGTTGATACCAATAAGCCAAAAGGCAAGCCAGCGTAGCCAAAGATCTTTGCCTTTTCGTTTTTGCCTATTGAGGTAAGCCAGGCATAGATCAGGCTTAGAATGAAGAAAATATTTAAGAACCATACGCCGTATGAGATTGCAGAAGTCGGATTAAAATGCAGAAATAGACGCCAAGATCTAAACGGCTGACCTAAGTCAATGATAAGAAAAAGCATTCCGATAGCAAGCGCTATCGGTGATAAGATCGCTGCTATTTTGGCAAGAGGCTGGAATTCTTTATTCCAGAAGTTTGCAAATACAGAAAAGAAAAATGCGCCCGCGCTCAATCCGCCAAGAAAAAAATAACTGACAATCATCCAATCGTACGAGGTGTGGGTAAAGATCTTATATTCTATCAATTCGATCGCCCCCTTTCATTATTTAATCAGAATTTTATAACATAGTTAAGTTTTATAGTAAAGACATCCTCCTTGCCAGACTGGCTCGGAAAAGATGCCCAACTTTCAACTAGAAAATTATGGCCAAGGTCATAGATAAAACCAGCGCTTGCGGTTATGTCATGTGCGTCGTTTGTCTGGATAATATCTGTGCGCAAGGTAAGGTCTTTTTCTAAAAAATTTAATGTCTTATCCAGGCCCGCAAATGCCCCTTCATTATCCCTCTGTGCTGTTCCTCCTATATGTGCCCTGAAAAAACCCAGGTCTTGTGTAAGGACAATATAATAATCCTCCCAGCCCAACCTGGCGCGGTCTCCGAGATTTGCTATGCCGAGCGTCAGGGATGTCGAATCCCAGAATTCAAATCTATATTTGGCCTGCGCCTTTACGTACTCTTCAAGCGCAGCCTCTGGAAAAATCTTTCCATCAAGGCCTATCTCTAGATTCTTTACAGGGCCATATTTAAACCCTGTAAAATAATCCGGCCTATTATCCTTGCCTATTTCAGCAAAGGCCTGCAAGACCAATATCTCTTCAGGCACCACATCTGCGGTAGGGATATTATTAAGCCCTGTCGGTGTGGCCCAGGAGTATTTAGAAACTAACAAGGTTAATAATAAAAAACTTAATATCCTTTTCTTCAATCTGCCTCCTATCTTTCTCTCGCGTCTCAAGTTTACACTTTAACAATGTTAAAGTGTAAACTTGAGTTTCCGCGTAGCTTCAAGATCTATTTAAAATTTAAATACCAGATCGACCTGTAATTTCTGATCATCAGACTGAGTGCCACTTATGACCTCGGTGTTGTAATAGTCCACGGAAAAGATAACATGATCAGCCAGGCCATAGTCAAAAATGGCTTCCCAGCCTTTGGCATTAGTCCCAGCATCATTCCAATCACCGTCTCCAAAAATATCTACGAAAGAGTCTCTCTCTACCTCAGAATACTGACCTAAGAGTCTCCACTGGCCCTTTTTCTTGACCTTGGATGATCCTAACCAAGCACCGAGTCTCCACGCCTCATCTTCATTGTCTGCGCCAGTATTGGTCGCAAACTCACCAAGTAAACCGCCGATCTTTGGTATATAGAGCTTCGCTGTAGGGCTTATCACCCTGAAATCATGCCTTAGTGCTGTGCCGTCATACGTATTGGTAGTTCGCTCGCCTGTAAGAGTAGCTGTAGTCGCACCTTCTATAGAAAGGAAATTATAATAGGCAACCCCGGTTTTTAACTTAAGGCCGTTGTCGTCAAACTTTGTCTCAGACCCTATCTGGCCTGCCAAAAGGGATATGTCTCTCGGGCCAACAGTGTCTTCCATGGGGAAATATCCGCCAGCTGCAAAAAGCTTGGTTGAATCAAGCTTATGCGTTACTTTACCAGCAAAACCTTCAAACCTTACATCTGAATCCCAGAGCATGTCAGTATGAAAGAACGGGCTCTTGAATTTTCCGCCGATTAGATATGCCCAGTCATATGGTTTATACTTTGCGTATGCGTAATCAAGATCAAAATCCTTGGTTCCGAATGAACCATCTATTGTCTGGTTGGTGGATGTTATGCTGCTACCGCCTGTTGCAAGGCCAAAACCCAGGTCTATCTTATCATTAACCTTTGTTGTGGCGCCTAACCTGAAACGAAGCCTCTGTTGGTTATTATTCTTCCCAGGCTCACTGATTTCGTAGTCGTTTCTTAATCTCAGATCACCTTTTAGCTTGAAATTCTTTATCCATTTAGGTGTATCCTTTTCTACCTTGGCAATTCTTTCTTCCAATGTCGCCGGTATTGCGCGTTCCTTAGTAGCAACTTCTGCCTTTATTTCATCGATCTCTTCCTGAGTGATTATGCCTTTTTTCACAAGAAGTTTTAAAATAATCTCACTTGTCTCGTCTGCATATAAACCAGGCACTGATGTAAAAATAATTCCTATGCTAAACATTAAAACAAAACATACTCTCAAAAACCGCATTTACACCCTCCCTTCTGTTATTCTACAAGTTTAAACGTTTCTATCTCTATTATTTGAGTGTTAGCAAACACCTTCCCTGCTATCTCAACTTCTTTTCCAGCATATTCATGCGAATTGATCAGTTCTTTAGAAACATCATTTTCTAAAATAGTCCAGACCCGGCCGTCTTCTGTCTTTAAGGCATTCTTATGGCCATAAATAGAACACTGTGCTTTTGCGCCCTGTTCTTTTTTTAAGGCACAGCCTAAACAGATGACCTTGGCCTTAAGCGTAACTGGTGAAGCCTGCGTAATTGCCTCTACCTTTTCTCCTACACCGCATCCGCCGCAATGCGCATATACCTCACCTATCCAAACATTGGAAAGCAAGGCAAGCGAGACAAAAAAACCAAACAACTTCAAGGCTGTCCTCATGCGTCCCTCCTTTAGGTTAAAAAGTTGGTTTCTACCATACGATCGGTTAAACCGATTAAGCTTCTCTTGTACGCTGAATCTGAAACTCTATCTAAATTCCTCTTTGCAAGCATCATATAAGAAAAGACATCTTGTTTTGTCCTTTCTGCTGCGCCAGAGTGAAAGAGCTTTGATTTTATTTTCTCTAAAGAAAGGTTGTCTCTCTTCGAGGCAACTAATACTTTCAGCTTTTCCCTCTCGCATCGAGGGACTGATTTTAATAAATTTAATAAAGGTAAAGTTGTTTCTCCTACGTCTATATCCTGTCCGGGTTTCTTGCCCAATCTTTTTTCTTCGCTCACGATATCTAAATAATCATCTGTTATCTGAAAGGCAATGCCAAAATTCAAACCATATGCCCTTAATGCATCCTGTAAGGGCCTTCTACTTTTAGAAATCAAACTACCTGCTTGGCAGGATGCAGCAAAAAGACTAGCTGTTTTCTTTTTAACTATAATAATGTATCGCCTTTTTAATAAATCCAGGTTATCTCTTTCTGAGACCTGAAGAAGCTCGCCCTCGCACATTGCCTTTGTGGCAGCGCTTATGCATTGTAGGATGCCTATGTTGCCGCACTGGGAGATCAGTTCATAGGCTACAGAATAAAGGTAATCTCCGAGGGCAATGGAGACATCTTCTCCCCATTTGGAATTAATCGTGGGTTTATTGTGGCGAAGCTTAGAATGATCGATTACATCATCGTGGACCAAAGATGCCGCATGGATCAATTCTATACCAGCTGCGATCTTTATAAGCACTGGACTTGTAATAGCTGTGCCACCTGTAGCTTTTCCTGAAAGTAGTACCAGTGCTGGCCTTAATCTCTTGCCTCTCGCTTCCAGTAAATAGTTACAAATCTTAGAGATGGCTTTATTCCTGGCGCTATTAAGAGAATCTCTTAATAGTTTCTCCACGCCTATTAGTTCTTTCTCGATTGGCTTGTAAATATCTTTCAAGTGCATATTTATATTTTTCAACTTTACATTTCAACAACGTTAAAGTGTAAAGTTAAGGCGCTGCAATGCAATGCCTAAAGATAATAACAACCCTATAAGCAAATGCAATCCTATTGTAGAAGCGTTTGCTGGCAAAAGTTCATAGATCTTGTCAAAATTTTCCCTAGATACTATAAATGCCTTCATGGCCAATGGAAGGCTTAGGAAAATAATCAGAGACATCACTGGTAAAAATTTAAATACCACCAAAAGCCCTATGGCTAGATATACGCTGGCCAGCAAAACATGATATAAGGCCATGGCCTTTTTCTTCCCGAGCCTGACCACGAGCGTCCTTTTTCCCACTGACTTATCAGCGAGATAATCAGGGAATTCATTTATAAATACGACGAGCGCGATTAAAATCCCGATAGGGAGCGATATCAGGAATATTCTTAATGGCAGGATCTCTGTCTGGGCATAATACGAACCCAGCACTATCAACGGGCCAAAACCTATACCTACTGCTAATTCTCCAAGCCCGCCATATCCTATGTGAAATGACTTGACGCTATAAAAAAATCCTAGAGATACCCCAATGATACCTAAAATGAGTATCACGTTTCCCTCACACAAGTGATTTAGATAAATACCAATTGCGCTGCCAATTATAAATAAAGCCAAAGAGACATATAAAATCTTTTTTGGTGCAATGAACCCATCCTGAATAACTCTGCTCCCACCGCTAAAAGGCGTGGGCGTGGAATTTGCCTCATCGCACCCAGAGGTATGGTCAAAATAATCATTGGCCAGATTTGTCCCTGTATGTATAAAGAGCACTCCTATCATCGTAAACCAGAACCTCGCCCACGCAAAATTACTCGTATCATACCATGCAATTATTGAACCTAGGGTAACAGGAATTATAGTAGCAGTAAAAAACGGAGCTCGTATTGCTTTTAGCCAGATTTTAATGATCATACTTGATACCTTCTAATTGTGCATAACTAAAAACAGGGCCATCCTTACAAATATATAGATTTGAGATATTGCAGCGCCCACATTTACCAAGTCCACATTTCATCTTCATCTCTAATGTAGTCAAAATTGACTCTGGGCAAAATCCTAATCCTATAAGCACTGGTATTGTAAACTTGATCATGATTGGCGGACCACAGACAATAGCCACGCTATCCTTACAAGTGGGCTTTATCTCCTTCAGGATTTTTGGTACCACTCCTACCATGCAGGTCCAGTTTTCCTCCTGGCAGTCAACGGTCAGATGAACATGTGTATCCTTAGCCTTTTCCCATATCTTATATTCATCCTTGTATACAAGATCTTTCGATGTTCGCGCGCCATTTATAATAGTAATGGTCTTGTGATCCTCTCTATTATCCAGGCAATAATTTATCAAGGAACGCAAGGGCGCAAGCCCTATTCCGCCAGCAACAAACAAAAGATTCTTCCCTTTTAAATCCTCAACAGGAAAACCATTGCCGTAAGGCCCTCTAATCCCCACTTCATCTCCTGTATCCATCTCATGCAAGACCTGAGTAACTTTGCCTATTTTCTTGACACTGCATTCTATAGAATCCCTTGTGGGTGAATTCGAGATGCAAAAAGGTGACTCTCCCTCGCCAAATATAGAAAACTCCACAAACTGGCCTGGTTTATAGTCAAAGTCCTTCTCGACCGTCTTATCCTTGAACCTGAGCTTGAAGGTCTTTATATCAGGCGTCTCCTGCTTTATGTTAATTATTTCAGCTATGTTAGGCAAGTAAACATTTTTCATAGTTTGTTATTTAACCTTACGATTTATTTTTTATTCGCCTAACTTTACACTTTAACGTTGTTGAAATGTAAAGTTAGGTGCTTTGTCTACGATATCCGCGATATCCATCTTCACCGGGCAATGCCTGATGCACCTGCCGCAGCCAATGCAGAGGTTCTCGCCAAAGTTTTTCTTAAAATAATCAAATTTATGATAAACCCTTTGCCTGTAGCGTTCTTTTTTTGTAGGCCTGGGATTCACGCCAGATGCCTCGAGTGTAAAATCTGGAAAACTGCATCCGTCATAACAGCGTAACCTTTTCCTCTCCTCATCCACCAAATCAAAACAATGACATGTCGGGCATAGAAAGGTGCATATCCCACAGCTTACGCATGGCATTGAAACCTCATTCCAGTAATCACTTTCAAAAACATTCTCTAGGTCTGGGCTATCAGGGGTTTTTATCTTTTTCTTAACCAGGGTTTTCATCTTGTCTTTATCTAATTTCTGTTCTTCTTTGAAATCCTCACCTATAGAGCCAAAGATATCCTTTGCCCTGTCAGTGACTAACTCTACTATAAATCCATTGCCTGATTCAAAAAGCAAAGCATCCATACCAGAGGATTCTGCAGGAGAACCCTGCATTGACGTGCAAAAACAAGTCGCATCCGGCTTACTACAAGCAAGGCCCACTATAATAGTCCTCTTGCGGTTATTAATATAGAAATCGTCTTTATACTCGGAATCGAATAGCTTGTCTAATAACGCTAATCCTCTTGCCTCACACGGCCGAACGCCTATAATTATCCTTTTCCTGTCTGGCATAGGAGAAACTTCTGTCCTTGCAGTATCCTTTGCCTGTCTTAAAATCCAAGATGAAGGCTCGAGGAAAAACTTCTTTACCGGTTCTATTGCAAAACCCTGCCCCAGATACAGGTCATTTGCATCCTCCAGGATCTTATAGAATATACCTCTATTAGACTCTTCCTTTGGCCCGACAATCTCGAAATCTGCCAAAAGCTCTGCTATTTTTCTATATAAGTTTTGTTTGCTAATGATTTTTTGCATTTTTTAGAGTTATCCACACTGTAGGGGAGGTTTAAACCTCCCCTACTCACTTTTCATCTAATAAAATCCTCTGGATCATTCTTGTCAAACGAGCTGAATAAAGGCTTTTGTTCGCTGTCCGCACCTGCCTCGTAATTAAATAATTCCTTTACGTCTTTTTCTATCTTTTTATTTATATCCCTTAAAGGAATACCCACTGGGCAAGTCCTTTCGCATTCCCCGCAGTCAATGCACCTACCAGCGAGATGCATTGCACGGTTTACGTTCCAGCTAAAATTACCCTTTACCGAAGTCGCCTTAGAAAACCAGGCAGGCTGCATCTGTTCAGCCACACATCTTGGGCAGTAGCACAAAGGGCAGATCTGTCTGCAGGCATAACATCTGATACATCTTGTAAATTCCTCTTGCCAGAATCTAAGCTTTTCTTCGACTGACTTTGTCTCTAACTTACGCACAGCCTCATAAGGGTCCTGCTCTAATCTCGGGGCTTGCTTTTTTTCTTCCTCTTTTATCAGAAAATCGTAAATGGGAGGCGTTGCAGGTTTACACTTCTTGCACCTTACATCAAAACTTACGTCGTGGCCCTTTCTATTTTCATCCACCACGCCTGAGCACTCAACGCCGATTATAAATACATCTTCTCTCTTGATCTGGCTTTCCTGTAATAACACTATTATCGACTTCGCATCACAGCCTTTTGCCACTATGGCGATTTTTTTGCCTGGAAAATCTTTTAGATAATTAGAAAGATTATAGACGCAATAGGCATCCCATATCAATTTATCGATATCTTCTTCCTTATCAATAAAACTAGGTATGGCATCTACTCCGTCACTGGCCTTTTTATAGCCAATGACCACATCTATTTTTTTCGCCTTTAATAACTCTTTTGCCTTAGCTTTTATCTGGTTAATCATTTTGCGATATTTTAAAGTTGCGCAATACTCTAGCACCACCCAGACCAGTGCCTTGAGAGGCATCGTTGTTACGAGCGGGCACGGTGTCTCTTTGGTCAGAGGCTGGCTGCAAAAAGACGCTCGACCATATATGTTGTTTGAAGATGTGGGCCTCGCTCATTTTTATTTTGACAGGCAATTTTTTTAGTAATGCAAGATTATATGTTGCGCAAAATAAAGATGCTTTTTGCAGCCAGCCTCTGACCAAAGAGACGAGCGAGGAACAACAATGAGCAAAAATTTCTTGCTCTTTCGTCTTGATAATTTGTAAATATTTTGAACTCATGCAATCTATGCTCATCTGTATATTAGTAACGTGAGTTCGCAAGGAACCAGCTATTATCTGGTGTTAGGGCTGGTTTCCTCGCTTCAGTATATTCTCCTGTCATTCCTTATTAACAAAATCTTTATTTGGTCCTGCCTGTTTGATTTCTTTAACTAAGTCTGTAACAAGTTTTGCCCATTTATCGCCTTCAGAAGCAGATACCCATGACATCTGGAATCTCCTCGGGTCTATGCCCAGATATTCCAAAAGCCTTTTTAAGATCGCGAACCTACGGCGCGCATAGAAGTTCCCTTCTGAATAATGGCAGTCGCCTATATGACAACCGGATATCAATACTCCATCAGCACCTTTCATAAGACACTTTAAGACAAATAAAGGATTGACCCTTCCTGAACAAGGGACCCTGATAATATTTACATTTGGTGGGTATTCGAGCCGTGATGTCCCAGCTAAATCCGCCCCAGCATAACTGCACCAGTTACATAGGAATCCTATTATTTTAGGCTCCCAAGTTTTTTCGTTGCTCGTCATAACGTTTCTACCTCTTCCATGATCTGAACATTGCTAAATCCTTCTAAATCTATAGCTGCCATCCTGCATACAGCTGTGCAATTGCCACAGCCTGTGCAAACAGCTTCGCGCACCTTTGCAACTGTCCTTTTTCTCCTGAGTTTACGGTCTTCAATCTCATCTTCTTCTATTGCGCTAAATGGGCATGCCTTTAGACAAGCCAGGCATCCAGAGCACAGCTCGTTATTAACCTTAGCGATTAGAGGTTCCCTTGCCAACTTATCCTGCACCATTAAACCCAAGGCCTTGACTGAGGCAGCTGACGCAGTAGCCACTGTATCAGGTATGTCCTTTGGCGACTGGCACGCGCCTGTAAGGAACACGCCGCTTGTTATTGTCTCAACAGGCGCAAGTTTTGGATGCGCCTCAGTAAACAGATTATTCTGATCATAAGGGATGTGTAGCATCTGCGCTAGACTCGGCGCGTCCTTTTGCGCAACTAATCCTGTTGCCAAAACCACTAGATCCGCTTTTATCTCGACCTGAGCTCCACTCAAGGTATCAGCCCCTCTGACAATAAGCTTCCCATTCTTCTCAAATATACGCGAGACCCTTCCTCTTAAATACATAGCACCATATTCATCTTGAACCTTTTTCACAAATTCCTCGTAATTCTTACCTGCTGCCCTTATATCTATATAAAAAACATAGGCCTGGCTATCTTTATTATGTTCTCTCAAAAGGAGCGCGTGTTTTGCCGTATACATGCAACACAATCTCGAGCAATAAGAAAGGCCTTTTTGTTCATCCCTTGAGCCAACACACTGGATAAACACGACGTCGCGCGGCTCTTTTCCATCCGAAGGCCTGACGACCTTACCGCCTGTAGGGCCAGAGGAATTTATCATGCGTTCAAAATGCAACCCTGTAATAACATCCTTGTATTTACCATACCCGTACTCACCGTAAACTGAGTGGTCAAATTGGTTAAAACCGGTTGCCACAATAATCGCCCCGAATTTCTCCTCTATGATCTCGTCTTTCATATCATAGTCTATGGCGCCGACAGTACAGACCTTCTTGCAAATACCGCATTTCTTTGTCTTAAAATATAGGCAATTCGCGCGGTCTATCACCGGCACATTGGGGACGGCTTGCGGGAATGGCACATAGATGGCCTTTCTCTTGCCAAGGCCCATGTCAAATTCAGAAGGGACCTTGACAGGGCATTTACTGTAACAGACGCCGCAACCAGTGCATTTATTGATATCGACTGACCGCGCCTTTTTTCTGATCTTCACGGTAAAATTTCCTACATAGCCTGAGACTTCTACTATCTCAGAATAGGTGTGCATGGTAACATTTTCGCTCTGTGAGACAGTCACCATCTTTGGAGTTAAAATACAGGCAGCGCAGTCAAGGGTGGGAAATGTTTTGTCAAAACGCGCCATTCTGCCACCTATAGATGGCTCTCTTTCCACGATAACTACAGGATAATTCGCAAACGAAACATCTATTGCTGACTGTATCCCTGAAATACCTCCGCCAATAACCAAGACCTTCTTTTCTATAGAAGTGTAAGTCTTTTCCAATGGCCTGTTTCGCGAAACCTTAGAGGTGGCAAGCCGCACTAATTCTATAGCCTTCTGAGTAGCCTTTTCTCTGTTCTTGTGGACCCATGAACAATGTTCCCTTATATTGGCCATCTCTACCAAATATGGATTCAGGCCTGTATTTTCTACGCATTTTCTAAAGGTCTTTTCATGAAGACTGGGGCTACAAGAAGCTATGACGATCCTATCTAATCTATGTTTCTTAATAGCGTCCTTTACAAGATTCTGGCCCGGGTCAGAACACATGTATTTATACGAACTAGAGTGTTTGACCTTTGGAAATCCAGAGGCAGCCTGGGCAACACGCTCTACATCAACAGTCCCAGCAATATTAGTGCCGCAATGGCAGACAAATATTCCGATTCTCATAGCTATTAATTGACCAAGACCTTTCTCTCTTTAAGCAATGGAAGGGGATTGACAATGTGCTTATCCAGCCCTAACTTTTTAGGCTCGATTCCTAGAGCAAGCCCCACTATTTGTGTAAAATAAAGTATAGGCATATTAAAATTTTTCTTGTATCTTTTATTTATAGCGCCTTGCCTCAGATCCAGATTTGACTGACACAAGGGACAGGCCACTACTATTGCCTGCGCGCCCTCATCATGGGCCATCTGTAGTATGTCCCCGGATAATTTAAGCACGATGCCTGTCTTTGTAAGCGAAAAACTAGCGCCGCAACATTCTGTCTTATACGGCCACTTTACTGGATTAACATCCAGTGTCTTCATCAGATCATCCATGAGATGCGGCTCTTCAAGATCATCAAGCTGCGTGATCTCTGGAGGCCTGGTTAAAAGACATCCATAGTAACAGGCCACTTTTAGCCCGCTCAATTTATTAGTTATCCTCTCAGTCATATTTTTCAATCCAAAGACATTCACGAGCACATCTAGAAAATGTCTCACCTTGACTTCGCCATTATATGGCTCGCCCACTATTTCTTCTACTTTTTTTCTGTGTTCAGGATCACCATGCATAAAATGATTGGCTATTTTAAGGCGGCTAAAACATGCGGCGCAGCAGGTAACTACCTCATATGAATCCATACTCTTTGCCTTAAGGAGATTTTTTACTGGAAGGGCCAATGATAAAAGGTGCATTGTAATATGCGCAGGCGTAGCCCCGCAGCATATCCAATCAGGGATTTCTATAAGTTCGATACCTAAGGCCTTGGCTACTTCTTTAGTGGAGAGATCGTACTCTTTTGCGGTTGAATGAAGCGAACATCCTGGATAATACGCGTATTTCATTTCGATTTCGCTATCTTTCCGATGATCTTTCTGGATAGATTCAAAAATAAAAGCCTTGGAT
>CAYULJ010000047.1:0-4252 GCA_964445715.1 uncultured Planctomycetia bacterium
CTGATATTTTAACTAGGTTAAGTTCTCTAAAAGAAAGGTTAGGCTATTCTGATGACTTGGTAGTCTTCTCAGAGTCCATTCATGATTTGAGGGCAGTGGTTTATAATAAATCTCTTACTACATCAGGCGCTGATATAGTGGATTTTTTTCAACTGGATATTTTTTTAGAACGAGTCGCACATATTGTAATCGCAGATGGTTATAAGCAAGTTGCGTCAGATGTCGAGAAGAACCATCAGAAGATCTTGCGGTTGATAGAGTTATTTACTTATCAGGCTATGTACAGCGCCGAGGGATCGCAGTATATGGATCAATGGGGCGAACTATTGACTATGCCAGATATTACTTATTCACAGGTTGTAGATGTGCTAAGGGCGCTTCGTGGGCAAGTTATTCGTTTCAGGGATCATCTGAATCTGGAATATAGACTGATAGCTAGAGAGGTTTTAGGAGACGATCAAATTGTCCGTATCGAACAGTTTATGGGAGCGATCCAAAGAGATAAGACAGATATTGGGAATATCGATATGTTTATAGAAGAGATTTTTGATTACATCAGAGGCCGCGCCAGAGAACTAGATGATTATGTTTATAAGGATGAAAGGGCTCCTATTAAAGATGTGCCTGAATTTGTTCACATCGCGAGCACTAATCCAAGACAATTGCAGAAAATCAGATATAAACGTGCCATATTAGGCGGAAAAGGAACATATCTATCTATTTTATCAGCTGAACTCGATGTCCCTATTCCAGCAGCATTTATTATTCCAGCCACGATTCCTAAAAATGGGCTTCAAAAAAAATCAACGGCTGAATTTCATAGTAGCATCGATCATTATATTTCAATTTTGGAACGGACAAGAGGAGAGCAGATAGGAGAAACAGTTGGATTTGCTGATTCGAAAAACCCAATGTTGGTTGCCGTCAGGAGCGGGTCGGCATTGGGGATGCCTGGTATTTTGAAGACAATTATCAATGTGGGAATCAATGATGAAATAGTCGAAAGCCTGGCAAAGAAAACAAAAGATGAAAGATTTGCTTTTGAGTGTTATTTTTTGTTTTTACAATCTTATGCAGATGCTATATGGGGCATAGATAGAGATATATTTCAGGGTATATTAGAGGCTAAAATGCAGACCAGAGGGGCTGACAGCTCATTTGCCCTGAGTGGCTCTGATATGAAGGATGCAGTAAGACTGGCAAAGGAAACTATCATTGAAGCTGGTTTTGAAAATGAACTTACAGATATTCTCATTGACCCTAGAAGACAGTTATATAGTACTATTGATTCGATTTTTGACTCTTGGGATGGTTTAGATGCAGTAGAGTACAGGAGGATCAAGGAGATCTCAAATGAGTGGCAGACTCCATGTATTGTACAAGCCTATGTGTTTGGCAATGCCGATAGAAATTCGGGGGCAGGCATTGCTACTTCCAGAGACTACGAAAGTTATGGCAGGCGTCTGGGCGGAGAATATAGTTGGGGGAGTCAAGGAAATAATATTGTTGCTGGCAGTGTTATACCAGAGGAAATTATGGCCTTAGATTTAAGATTCCCAAATATCTTTAATGAATTGGAGTATTATACATGGCAATTCGAAAATTTATTTGGCACTCCTCAGAGAACGGAATTCACTGTGGAAAAAGGAAAACTTTGGATATTGCAGACATCGCTAGACACTAAAGTAAAGCCAAAGGAGAAGTTTTTAAGGCTAGCGCCGTCCAGGCCAGCAGATTCACGTGGAAAGGGAGCATATGGAGGAGGATTCAGAGGCGTAGCTGTTTTTGATCCGAGCAATATGCAACATATGAGGATGTTGTCAGAAGAATTAGGCGTAGACGGGACAATATTATTCTTAGAATATCCAAGGACAATCGATGCTATGGATATTATCAGGGCTGATAGTCTGTTAACAGCTATAGGGGGGATAACTTCTCATGGCGCAGTAATCGCATACCAGAATCGTAAGCCTGCCGTAGTGGCAGTAGAAGGTCTTTTATATGACAGCATAAAAGGACAATGGTTTTTAAAAGGAAGACCTATTAAAGAAGGCGATATAGTAAGTTTAGATGGGGCTACGGGAGAAGTCTGGATAGGAGAGATACCATTAGAGCATATGGACGAAAAGCTCGAACGTTTAAGGAAAGAAGAAGAGCGTTCTAAGATACACAAATGACATTCATTGTGTAATTTTAACGTTTTATATCTTACATTATGACAAAGTTTAACAAACTCTTAACTTCAAAAATCGTATCAATAATCATAGCAGGGGTGTTTCTTGTCAATAACATTGCCTATGCTATTGATCTGCCCAATAAATCCCATCTTAGAATCCCTGTGGGAGAAGAAGAGACCCGCAGGAGGATGGAAGAGCTCTATGAGCTTCACCAAAAGTCCATGGATGAAGTTATAGAAAAAGGACAGTTCCGCGCTATCTCTGAGTTTGAACAGGTTGATAAAGAATTTAGAGATAGTATTGAAGCATCCGGCGCCTCAGAAACGATAAGGGAACTAGAGGATGTTTTAAAAAATAATGATGGCCAGATACAGTTTATCTTTGTTAAAAGCGAAGATGAGCTACCTGAGTTTCAAGGGAAAAGAGTCATTGCCCATCCTGGCAGCAGATCCATAACAGTCTATATAGTGACACAACTAACACCTGAAAAATATTTTAGCAATAAAGCCAATAGAAGAAAGACTATTGCAATAATATACCGTGAGATCATACTTAGGTCCACAAGGGCTAGAGAAAGATTTGAAGATATGAAGACAGCTGGAGAGCTGTCAGGGGATGATTTAGATATTGCTATGAAAGAACTTACAAAAGATGCCGATGATATAAGAGATGAGATATCAGTAAACGGAGACATAGAAGATGGGCATTTGCGAAATATATTCGCAAATCTTGAGTTCGATAAAGAAATCGCAAAAGAGTTCAGGGGGTATACGCTGATAAGCATGCCAGGTGTAGAAAGATTTAAAAAAATAAGCGCTAGAGAGCTTAAGCAGTTAAAAAAATGGGAAAGACAGGCAGTTACGGTATCTGGTTGGCGAAAAGGAGACATATCTATTAGTGATTTGACAGTGTACGGTGATATCCTGTTGAGATCAAGCATATATGGATATAGAGAAGATCCAAGGGTCATAAACTTTTCTAAGCGAAGAACAAAGGCGCCTACAATTATCCTTACCTATGACGATGAAAAAATAGAGTTTAGAGTAATAGACGGAATGAAGAGGCTAGCAGCAGCACTTTTGAGAGGCGATGAAAAAATCGAGGCTTATATCGGGATTATTAAAAAAAGACTTGGCTCTCCGTCACCTGTTTTTAACCTGCTCTCCGATGGAGCACCTCGCACTAAGAAAGAAATCGCCAAGGCTTTAAATCGCGCTGTCAGCACCATTGAGCCGGATCTATATTTTCTGCGAGACTGCGGGTTGCTTGATATAAAAAAGAGAGGCAGAGAGAATACATATGCCATTAAGCCAGAATTAGCACAAAATTTATCTTTACTCGCCGGGATACAGGAGATATTAGAGAAAGAGTTTTACGAAGGGGTCATAGTAAAAAAACGCATGGATCCAAAAGAAAAGGGAAGGATTATAAGACAGATTAGAGCTAAATTATCTGATATGCATTACTTTAGTTCAGTATACTGGACAGGCCGTGGTAGATTTGACAAACTCGAAGATTTAGCTGTCTACATTGATAAGGAATTCAGCGAACTGGAAGCGACTATTCTTACTTTACCGGAATCTATGCGGCGACAAGTCAATGAATCTGAGATCATAAAACAGTCAAAGGCGCTTCTTGATCAGTTACAAGAGCTAGGGTGGTCGAAAGAACCTTTGCTTATTGATTACGGTGCAGCACGCGATCTGGGCGTTCGGCTTGCACAAGTGAAATGGGATGTGGAGGCGAGAGAGAGCCATTCTGCATTCCTATGGTGGAAGCGCTACGGTAATCTCTGGACAAGCGCTTATGAATTATTGCGCATGCGTTATTCTATGCCATTGGTACACACGGCATATACCGGCGTATTTGCTGAGATATATAAAGGCTTGTTCTTTCCTTTGCGGCTTGCTACTGAAGAGATGCAAGCTCTAGAACCATTTGATCATGATAAGCAGTTGGCGATACAGGAAGAAGTTAAAGCAGGAGTGGACAACGTGTTTGTCTATGCGCCTGTTCGGGGCGCCGTGCAGATGTTGATCAGAGAACGAGATGTCTCAGAAGAAACAAGAAAGGAA
>CAYULJ010000047.1:4262-11997 GCA_964445715.1 uncultured Planctomycetia bacterium
TCGTTGCCAGAACATTGATAGGATCAAGGAATTCCATGCGAGACGATGTGGGGTCTGCATTGCAAGAAATGGTATTGAGCGGTAATCCATTAAGTGATTGGTTGAAAACTGAAAATGTCATGAATGCTCTAGAGCAGGTTCTCGACAACCCAGGCGAGTTGATACCTTATACGATAGACGAAGAAGAGATAGGCCAGGGATTGACGCGTATCATAGTCAGGCCAAATCTTGAAAGTTCGAATGTCATTTTTCTTAAATATTGGAATAAGGCCGAGAATAAGTATAAATTTGTTTTAATAGACGGTGGGTCTCCTCAGTTTGTGGATGCGCTCAAGGACAGGGTTTTTTCTGACATTGGTATTAGCGACCCAGCTGAACAGATCGAATTAATCATCATAACGCATTGTGATCCAGATCATCTTGGCGCGCTGAAGATCGCGGAAGAATACAATATCCCTTTTAGAGCTGATGAGTATTTGTTCATGGCAGCGTGGGATAGGGGATTGCCTCGAACCAGCCTTCATCATGCTTTTACAAGCGGCCTTACGCATATTGTGCGGGGATTTCAGGAGCCTGACAGAGAGACACTGAAGCTGTTTGATCCATATCCTACAAAGCAGGCAGAGGTCTTGTTGAACGGGCACTTCCCTGATTTTCTGGGGGATCAGATCATTGGTGAGACAAGCTGGGGAGTGTTTCGTCTCGAGGGCTTTGGTCATAGTTATGAAAGTATTTTGCTTATGCTATGGCCGAAACAAATCAATCGCATATGTGTTCAAGAAGAAGGTTCTCCTGACGTCAGGCTTCCGCCATATGTCATTATTGATGTTAACGGAAAATCTACAGCTATTCCTTTTAACTGGAACAAAGGAGACGAGTCGCGTATCCCTCTAGAATTTCGAGTGCAGGGTGTAAGGGCAATGAGAGTATGGGAGAGGATGCGGGAACGCCCTGATGTTATTATCTCTGGAGATATGGGGGTTGACGTGCGGACCCTGTCGCCTGAAGAGAGAAACATGATCGGATCTTATTTACAAATGACCGGTCAAGTGCCTGATATCGAGCCTATTTTCGGGCGCTCAGCGCATCGCTGGCTCCGTAGCTTTCCAGAAACCATGCTCATTCCTTCGCACGGAGAACCATCCAAGAATCCTGCTAAGACAAAAACTTTTCAACCTGATAAGACCAAGCCTGCTGTTATCGTGTCCGGTGCCGGAGAGCTTGCGGCAGATCACATCATTAAAGCGTTAGTGAAAGATGGCTTCTCAGTCGTTGCTACAGCGAGTGATCCCTCTAAGGCTGGACAGCTTTCTTCTGTTCTTGGTATCCCGGTTTTACCTGTGGGCCAGGAATCTACGGATGTTACCAGGTACCTTGAGGAGAATGTGCTGACGCTTGTCGGCAAACAGGTAGCGGAAGGTTCCTCCCTTGTTATTATTAATGCTCACAGCGATCATAAATTGGCCAGGGCGCTTGCAGAGCTGTCAGTCCGGCATAATGGTTACTTGATCCATCTAGGATCTGTTGAATCCTATAAAGCAGATGAGCGTGGAATAAATTTAACGGTATCCGAAGAATCGACAGATCCTTATATTCGCGAGCTGGATATTCGGGAAAGAGCGATAAAAGGAGTTGACAGAGTCATGTCATTTCCTCATGTGTTCTTGCGATTGCCGTATCTGCTCGGGCCTGAAGATGACCTTCTGGGAGGGGTTTATTCTGGTATACCGCGTTTAAGGCAATGGGTTCGTGAAGCGCCTCCAGAAAAGTTTATCCCGTTACTATCAGCTCCGATTTTTTTAGGACTACCTCAGCAATTTATAACAGCGGAAACATTGACTTATGTCGTCAAGGGATTGATAGCGGCGAGATACGAACCGATGCTTTGGAGAAACACTTTCTATGCTCCGGAAGGAAAGCCTGTTGATTTATTGCAATTAATGTTGTCTTGGCGTTCTTCCACTGAAGAGGAACAACTACAAGACCCATCTTTTTCTCAGGAACTTCCTCCGCGTGAAACTAGGATGCTAGAGGTCATGATGGAAGGGAGATATTTACCTCATCTGATGTCGCCTCATACAACAGCAGAGCGATTGCAGTTTCTCTTACGGCGCGCGCAGCAATTTCTAGACCTAGGTATCGATATAATCCCGCCCGACATTCTTGATAGAAATATTTTGCCCGCTAGCCAACACGAAGAAGATGTGGCTTTAACCGCAGGGAAGTTTAGAAAACCAAAGCACGGAGATATCCACGAAGTCATAGAAAATGGCTTGCCTCAGGATTTCAAAAATTACAGAGATTTGCCTCTAGAAGACAGGGAGGCGCTGAAAGCCAGATACAGAGATCCAGATGGACAGTTAGTTATTCCTATAGAAGGACTCATCTTAGGTGCAGGCTTATTGGGACATATCGGCCTGGGTCATTATTATGATGAGCCAGTAATATATATTGACGCTATTTTTGAAGAAGAAAGAAGAGAGGATATTAAAAAACACGAGTCAGATGAAATAGGAAAATGGGAGGAAAAAAGACGAGAATTGAGACTCAGTCATGAAGAAATGCGCACATGGATAAGAGAAAATTCTAATAAAGAAGGAACAGGCCTAGCACAAAAATTAGCTCGTGAGTGGCACGATGCTGCTCACTCTATAGATCATATTTATGATGACCTGGATGTTAGATTGCTGCTTCAGATGGGGAGGGTGAATAGGATTGGAGCAAAGATTTATGAGGCGGCAAAGAGTAATTTTTCAGAGTACAAAGAAATAATCAAAAAAAGGACTGGAATTGAACTAGAAGCAATTGAGGATGTGTTTTTTCAGGTTGATGAGAAAAGGGTACGTTTGGCTTATGCTAGAGGTGATGTCGCCGGCTTTTTCTTGGATTTTGCAGAGACGCTTAATGATGATGAACTAGCTTCTATTTTGGCTCATGAATTCACTCATATCCAATTAAGAAAACAGGAACTTAAAAATATAGAAAGAGAAATGACTATGCATCCTGAGAGGCATACTGCGATGCCTATATTAAGAAGGCCCTTGCAGTTTTCTGATGCATTTCCAGAGGCAAGAGAAATAGAGGCTCGCGTTGCACAAGCTGAGGAAAAACTAGCAGATGAATCAGAAGCTTTCTTAACAGCTCATGCTAAATTTGATCCTGCTGCAGTAAAAACTGCATATGAAAAAGTAATTAGTTTTAGTGACGAAAAGGATTTATTAGCAGAACAATTAATGCATACACATTTTGGAGAGTGGATTTTAAGCTTTCCAGCTATTGCTTTACAAGAAGACCCTCGCTATAGAGACCATCCGCCAGATGAAAAGAGATTAACAGCTCTCGCGCAACATATTCAAAAATATGAGCGTTATAGCATAGAAGAGATCTATGCAGAGGAGAAAGATGTGGTGTTGACAGCAAGTGATAGGATAAGGAGATGGCTTCTTCCTCATAGAGACGATACCAGAGATATAGCAAACAAGATGAATCTGAAGCGTGGGCAGAAGCTGCTAATGTTTGGCACGACAGCCTCTGGTCTTGTAGCAGAACTTGCCAACCGTGGGATTCAGGTTGTCCTTGTTGAGCTTGACGAAGAAACAGGCCTCAGAGAAATACAAAAGGCAAAGGCAAAGGGCACAGCAATAGAACCGATTCTCTTGTCAGCAATTAATGCAGACAGCGTGGACCATGCAGTGCTTGAAGCTGCTGGTGCGCCTAAAGAGTATGATGTCGTGATAGCATTTGATTTATTTATAGACGTAATAGGTGATAGGCATTTTATTATACACAGGGCGTTGGAACTTCTTAGCGACGGGGGTACTGTTTGGTTGCCTACAGAAGGGATTGTAGGGACGGACAGATTTAAAGTCGAAGACACTTTAAGAGACGTCTGTGAAGTACTGGGATACGAATTTAACCCGGGTATGGGCGAGATAAAAACGCTTGCGAGCACAATCGGCGTAAATAAACCATATGTTGTTGCTAAAACTCATTCTGTTCAGGGAGATGACAGTGGACAGATGGTGCCCAACGCCGTAGGGTCGACAAATGAGATCAGTCAATTAAAAACAAGGATTAGTCATATGTTCAAGAGATTGGAAGAATTACTTAGTCAGCCGTCGCTCGCTTATAGGGACTTAGCAGATGGTTCAGAAATCCACGGCTTATTGCAGAATGCGCAGGGCTTGGGATTTCAGCTCGAGGCTTTAACAGGGGTTGCGCTTTTTGAAGATGGACTTGGAGCGCGATATAAA
Organism: uncultured Planctomycetia bacterium; assembly: GCA_964445715.1. Lineage (GTDB taxonomy): Bacteria > Omnitrophota > Gorgyraeia > Gorgyraeales > Gorgyraeaceae > CAYPYS01. Next base: position 8,516 of record CAYULJ010000047.1, read on the forward strand.
AGCCTTCTGAGGCAATGGGAATATAGGACAATCGAATCCATTGTTAATCTGGCTAGAGAAAGAATTACAGGACGACGAGTGACTATTGACGCAGTAGAAGCATTAGGCATCGGAAGATATGACGCTATGACAGCCTTACAAAGCATGAAGGACGGTGGAGAGCTGATTAAAGACGGAGACGGATTTGTGTGGTTTGCTTCTGATGGTGACGGTGAGCCAAGTATGACTCTGGATATTATGGCTAATCTGCGTCAGCCAGGATTAAGACTGCTGGATATTGGGACATTTACTGGAGCTTTTCCTGTTGCTGTGGCGCGCATGAATCCTGATGCAGAAAAATTAGTCGGTATTGAACAGGGTCTTGAAGAGGATCGTGTATTACAGGAAGGCGAGATTGAGATTGAACTGCGGAAAGGCAGTACCCTGGATAGAAACTGGAAAGAATTAGTAGAATCCCAATATTATGATGTCGTGACAGTTGTTTATCCAGATAGAGATAATGCAGCAGATCTAACGTCTTTATTTGGTTTTGCAGCATGGGCAGTTAAACCAGGTGGGATGATTTATGTTGTTGCTGACTCAGTTGATTTTGCAGAGCAGACCAAATTTCATATGCAGCGAGGACTGTTCATTAATGCGGAGATCATATCTCTACCTGAGGAATGGCCTCGATCGGAGCAGATCTCTGCTGATAGCCCTCGTGAAAATCATCGTATTATAGCTGGAATCAGGCCGGATTCGAGGCAGATTCAGTCAACGCAGGACGATCTTATCGTATTACCCGCTGATTATACAACGCTGAGAAAAAGAATATTACAAGAAAATGTAAAGTATTTTGTCTATAGCTATGACTCAACCACAGGATTGCCTTATAACTATATTGATATAGAAGAAGGCGATGTAAAAAGGAGAATGACAAGGTGGATTTCTCCGACAGACATAGGTCTTTATATAAATGTTCTTGTAAAAATCGCTAAAGGCGATTTGGCCGTGTCTGATTTAATAACTACTGATGAGGCAATGAGGAGACTTACTTTATTGATGCACACTCTGGGATCAGTTAAGAAATCAAATGGTTTCTTCTACTATTATGATATTGCAGAAGAGGTTAGTGTTTCTGATCTATATAGCAGGCTTGTATCGACGGTTGATAATGGAAATCTTGCTGCATCGCTGGCAGTAATGGTCGGGGCATTTCGCAATGGGAGTCCTGAGCAACAAAAATTAGAAAGCATAGCCAATGATATAGTCAATGGGATGGATTGGGATGTTTTGTATGATCCAGGCAAAAAAATGCTTATAGGCGGTTATTATACTGATGTAACTGGAGATACGAAAGAAGATCTTAAATATAGGGTTGACAAGAAGTACAATGAAGGAAGGCTTGCTGTTATGATGGCTATCTTAAGCGGCAAGGTGCCTCAGGATGCATGGTTTGGGCTTGAGGCGTCATATGGTTTTCATCCGCTTCCAGATGGCACAACAGTTAGTATGCCCAAGCCGTGGAATGCTGCTGCATTTCAGGCATGGCTTCCTTTGCTCTTTTTCGATGAGTCGAAATTATCTCCAGAGGATTATGCTGTAGCTCATAAGCATTTCCTTATAGCGCAGAGAGATTTTTCAATAGCTAATGGTCTTAATGGAGCGCTATTATCTTCTGCTTACGGCCCTGATGGTAAATATCGTGAATATGGGGTATTGCATCTTGCTGAAGGAGATGCTGTTGCAGGCGTTGGTACGCCCCATGCAACAGGACTTGCGTTTTTGGTTGAGCCAGATGTTTCATTGGAATTATTTAGGATGCTTGATGAAAAATTTCCTCATCTAAGAGGCCCTTTTGGTTATTATGAATCAGTAGATTCGAGTGGCAGGTTTTCAACAAGGATGACTTCTTTAGCTCAGGGTATTCTTATTTTATCAGTTGCAGGCGGGAGTAGCAAATATATGCAGGAATACCTCGAGATAAATAATAAGCTATCAACTGTTGAACATATGTATAGTGCTACTAGTTTTACGCTGCCAAGTGATGTTAAAGTATATGTTTTAACTGATAAGCATGAAGGACTTAAGGATTCTTTAGAGTCTGCGGTGACACGATTATCTGATAACGTCGGTAGGGTATTTATAGGAGATATAGGAGAAATAGACAAAGAAGATGATATGTTAGCAAGAGAGGTTAGCGGAAAAACAGATATAGTTGTTACTGTGCTTCCAATAGGGGCTATGTTGTTTGAAACCGAACCCGTTGAAATTTCATCCGAATACGAAGACCTTAAAGATAAGGTCGAATCTTTATTTGCCACTCAATCTATATTAGATGGTGTTAAGGCAATTTTAAAGGATGACGGAATATTCATTTTAATAACATATTTTTCTTCTGATGAAATGGATAGATTAGTTGAGACATTGCGAGTAAAAGGCTTTAATAATGTAAGCATTGCAGAGGTCCCCGACAATTTTCCTGGTTCGATATGGCTTGATAGACTCAGGGGAATGGAGGATCTTAAGATGGTTATAGCAAGTAACGAAGAGAGTGGTATTTTTAAAAGAGTGGAGGAGGGAGGGTTAGTTGTTGTAGAAGTTGGCGCGGGACATGGTGAATTTGGAGAGCAATTTTTAGATTATATAGAAACCGGTAAACTAGAAGTCTCACTGCGCAATGCCGAGCTAGATGCTAACACTGTTCAGCCAGTTCAGGATGGTCTTATTGTATTGCCAGCTGACTATACAGAGATACGCCCTGCGGTGGAAAAACTTATAAAGGAAGGCAGAGGGCTTATTGCTGTCGAGCCTGTAGCAGTAGGCCCGGTAGAGACTTGTTACATTGACTGGGGAGGGACATTAAGTAACCTCGAGGGAGAAGAAAGAACAGGGGTGCTCAAGTTTTTTAAGGAGGAATACGGTCTTGATGTCTATATTTTAACTTCAGGTGCAGATCCAAGAAAGGTATGCGCAATTCTTGAGAACGAAGGTAGCCTTGATTATATTAACTCCGTTATTTTTGCAAGAAAAAGTATATGGCGAACAGCTTCAAGTAGAAGCGCAGAGCTTTACCCTGACAAAATCGTCTATATCAGCGAAGGCAAGACTGGCTACATAAACAGACTTGATTCCAAGATTTTATTAATCGATGATGATGGGAGCAATTTTTCTATTTTACCTGGTAAAGCAATTAGAGTAGGTATACTTGGCAAGACTAAAAAAGATCTAGTAACTATTTTTGGGACAGCTCGCGATCCATGTGAACTGGCTGAATATTATATTCCAACTCTCGGCGACATAGATTCATTGAGAAAGTTAAAAGAGGCTCTTGAAGCCGCAAACTAACTTTACCGGTTCGAGGTTAAACCTCAGTGTGAGGTTTAACCTCGAACCGGTAAAGTTAAGGTGATTTTTTGCTTGATTAGAGCAGCTGTTTATAGTATAATACTAAAAATAACAAAATTGCCCTAACTTGTTTTAGGTAATAGACTAAAGCTAAT
>CAYULJ010000048.1:0-11902 GCA_964445715.1 uncultured Planctomycetia bacterium
GAGGTTTGACGATGAATTTGCGAGGCATAAAATATTGGATTTGCTGGGAGACCTTTATCTTTTAGGTTATAGCATAAGAGGACATATAATCGCAATGCGCAGTGGGCATCCTTTGAACATTAAACTCGTTGACAAGATAGATATGCAGAGGGAAAAGATGCAGGTTGGCGGCATAAAAGGAGTCTATGTAGAGACAGGCAGCAATATCTTGGATGCGAGCGATATACAGAAGATCCTCCCGCACCGTTATCCATTTTTGCTCGTCGATAAAATAATAGAGATAGAGCCTGAGAAGAGAGCTGTTGGCATAAAGAGCGTTACGATGAACGAAGAGTTTTTTACAGGCCATTTCCCTGGTAGGCCTGTCATGCCAGGCGTTTTAATCATAGAGGCAATGGCACAGGTGGCAGGCGTATTGATGCTCAGCAAGAAGGAAAATGTTGGTAAAATGGCCTATTTCATGAGCCTTGACAAGGCAAAATTCAGAAAGACGGTTTTGCCCGGTGATCAATTAAGGCTGGAAGTAAACGTAGTCAAACTAAAATCAAAAATAGGACAGGTGCATACGCGGGCGCTTGTCGATGGCCAGGTGGTAAGCGAGGCAGACCTGATGTTTGCCCTCGTCGACGCTTAAGTTTACACTTTAACAATGTTAAAGTGTAAACTTAAGAATTAAGATGAAGATACATCCTACAGCAGTTGTAGATAAAAAGGCGCTGTTGGCCGACGATGTAGAAGTCGGCCCTTATGCTATTATAGGACCCAATGTAGAGGTGGGTGCGTTCACCAGGATAGGTGCGCATGTAGTGATAGAGGGATATACTAGCCTTGGGAAAAATTGTAAGGTTTTTACAGGCGCTTGCATTGGGAGTATTCCTCAAGATCTGAAATACAAAGGTGAAAAGAGTTTTTTGAAAATAGGCGATGGCAATACCATAAGAGAGTATGTGACTCTTAATCCAGGTACCAACGAAGGCAGTACTACCTCTATCGGAGACAGAAATCTTTTGATGGCATATTCGCACGTGGCGCATGATTGTAAAATCGGCAATGACTGTGTCATTGCTAATGTCGGTACGCTCGCAGGATACGTGACTCTGGAAGATAGAGTCGTGATAGGCGGCCTGGTTGCGATCCACCAATTCGCGCGCGTAGGGAAGCTTTCTATTATAGGCGGGTGTTCCAAGGTCGTGCAGGATATTCCACCTTTTTCTACTTGCGACGGCCACCCTGCAAAAGTATACGGATTAAATATTATAGGTTTGAAGCGCTCGGATATTTCTAAAGATGCGCAGTCTGCGCTGAAAAAGGCCTTTAAGGTTTTATTTAATTCAGGGCTGTCTTTCAAGCATGCCGCAGAAAAAGCGCGAGAAGAAACCGTGAAATTTGAAGAGATAGATTATTTGTTGGATTTTGTGACGAGTTCAAAGCGAGGCGTTTGTAGAGGCACAGAGAAATCCCAAAATGGTGAATAAGATCGGCCTGATCGCAGGCAATGGTAAATTCCCTATTATATTTGCGAAAGAAGCAAAGAAACAGGGCATAGAGGTTGTAGTCATAGCAATAAAAGAAGAGGCCTCGAAAGATCTCGAGAAATACGTAGCAAAGATTTATTGGCTCGGCGTCGGCGAATTAGAGAAATTATCCCAGGTGCTTCTCCGAGAGAAATTATCTTCGATTGTAATGGCTGGTCAGGTCAAGCACAAGGCCATCTTTGACAAAAATATTAAAATAGATCCTGACATGCAGAAGCTTCTCGATAGCGTAAAAGACAAAAAGACAGACTCTCTTATAGGCGCGATTGCCAGGAGATTGGAGCAGGGCGGTGTGAAGCTCTTAGATTCGACCACGTTTTTGCAGAACTACCTTCCTGAAAAAGGGGTTTTGACAAAAAAGACTTTGGACAAAAAGATATCGGATGACATTGAATTCGGAAGAGGCATTGCGAAGTCAATAGCTGGGCTGGATATAGGCCAGACCGTTGTTGTAAAGGACAAGGCAGTGTTAGCAGTGGAATCTATTGAAGGAACAGACGAGGCTATCAAGAGGGGCGCAAAGTATGGCAAGGACGGCATTGTAGTCGTGAAAGTAAGTAAGCCAAATCAGGATATGAGATTCGATGTACCTATAATAGGGCCTGATACGATAAGGTTATTGAAAGAATTAAAGGCAGCATGTATAGCCATAGAAGCAAAAAAAACGCTTATCATAGACAAGGAAGAGACGATTAGACTGGCAAATGACGCAGGTATAGCAATAGTCGCTAGTTAATATGCCAAAAAAGAAGCTGACAAGAACCACGGATACAATAGGTGCGCTTTCAAAGATCTCCAGGGCTATCTCCAGTGATCTTTATCTAGAAGATATCCTGAAGCTCATAGTGACTGTCACAGCAGAGGTGATGAATTCCAGGATATGCACGTTGATGCTTTTGGATGAGAAGCAAGAATTTCTTACAATAAGGGCGACGCAGAGTATAAGCGAGGAATATATCAAGAAACAGCCCTTGAAAAAAGGAGAAGGCATTGCCTGGAAAGTAGTCAGAGAGAATAAACCGATAGTCGTCGCTGATGTATTAAAGGAATCAAGCTATAAGTATAAAGACATCGCAAAGAAAGAAAGTCTTGTATCTTTATTGTGCGTACCATTGGCAGTGAAAAAAAGAGTCATAGGTGTTTTAAATTGCTATACGTCAAAGCCGCACAAGTTTTCAAAGACAGAGATAAACGTGCTTACGAGCGTTGCGAATCAGGCAGCGATCGCCATAGAAAATACAGAGCTTATGGTAAGAACAAAGGTCATACAGGAGGAGCTTGAGACGCGCAAGGTCGTGGAGCGCGCGAAAGGCATTCTCATGAGAGAAGAGGGATTGAACGAAGAAGAGGCATTTAGGCGCATTCAGAAGTTCAGCATGGACCGCCGCAAACCAATGAAAGAGGTCGCGGAAGCCATTGTCATGATGCACGACATGCGCAAATAATAGAAACATGGCGAAGAAGAAATTATCATACGAAGGGTTGCAAAAGGGTATCCGCGGACTTAAGACGCCAAAGATAGAGACATGGCGCAATCAGTATAGCGACAGGGATTATGTTATAACTCTTGAGAACCCTGAATTTACATGCGTGTGTCCAAAGACAGGGCTTCCTGACTTTGCTAATGTTACTGTTCAGTATAAGCCGGATAAATTGTGCGTTGAGCTAAAGTCTTTTAAGCTCTACCTGCTTTTTTATAGAGATATAGGTATTTTTCACGAGCATGTCATAAATAAAATACTAAATGACTTTGTAAGGACGTGTAAGCCCAGATGGGCACAGATAAAAGGCGAATTCAATGTCCGCGGAGGCATAAAGACCACAGTAACCGCAGAGGCTTAAGTTTACACTTCAACAATGTTAAAGTGTAAACTTAAGATGTCATTCCCGCGAAAGCGGGAATCCAGCAAGGAGTTTTTATGGTGACAAAGACAAAAAAAGATGTTTTAAAGCTGGTAGCAAAGCACAATATCAAATTCATAAAGCTTTGGTTTGCTGATGTCCTTGGTTTTCAAAAAGGCATCTCTATTACGCGCCGCGAACTTGAGAAGGCGCTTGAAGAAGGCATGGGTTTTGATGGCTCTTCTATCGAAGGCTTTGCCCGTATAGAAGAGAGTGATATGGTGGCAATGCCTGACCCCAAGACTTTTCAATTGATTCCGTGGAGGTCAAAGAAAGACGGACTTTCTGCAAGGATGTTCTGCGATATCATAAAGCCCAATGGCAAACCTTTTGAGGGAGACCCGCGATATGTCCTTAAGAAAAATCTAAAAAAGGCAAAGGATCTGGGTTTTACTTATTATATCGGCCCTGAGCTCGAATATTTTTATTTTGAAAATCCCAAGAATACTATAATCTTAGACAGGGGCGGCTATTTCGATTTGACGCCTCTTGACGTTGCCCAGGATTTGCGGCGCGAAACAGTTGTTATGCTCGAGAAAATGGGTGTAAAGGTAGAGTATTCTCATCACGAAGTAGCTACATCGCAGCATGAAATAGATCTCAGGTATTGCGATGCGCTTAGCATGGCAGACAATGTCATGACCTATCGCATGGTAGTAAAAGAGATTGCCAGGCAGCACGGCAAATACGCGACATTTATGCCAAAGCCTATCTATGGAATAAACGGCAGCGGCATGCACGTTCATCAGTCTCTTTTCAAAGGTTCAAAGAACGCATTCTTCAGCAAGACCGACAGGTCCCATCTTTCAGATACAGCCAAATATTTTATCGCAGGCATATTGAAACACGTCGACGAGATAACAGCAGTGACGAACCAGTGGGTCAATTCTTACAAAAGACTCATCCCCGGCTATGAGGCGCCTGTCTATATATGCTGGGCACAGATGAACCGCTCTGCACTTGTAAGGGTGCCTATGTATAAGCCCGGAAAAGAAAATGCGACCAGGGTGGAGTTTCGCTCTCCTGATCCTGCGGCGAATCCGTATCTTGCCCTTTCTGTTATGCTTGCAGCCGGACTTGATGGCATCAAAAATAAATACAAGCTTCCCAAGCCGGCAGAAGATAATATATATAGGATGACGGAAAGGGAACGCGTAGAGACAGGCATAAGGTCTTTACCGGAAGATCTATACGAAGCGATAAAGCTTACAGAAAAATCAAAGCTTGTGAAAGAAGCTCTGGGCGATACAGTATTCGAATATTTTATTCGCAATAAATACATGGAGTGGGACGAATACAAGGCTCAGGTCTCTAAGTACGAAATCGATAAATACCTCCCGATATTGTAATTTACGCCCTTCACCCTTACCCTCTCCCCATTGGGGAGAGGGTAAGGGTGAAGGGTTCCCGAAGAATTAATTTATGACTAAACGAGGCATCTTTCTTTTTATAATCTGGTGCTGTCTGGCAGGTTATGTCTTTATGGAGGCTGTGCCGAGCACTCATTCTGTCGAGATCTCTCCTGAGGAGCAAGATGCTCCAGTCCTTCCTTTTGAAAGCGGCGAGCAATTCACATATGAAGTGCGATACAAAGGTGCGAAGATCGGCAAATCCACTCTTATATTCCAAGGCGAGAGATTTCTCGACGATAAAAAAGTGTATTATGTGACTTTTAATACCAAGATCCCCTCGCTAAAAGACAATGAAGATATCTATGCTGATCCGGATACCTTTCTTCCTATAGAGGTACACAGGACCATAAAGAAGAAAATAGGGTTCGACGACAAGATAAAAGAAGTGTACGACCAGGAGAATTTCAGGGTAGACGTCTCTTCAAAGAGCAAATTACGCAAGAAGGAATTTTCCATAGAAAAAGATTCACCTATTCACAACGCACTGCTTCTTGTTTATTATTATCGAGCGAAAAAGAACTTTGAGGAGAGAGAAAAAATAAAGATAAATCTACCTACCTTTGATTTCGAAGTCGCCTTTAGCGGCATAGAGACCGTAAAGACAAAATTAGGCGAACATCGTGCATACGTTTTTACGAGCGACCCGCCAAAATTCAAATTTTGGCTTTCGGCTGACGAAAAACGCATACCTCTGAAGATAAAAAACCCAGGCAGCCTGGGCTATTCTCTGATCTTAAAATCCATAGACTAGAGACTAGTTTAAGTTTACACTTTAACAATGTTAAAGTGTAAACTTAAGGAGAAGGTGGTTGATGAAAAAGATATTATTTATCTGTATAGAGAATTCTTGTAGAAGCCAGATGGCTGAAGGCTTTGCTAATTTTTACGGCAAAGATAAACTAGCTGCGTACAGCGCTGGCTCAAAACCCTCAGGCAAAGTCAATAATCTGGCTATAAAGGTAATGGCGGAGAAGGGCATAGATATTTCAGGCGCAAAATCCAAGGGTTTTAATGAACTTCTCACCAAAGAATTCGATTACGTAGTAGGCATGGGTTGTAAAGACGCCTGCCCCCTTATTCCTGCTAAAAATCATATCGAATGGAATATTTCGGATCCTAAGGGTAAAGATATAGCATTCTTCCGCAAGACCCGCGATGGAATCGAAGCAAAAGTTAGGAAGATTACTTGACTGACAGACCTGCCTTATAGATAATATACATAAAAGTGCACAAAGATTGTGCAACTCCCGATGACTAAGAAAGTCGAAACCATTCTAAAAAACAGAAATTCCCGTTCAGAGTTAATAGAGGTTCTGCAGGATGTCCAGCAGGCCTATAATTACCTTCCAGAAGATGTCCTAAGGCAAGTCTCAGAAAGACTAGACGCCCCTATTATAGAGGTATTCAGGGTAGCGAATTTTTACAAGGCATTCACGCTTAAGCCGCGAGGCAAGCATGTGCTTACTGTATGCATGGGCACAGCCTGCCATGTAAAGGGCGCACCAAGATTCCTAGATGAGGTATTGGGCCAGCTCAATATAAATCCAGGTGAGACCACAGAGGATGGTGAGTTTACCGTTGAGACAGTGAATTGCCTGGGCGCGTGTGCGCTAAGCCCTGTTGTAATACTAGACGGGGAGTATCATAAGCACATGACTCCTGGAAAGTTGCGAAAGCTGATACAGGATACACGTGACAAGGCTAAGAAGAAATCGAAAAACAAATGACAACTCTTACGCTTGAAAATTTCAACAAGATAGCAGAAGAAACCAGGACAAAAACCCAGAGCTATAAAAAGCTCGTTACGCTTTGCGCAGGTACGGGGTGTTGCGCGTCAGGGTGCTTGTCTGTATTGGAAGCTCTTAATAAAGAGCTGAAGGAAGAAAAGCTGGACAAAGATATAAAGATAAGGGCTACTGGCTGTCATGGTTTTTGTGAACAAGGTCCTCTAATGGTGATAGAGCCGGGAAATGTTTTCTATTGTCATATAAAACCAGAAGATATACCTGAAATAATCTCAGAATCTCTAAAGAAAGACAAAACTATAGAAAGATTACTTTATATAGATCCTGCCACAGAAAAAAAGATTAGTCGCGAGCAAGACATACCTTTTTATAAGGCCCAAGACAGAACTGTTCTTAGTCAGAATAAGCTTGTCAATCCCTGCGACATCAATGATTACATAGCCAATGGCGGATATTCTGCTATTATCAAGGTATTGACGTCAATGAAGCCAGAGCAAGTCATTGATGAGGTTAAGAAATCCGGGCTCAGGGGTCGTGGCGGAGGCGGATTTCCAGCTGCAAGAAAATGGGAATCGTGTCGTAAGGCTGATGGGAATCCAAAATATGTCATATGTAATGCAGACGAAGGCGACCCAGGAGCCTACATGGATCGTAGTGTTCTTGAAGGCAATCCTCATGCAGTAATAGAGGGTATGCTTATTGCAGCCTTTGCTATTGGTGCAGAGTACGGCGCTATATATGTAAGAAATGAATACCCTCTTGCGGTTAAACACTCAAAGATAGCAGTAAAACAGGCTGAAGATACAGGGCTTTTGGGCAAAAATATATTAGGGACATATTTTTCGTTTGACGTAAAGATAGCAAGAGGCGGTGGCGCTTTTGTGTGCGGCGAATCAAGCGCATTAATGGCGTCTTTGGAAGGCATGGTTGGAGAGCCAAGGCCTAAGGATATACATACTACTGAGAAAGGGTTTGCAGAGCTGCCAACTAATCTTAACAATGTCGAGACCCTAGCCAATGTACCTTCTATTATCAATAAGGGAGCATCGCATTTTGCTTCAAAAGGTACTGAGCATAGTAAAGGCACAAAGATTTTTGCTCTGACAGGACAAGTGAAGAACACAGGCCTTATAGAGGTACCAATGGGAAGCACCATGCGCCAGATCGTATATGATATAGGAGGAGGTCCGGCGAATGGGAAGCTTATAAAGGCAGTGCAGATAGGCGGGCCTTCAGGCGGATGTCTTCCAGAACGACTCTTTGATCTACCAGTGGATTTCGAAGCATTAGCTGAACACGGTGCAATGGTCGGTTCAGGTGGCATGGTGGTAATGGATGAGTCAACCTGCATGGTGGATGTAGCGAAATATTTTCTTAAGTTTTTGATAGATGAGTCTTGCGGTAAGTGTGTTCCTTGTAGGGTTGGCTTAAAAAGAATGCTAGAAGTAATAAATGACATTAGCGAAGGCACAGGCAGCGAAGAAAAGCTTGAGCTTTTAAATGATATTTCAGAAACAGTTTCAGTTGCGTCGTTGTGTGCGCTTGGAAAGACTGCTCCGAATCCTGTTTTGACTGCAATAAAGTATTTTAAAGATGAATACGAGGCTCATATAAAGGATAAAAAGTGTTCTGCAGGTGTGTGCAGGGAACTGATATATTATTCAATTGATACGGATAAATGCAAGGCCTGTGGACTTTGCTTAAAGGCATGTCCGCATGGCGCTATGCTTAATGGACAAAAGAAAACTCCGCCCAGGATAGAAGATACAAAGTGCCACAAGTGCGGCATATGCAAAGAAGCTTGCAAGTTCGAAGCAATACTAGTCTCATAAAGGAATAAAAGATGGATAATTATGCAACCCTTACAATAGACGGAGCAAGAATCAGGGCGCCGCGTGGTACATCTGTTTTAGATGCTGCGCTTGACTATGGGATTTGCATTCCGCATCTATGTCATATGAGAGGTATCACGCCAATAGGCGCATGTCGTATTTGTGTGGTAGAGGTTGTTAAGAATGGGCGTTCAAAGATTACCGCGTCCTGTACTCTCGAAGCAGAAGATGGCATGGAGATCCATGCGCATTCAGAGAAAATTCTTAAGATAAGAAAGAATATTGCAGAGATGTTGGTGGCTGAAGCGCCGAATTCAAGAGCGATTCAGGATATAGCAGTGAGGTGTGGCGTAAAAAAAGTCCGCTATCCTTTTGAACATAAAGATTGTGTTTTGTGTGGTCGTTGCGTGAGGGCTTGTACTGAGATGTGGAGATCACGCTCTCTAGGCTTTGTAGGTCGTGGCCAGGAACGCAATGTTAGATTGCCTTTTGATAAGCGTCCGGAGTTTTGCAAGCGCTGTAATGCTTGTATAGATCTCTGTCCGATGACTATCAGCCCGTGCCCGGGCCCCATGAAGAAGGGCGAAGAAAAACTCTGTGGCTTATGCGAGGCACAGCTTTCCATGTCGCAGGATATAGTCGATAGCTGCGTTGACTGCAGGCTCGGTGAAGGCTTTGACTGTATACGCTCAAAGAAAGGCTTGGCATTCGGCCTCCGTTAAGTTTACACTTTAACATTGTTGAAGTGTAAACTTAAGCTTGACAGGTTTAAGTTGATGTAGTAAACTTATATTAACATAGGACACAGCGTATGTGTCCAGATAGAACACGATGAGGCGTTCAGAAATGAACGTCTTTTTTTATTTTCAAAGTTAGAGATACAGGATAAAGGCGTCCTATAATTAGCAAGGCATGCTAAGAGGACGTCTTTTTTATTTTAAGAGAGAAGGAGGGGAAAAATGAAATATTTATTGATAGTTGGTTTTTTATTTTTTAGTTTGGTCGTTAATGTCTCTGCAGAAGAAGCAGAGATAGAAGGCCTCTTGCCAAATCTTGGTATTGAGGCCTCAGGCACTCTAGATGTTTACTCGCAATACCTCTGGAGAGGGTTTGCGTTAGATACTGATCCTGTGCTTCAACCAGGTTTTAACCTGTCTGCACATGGATTTACGTTTAGTTTCTGGTCAAGTTGGGATTTTGACAACAATGATGCTCTAGACAGTGATGAGATAGATTATGCTATTGACTACACCTATGATTTTGATTTTGCAAGCGTTTCCGCAGGTCATACCTATTACGAATTTCCTGGCACAGATACATTTAGCAGGGAATTTTACGCTGGGCTGGCATTGAATGATGTATTATTGTCTCCGACCGTTACCTATTATTATGACCACGGCGATGAAGCACAAGGCGGAGGCGATGGACATTATGTGAATTTAGGTATTTCACACAGCCTTACCTTGATAGATGATCTGGATATATCACTTGATCTGAGCGGCAGCGTCGGTTACAACGAAAAACTATTCATTGCAGGAGAGGGAGGCGATGGTCTCGTGAGAGCAGGCCTTACTATACCTTTAGCTAAAGGCCTGACATTAGCACCTAGCGTTAACTATGCCATGCCATTTGGAGACCTTGATGATTCAGCTGATGGCAACCAGCGCGACAGATTTTATTACGGTTTTAGTCTAGCTTACACATTTTAACCGCTAACTTTACACTTTAACGTTGTTGAAATGTAAAGTTAGCATTTTAATGACGCGGGATGTCAAAGTTAGGGAAGGAGGGGTTATGGAATTGTTAGATTTGAAAACGGGGCTTGATACGATGTGGGTACTTTTGGCAGCGTTTTTGGTGTTTTTTATGCAGGCAGGGTTCGGCATGGTCGAAGCGGGATTTATCCGGGCGAAAAACACATGCAATATCTTGACGAAAAACTTTCTTGATTTCTGTATGGCATCGGTTGGGTTTTTTGCGTTCGGGTATGCAATAATGTTTGGACCAGGCAATGGCTTCATGGGACTAAAAGGCTGGTTTCTTTCAGGCGCTGAATCAGGCGCAGGCATACCTTTATACGCATTCTGGCTGTTTCAGGCAGCTTTTTGTGGTGCTGCAGCGACTATTGTGGCAGGTGGAATGGCAGAGAGGATGAAGTTCCACGCGTACCTTATATATTCGTTTATCATCTCAGCCCTGATCTATCCGATCATAGGTCATTGGATATGGGGAGGGGGATGGCTTGCGAATCTAGGCTTTGCAGATTTTGCCGGCTCGACTGTAGTGCATCTTGTGGGAGGCACAGCAGCTCTTATAGGCACGATTATTTTAGGCCCAAGGACAGGAAAATATAATCCTGATGGATCTGCGAATGTAATTGCAGGACACTCTATTCCATTGGCATCGCTGGGTGTTTTTATTCTCTGGTTTGGATGGTTTGGTTTTAATCCTGGGTCGACCTTAAGTGTTGGGAACGGAGATCTTATAGCAAGAGTTGCCATAAACACTAATCTAGCAGCAGCCCTGGGAGGCATCTTTGCCATGATAACTGTATGGAAGATGTTTGGAAAGCCAGATCTATCAATGGCAATGAATGGTGCCCTGGCAGGACTTGTCGCAATAACCGCGCCGTGCGCATTTGTAGATCCATGGGCAGCTATTGTTATAGGTGCTGTTGCAGGCGTTATTGTTGTGCTAGGCGTTGTGGTATTGGATAAGCTCAAGATCGATGATCCTGTCGGAGCTGTGCCTGTACATGGATTAAACGGGATATGGGGCACATTAGCAATAGGATTATTTGGCAAAGCTAGCTTGGGTTTGGCTAATAATGGATTGTTCTATGGAGGCGGATTGACACAGCTGGGTATTCAGGCATTAGGCATCGCAGCAGCCGCAGTGTTTATATTGATTACAATGGGCAGCGTTTTTAAATTAATAGACAGATCCATAGGCCTAAGGGTTTCCAGGGAAGAGGAACTAAAAGGACTGGATATAGGAGAACATGGGATGGAGTCGTATTCAGGATTCCAGATATTTACAACACAGTAGGAGGTGTATTATGAAACTTGTAATCGCATTGATACAGCCGCATAAATTACCTGATGTTAAAAAGGCATTGTACGACGCTGAGGTTTACAAGATGACTGTTTCCAATGCTCTGGGCTGCGGCCAGCAAAAAGGATTTACCGAGACATATAGAGGCGTTATCAGCGAGGTGAATCTTTTAAAGAAAGTGCGGCTCGAGATAGCAGTGAATGAAAACTTTGTCAAACCCACGATCGATGCTGTCATAAAAGGCGCAAGGAGCGGAAGGATAGGTGACGGAAAGATCTTTGTCATCGATCTACCTGAGTGTATCAGGATACGAACAGGGGAAATAGGCAATAAGGCCATAGGATGAGTGCAATGAGAATACATTATTTGCAGCATGTGCCTTTTGAAGGCATAGCAAATATTGGTAAATGGGCCAAGGGAAA
>CAYULJ010000049.1:0-6297 GCA_964445715.1 uncultured Planctomycetia bacterium
CTGTGGCCGCTGCCAGGTGGATCTGCAAAGAATAGTAAGTGATTTAGAAAAGCGCATTACACAGACAAAGTCTATTAAGATCGCTATAATGGGCTGTGAGGTCAATGGACCCGGAGAGGCAAAAGAAGCAGACATTGGCATTGCCTGCGGCAAAAAGTCAGGAGTGATTTTTAAAAAAGGAAAAATTACAGAGCGAGTCAAAGAAAAAGATATAGTTAAGAAACTTTTAAGCGAGATACGATAACATGCGCTGGACAAAATATTTCATCCCAACTTTAAAAGAAGTCCCTGCTGATGCAGAGGCAGTAAGCCACCGCCTCATGATAAGAGCAGGCCTTATAAGAAAGCTTGCCTCAGGCACTTATACATATCTCCCATTAGGCCTGCGGGTCCTGAAAAAAGTCGAGAACATCATCCGCGAAGAGATGGATAAAAAAGGCGCAATGGAGCTTTTTTTGCCGTCTCTCCAACCAATCGAACTCTGGCATGAATCAGGTAGATACAAAGACTTGGGCGAAGACATGATAAAGTTTAAAGACAGGCATAATCGAACCATGGTATTTGGTCCTACGCACGAAGAAGTCATTACCGATCTTGTCCGAAACCACATAAGATCATATCGTCAGCTTCCCGTAACTTTTTACCAGATCCAGACGAAATTCAGAGATGAGGTGCGTCCGCGTTTCGGCGTAATACGCAGTCGTGAATTTATAATGAAGGACGCATATAGTTTTGACAGGGATAAGAAGGGTCTGGACGAGAGTTACAAGAAGATGTACGAGGCTTATGAGGCTATTTTTAAAAGATGCGGCTTAAAGGTCCTTGCAGTGGAAGCTGACAGTGGCGTTATGGGCGGAGACGTGTCGCATGAGTTTATGATGCTTGCGGAGAGTGGCGAGGATCTTCTTGCGCATTGCCCGTCGTGCGGCTATGCTGCAAGCATACCAGTAGCAGAATGTAAGAGCGAAGGGTTTAGGGTGGAGGGTGAAGACAAGAGGCAAAAGCTTCAAGAGGTCGATACGCCTGGCGTAAGCACGATTGAAAAGGTTGGTGCGCTTCTTAAAACTAAGCCTGAGCAAATGGTCAAGACTCTTATTTACGTTGCAGATGAAAAACCAGTAGCAGTTTTCATAAGGGGTGATCACGAGGCAAACGAAGCAAAGATTAAAAAATGTCTTGGTTGCAATCACTTAGAAATGGCAACAGAAGATGTTATTAAAAAGGCAACAGGCGGGCCTCTGGGATTCTCAGGGCCAGTTGGCCTTAAAGATATAAGGATTATAGCTGACCAGTATATTAAAGGTATGGCAAATTTTGTCACAGGGGCTAACAAAAAAGACAAGCATCTTATCAATGTAAATCTGGACAGGGATTTTAAGGTCAAAGAATGGGCAGATTTAAGAATGATCACTGAAAAAGACAATTGTCCTAAGTGCAATAAAAAGATAAAGATAGAGCACGCGATTGAGATGGGTCATGTGTTTAAGTTAGGATTGAAATATTCAAAGGCAATGAAGGCAGAGTTTTTAGACGAGGACAGCAAGCTTAAGTCAGTTGTAATGGGTTGCTACGGCATAGGGGTAAATAGGATAATTGCAGCCAATATAGAGCTCCACAATGACAAAAAAGGCATAATCTGGCCTTCCTCTATAGCGCCTTTTCAAGCCACAGTGATTCCACTGAACTATGAAAAACCAGAAATCCGCAAAGTCGCTAATGAAGTTTATAACCTATTGAATGACAAAGACATAGAAGTCATTTTGGACGACAGGAATGACAGCGCTGGCGTAAAATTCAACGACGCTGAACTCATAGGTATACCTTTCCAGATAGTAATCGGCGACAGAGGCCTCAAAAAAGGAATCATCGAGATAAAGAACAGGGCAACAGGGGAAAACGCAGAACTCGATACAAAAAATCTCCCCAAAATACTCTCCTTGCTTAAGTTCACACTATAACACTCACACTTTAACATTGGAAGCGCGGACTTATTTGACTAAAAAACGTTTTTGTGATATAATTTATACTACGCTACACTCTTTATAAATGTATTTAAAATATGTCACTAATAATAAAGGGGGATTATGAACAGGATTAGGAAAATTATCTCTGTAGTAACCCTTATTGGATTTATATTTAGTAATATAAGTTATGCTATTCCCGCCAAACATACTTCCTTTGCTCTTAGGCCTCTATTGCAGATGGATGATGATAATTTTGCAGAAGAAGTCCAGGCTGCGCTTAGTGATAATGGCTCAGGTAAAGGCAAGGGGTCTCTCTTGGGGCTCATGAATACGATGCTAGAGCAAGGAATTAAGGCTGGCGATAAGATCACGGCATTAGGTACAAAGCCGCATAGGATACATAAGACCGGGCTAAAAGCAGGAGAGGAATACGGTCGTACTATTGTTTATCAGGAGTTCAGGGACGCAGTTACAGTCGGCATACTAATACCTACAGGCACAAAGGATGAACATGGTAGAAATGAATATATAGTCGCAGTGACTTTTACGCAGGAGATCCTTGATCTATTGGAAAGTCAGGGATTAAGTGAGATATTTGACCTGTGGAGATTGCCTGATGACGATAAAGAGATCGCTAAAGTCAAAAGCGCAATAGCTATAATAAAGAATGTAATGGCCTCTAAAGTAGAGGAAGTCAATAAGTCTGAAGTCGCAAAGGCGTTGATTAAAATAGCAACAGATAAATTTTTATCTTATGGAGATCTCGCATCGCTTAAAACAGGCCTTGAACAGGATCCGTCATTATCTGTTGGGATAGCGCGAGAGATGATGATGTCTGACAAAAGAGCCGCTGATGAGAACAGAAATCTGCTAATGGCATGGATTGTGGATTCTGAGAGAGGCTTGCCTGAAGGAGAAATAGGAACTTTTCCGGTTCAGCTTCTCCAGTTTGCAATGTATCCTGAGCATCCTGAGATATGGGAGGAATTTTTTGAAGTGCCTACATATGATCTAGAAAGGACTACTATATCAGTCAAGAGGAGATTGCGAAGGCTAGGCATGGCATACCCTGTAGTCTCTCCCATGCTAAATATAGAAAGGGCGTTATTGGACATCATTATCGAGGGGTCTCCTATTGATCTCCAGATGGCTTCAGCTATGCCATCATCAGAGGCAGGAGTCTTGCTCATAGATTCAAGATTAATACCGTTCTTTTATAGTGATATGACAGAAAAGAGCATTCTATTCAAATATCTGGTGATCATTAAAAAAATGTTTGAGAATGACCGCGATTTAAGGATCAACATTGCCATGCCATCAGGGACAACGCATTCTACAATATGGTCAAGGATAGAAGGGGTCAGTGAATATGTCTATGTTAGTTTGAAACAGGCTGAAGAAGAGGGCCGGTTTAACTTTATAGGGAGAGAACAGGTAGCCGTGGAAGAAGATGCGCCAGTTATCGCCATTGATACACAAAAAATTTATGATGCTGCAGATTTCAGTTACATCTTATCTGAACCTGAGACATTCATTGATTTTATCGATAGCATGAGGTTAATCAGTCATATACTTGATGCAAAACGCTACAAAAGGATGATGGAGATAGCCCAGAGGAGGTTAGAGCTGGCCAGCGGAGACAGAGTTACTGTTTACAGAGATGCTTCGACAGCAGAAACAAATAAGATCAAAAGGCAGTTTCGTATAGTTCCGACAAAAAAGATTATTCCCCATGAGTTTACTAGCAAACAAAATGTCAAGCCTATCAGAAAATCTATCAGGGAAACCGGAAGATTCCATATGCCCGGAACAATTTCAAGGGTTATATTGCCGGACGGAAGAGTAGTTTATATGAAAGATGATTGCCATAATAGGGCAGAAGCAGCTGAAGAAGAAGACATGGAGGCGTTTCCTGCCCAGGTCGTGGATTATTTCAGCGAGGAGGTTATTTTGTTTCAATGGCTGAGGGTCTGGACAGGTGTAGAGATAGACGAGTTTAGAGATATGGCTATCAGGCTTGGCTTAGTAGAAGTTAAAGAAAAAGATGCTTTTATTTCTGATACTCAAGGCCCGGTGTTTATTTACCGCCACAATGGCGAGACAATGAGATTTAAATATATACAAGAACCTGAGAATGCCAAGGAGGCCTTCAAGCCTTTGAATCCTATAGAGAAAGGGTTGCGTGATCAGGGACGTTTTATTAAGGATCTGCCTACGGTAATTGATGCTGGATTTATCAAAGAAATAGATAATCAGGGTGAGCGCGCGTATTTTGTAGCATGGACGATTGATTTGGTCAATATTGAAAATAATAAGTTACCAGAGGGCTCTCTAATATGCATACCACCTAGGGTAGAAAAAGAAGATGAAAAACAGGCTGCTATAGATATATATATGGCAGGGCAAGAAGGCAGAGACCCTAAGGAAGAAGTCCTTGCATGGAAGAGCGAAGCGCATTATCTGGAGCCAAGAATAGTAGGGCCTGCAGCCATAGTGGATCTTTTGGAGAGCTATGATCCAGAGCTACAGAAAATACTTGATAGGGATCTGGAAAAAGTAAGGTGGTATATTGCTGATGGAGCAAGGATAGAAGGCAGGCCATACCCTGATATTATAGCAGTGCCGTGGGTGGACAAGGGAGTCGAGCTTGAACTTCTGGACGGCGAGGCCATCAGGGCATTTGCCTATAGAAACAATGTTTTTCTTGAAACACTTAATCCGAATTTCGAGCCAGCGCTGCAGAGAGCAGAGATGTCTGAGGCACATATACAGCTCTTGCTTAACACAGCAGTTATGCATGGCTTGAGTTCCGGAAAGGTATTGTCCGAAGATAATGGGTCTAACTTTGATATGCAGGCTGCATTGGCAAGACATACTGAGGTTGCGAAGGCATTAGTAGAGTTTATAGAGGCAAGATTACGTCTTGCTGCAGCTATGCCCGGTAGTAATAAAACTGGAATACTACGCGAAGAAGTCAATACCAATAGAGACCTTGCAGAAGCGTTAATAATTGCTAATGCAGGAGAAGACAGGGAGATTCTTGAAGAATATCTAAAGATTTGTGATGCGATTGTTGCGTCTAATTTTCTCTCGTGGCGTTATGACGGTTTTGACCCTCCGGTACTGATTTTTGACGGATCTAAATTGCCCAAGGGTGAACACAGACACGATATATATCGCGTTGCGATCGTGCCTGACAGGACAGGGAGTTTTACTATTATAATAAAAACAGATCCTGTATCAGCAGGAGGCATAAGAGTTTATCTTGCAGAAGAAACAGTTGCCCTGAATCATTTGTTTGAGGAAGGAGCAGGTCTTTCCGATGGCATGGCATCTAAAGATTTCTGGGCCGGCATTCCTTATGGCGGGTCAAAAGGCGAGAATGTCCTGGTAAGGGGTGCCAATAGAGAGAAGGTGCTCTCAAGGGCAGCGGTTAGTCTGGCTAATATAATAGGTGATGGAGGGTTTTGGTCGGGTAATATTGGCGGACCTGATGTGAACGCAGGGGGCCTTCAGAAAGCCGTGGACGCTACGCGTAAGGAATATAAAACAAATAATATACAGGAAGAGATTTTGTTTTTGGTTGAGCGCTTGGGTTCCGTGGGCATGATGGAGTTAGCTGAACAGGGCAGAGACTCTCTACGAAAAAGACTGGCTTTGTATAATCTTGAAGATCCTGCGCTTACAAGATGGCATGAACTTTTGTCTGACAAAGTGATTCTACATGACGAATTCAGCTGGGCCATGCGGGAGGAGGTACTTCAGGCAATAAGGGAAGGCCGCATAAGTGAGGCTAATGGATGGAGATTGAGTAAGGAGAAAAAGAGACGGACAGACAAGATTTTAAATAAGATCCTAGGTGTTCTTATTGGTGGCGGTTCGTTAAAGAAAGGGTCATTAGTGGCTGACAAGGACCTTCAATACATAACTGCCATGGGTAATGCCAGGGAATTCATACATCTTGTAAGGCATTTTTTGAATATTGGGCGCATAGAAAAAGGCCATAAGATCAGGATAGCTATTACAGGTGCAGGTGCAGTTGGCGGTGGCATGATAGTAGAGTTAATAGATTATATTAATAAAGAGCTAGGCGGCGATGCCGAGGTAATCGTGGTTGCAGTAGTAGAGCATGGCATAGAGTCATCAGGTGTTATATATAAAGAGGAAGGTTTTACTAAAGATGATAGAGACGCATTCAAGCGGGTTCTGGAAAATCCAGACGGCTCTATGAATAGAGGAGCAGTGGAGAATGGGTATACGCTAGCTGTGGCAAAAGGATTAGAGGGTGTTATTATAAGAGAGACACCTAAGGGAGGCGATCCGCGCGATGTAT
>CAYULJ010000049.1:6307-11893 GCA_964445715.1 uncultured Planctomycetia bacterium
TTATTGGATTTACTCGATGAGAAAGATGATACGCTCGATATATTATTTGCAGCTGCTAAAGGCCCGACTGTCACTATGGAAAATGTAGATAGATATGCCAAAAGATTTTCTCTTGCCATAATCGCAGGCGAAAACAGTTGTTTTGGCACAGACGCTGCTACGATTGCAGAGGTTGAGCAGGCTTTACATGATGAAGGCGTTATAGGACTCGAGGGGTATATAGGAAATTTCGGCACTGTATATGCAGTGTGCGGCGTAGAAGGCAGACTCAAACATATGTATTCTCTGAAGGAGCTGAAGGCTGGTTGGGATGAGTTTAAGAAGGGGACTACAGTGGGTCTATTTGATTTGATAGATGAACGTATTCCTTATTTATTAGAGGAGAGCGAGAGAAGAGGTGTTCCTCCAGGCCATGTGCAGGTAGAGATGGTTAATGCTATTAGAGAGGAAGCCTATGCGATTTTAGATAGATATGAGAGGGAAGAGCCAGGTCAAGAGACCGCGGATGCTATAAATGAATTGATACTCTCTTGGAGAGAGCCAAAAGACGGCTCACCAAAGTCATACATGCCGTATTCTGTTGCCAAGATGATGGCAGCGATGAAATTGGCCCGCAAAGCCGTTCTAGTCGCAAAATAAGTTTACACTTCAACATCGCATGGAATTGTTAAATTCCATGCGACTGGGGAGCTCGAGGGGTTGCAGGCAATCCCTCGAGGGGTAACAGTGGAGCAAAGCGACGGATAGGAGCATTGCGTAGCGTCATAGGGGCGAAGCCCCTTTGAAACAAGTTACGAGCGAAGCGAGTAACTTGTGTTATAGTGTAAACTTAAGCCGCGTATGACTATTTTTATGACTATTTTTTGCTTGACAGGTAGGGGTGCTTATAGTATAGTGTAGCTACTCTTACGACAAAAAGGGAGGAGTAAGAGGATCAAAGTGGGTAGAAGTTTCACCCGCTTTTTTTATTTTATGACAGAAAATATCAAACAAATCATACAGCCTGTTTTGGAAGAAGAGGGCGTGGAGCTTGTCGAGCTTATATATAGGAGAGAAGGAGGCAGGCAGGTCTTGCGGCTTCTGGTGGATATGGATGGCGGTATTACGCTCGAAGAGTGCGTTGGCCTGAACGAACGTATAGGTCAGCTTTTAGACGAGAGCGATGCGATTACAGAGCGTTATGTACTGGAGGTGCATTCGCCAGGCATTGACAGGCCTTTTAAGGTGAAGCGGGATTACGAAAGGGCCTTGGGGAGACTTGTCAGAGTGACACTGAATGAGGCTGTATTGGATAAAAAAGAATATATAGGTAGGCTTGAGCAGGTGCTCGAAGATTCTATAAAGGTGGAAGTAAAGAAAAAAGGGATCTTGGACATACCATTTACGAAGATCACGAGGGCGAGACAAGAAGTCGAATTTTAATATCCCTAAGTTTACACTTCAACAATGTTAAAGTGTAAACTTAACGCGATTGTAATAACAGATAACAGATAAAAGGAGTGCAGTAAAAATGAATCAGGATTTACTTACAATATTGGATAGCATCGAGAGAGACAAGGGCATAAAGAAGGAGATTCTTATAAGGGCGATAGAGTCTGCTTTGATAAGTGCTGCTCGGAAAAAGATCGGTAAGCACATTACTGATATAAAAGTAGAATTTGACTCAGAAACAGGCGACTTTAAGGTATTTGGGCCTGAGGGCGAAGAACTTTCAAGTGATTTTGGAAGGATCTCTGCGCAGACAGCCAAGCAGGTAATTATACAGAAGATCCGCGAGGCAGAGCGCGATGTGGTGTTTGATGAATATCAAAATAAGGTGAATGATATTGCGTCTGGCGGCGTGCATAGATTTGAGAAGGGCGTGATTATTGTCGATCTGGGCCGTGCAGAGGGGATATTGCCGCGGCGCGAGATCCCGCCGGATGAAGAATATAGACAAGGCGACAGGATAAAGGCATTGATACTCGGAGTGAAAAAGACGTCTAAAGGGCCTGAGATCTTGCTTTCGAGGACAAATCCAGGGCTTGTGAAGAGGTTGTTTGAACTCGAAGTGCCTGAGATTTACGAGGGCATTGTGGAGATAAAGTCTGTGTCGCGTGAGGCAGGCCGTCGTTCAAAGATCGCAGTGTATTCGAAGGACGACAAGGTCGATCCTGTTGGCGCGTGTGTTGGCATGCGTGGGCAGCGCGTGAAAAACATTGTCAGGGAATTAGGCGGCGAGAAGATCGATATAATTCGCTGGGGCATTGATACAGGAGAGTTTATTTCTGCGAGTTTGAGTCCGGCAGAGATCTCTAGCGTGAGAGTGAATGAGACTGAGAAACGGGCTGAAGTGATAGTGGCAGACGACCAGCTGTCTCTTGCAATCGGGAAAAAAGGACAGAATGTGAGACTGGCTGCAAAGCTCACAGGTTGGAATATTGATATAAGGAGCAAGGGCGAGATAGAGAAGGTGAAAGAAATTTCAATTAGCGAGATCGAAGGCGTGGGTGCTAAGACAGAAAAGGCGCTCAAGAAAGCTGGATTTAAGACTGCTGGTGACATTGCAGCTGCAGATTTGAAGGAGCTTACAAAAGCAGAGGGTGTCGGCAAGAAGACATCTGAGAAGATAATGAAGTCAGTGAAGGAGCTTTTGGAACAAAAGGTGCACGAGGCGCGCGATATCAAGAACAAAGAGAAAAAGGCAAAAGAGGAAGCAGAGAAACTGGAGCAGGCAGAGAAGGAACAAGCGCAAGCAGAAGACACAGAAGACACAAAAGAGACAGAAGAAACAGAAGAGACCGAAGAAAAAGCTTAAGTTCACACTTTAACAATGTTAAAGTGTGAACTTAAGAGGGTTTCAAGGTTTCATTGCATGCGAGAGAGGGAGTTATGCCAAAGAAGAAAGCAAAAACAACGAAGAGGACAGAGAAGAAAGGCAAGAATAAAGACGTAAAGGTCAAGAAGAAAAAATCCTCTGTTAAGGTAGCGGCTAAAGGGGCAATAAAAGCCAAAACAGCTGTCAAGGCACCTGTGAAAGCGAAATCCGCTAAAGCGCCTATAAAGGAAAAAGAAAAGATAAAAGTAGTAGAGCCAAAAAAGCAGGCTGCATCGGTAGCGAAACCAGCACCAGCTTCGACAATAAAGGTATCGACAGGACCAGTATCGCCTGCAGCTCCAAAAGTAGAAAAGAAAGAAGAGTCAGCACAAGACTTAGACTTAAAGGTATTAAAGATAGACCTGCCCATTACAGTAAAAGAATTATCTATAAAGCTTCAGATAAAACCAAATGAATTGATAAAGAGATTTTTGAGCAAAAAGATCCTTGTTACCATAAATCAGTCGCTCGACGAGGAAAACGCGCAGTCTGTTTGCAAGGAATACGGCTACAGAATTGAAAGGCTCCCTACTCAGGAAGAAGAGTTCTTGGCAGATCACGAAAAAGAGGATCCGTCAAAGCTCAGACCACGCGCGCCTATAGTGACTTTTATGGGGCATGTCGATCACGGCAAGACCTCGCTCCTGGACATGATCCGCAAGACTAAGGTTGTGGACAAAGAGGCAGGTGGCATTACTCAGCACATCGGAGCCTACGAGGTGTCGCTCCCAAAAGGTAACGTGACTTTCTTGGATACTCCAGGCCACGCCGCATTCACAGCGATGCGTGCAAGGGGTGCGAATGTCACAGACGTGGTCGTGCTCGTTGTAGCTGCAGATGATGGCATCATGCCGCAGACCATGGAGGCGATCGATCATGCAACCGCAGCCAATGTGCCAATAGTCGTTGCCATAAATAAAATAGACAAACAAAATATCAATATAGACAAGGTCAAGAAACAGCTCGCCCAGCACGATCTTGCTCCAGAAGACTGGGGTGGCAAGACGATTACGGTCGGCGTGTCTGCAAAGACAGGCCAGGGCATAGATGATCTTTTGGAAATGTTGCTTTTAGAGGCAGAACTTTTAGAGCTGAAGGCAAACCCAGAAAGAGATGCCAGCGGCATAGTAGTAGAGGCTGAGCTTTCCAAAGGCAAAGGTCCTGTTGCGACTGTTTTGGTTTCAAAAGGGACTCTTAGGGCCGGAGACACAGTGGTCGCAGGCGTTAATTATGGAAATATAAAGGCGATGTTGAACGATAGCGGCCGCAGAGTGAAAGAGGCAGGACCTGCGAAGCCAGTTGAGATATTGGGGCTTTCTGGCGTGCCTCTGGCAGGAGAGAGATTTTACGTAGTTACCGATGAGAAAAAAGCCAGAAGCATCGTTACTACAAGACGCATGGAAGAGGAAAAGAAAAAGCTCGAGGCGAGAGCTGGCAAGATCAGCCTGGAGGACCTTTATAATAAGATCAAGGAAGGCGAGATAAAGGAGTTAAAGATTATTTTAAAGGCTGATGTGCGTGGTTCGCTCGAGGCGATCAAGGATTCTCTTGAAAAGTTGAGCACAAAAGACGTAAAACTTTCAGTGATACATGGCCAGGTCGGCAATATCAATGAATCAGACATTATGCTCAGCTCTGCCTCAAACGCAGTAGTGCTGGGTTTTCACGTAAGCATAACGCCTGAAGCAAAGGCACTTTCTAAGCGAGAAGGTGTGGACGTGAGGATTTACAATATAATTTACGAAGCAGTCGGCGATGTGCAGGCTGCGATGGAGGGTATGCTCGAGCCTATAATAGAGGAGACATTTTTGGGCAGGGCAGAAGTGAAGCAGGTCTTTAAGGTTTCGCGCGTGGGAATTATAGCAGGATGTTTTGTTGTAAAGGGCACTATATCGCGTAATACAACGGCCAAGTTGATAAGAAATAAAGAAGAGATTTTTAAAGGCAAGATCACGTCGCTGAAGCATGTGAAGGATGACATAAAAGAGGCAAGGGAAGGTTTTGAATGCGGCATCAGCCTCAGTTTCAACGATATTAAAAAAGGCGATATTATCGAGGCGATAGAAGTCAAAAAAGTCGCCCGCAGGCTGAAATAAGCAGCTTTTAGCAGCTGTAGGGCACACTTTAGTGTGCCAAAAGGATTCATTATGAAAAAACGAATCTTGAGTGGCATGCGGCCCACTGGCCCGCTACACCTTGGACATTTATTCGGAGCGATAGATAATTGGGTGGAGCTCCAGGAAGAGCACGAGTGTTTATTCATGATCGCTGACTGGCATGCGTTGATGAGTGAATACGAGGATCCTGCTAAGCTGCCTGATTACGCAATAGAGTGTGCAGTAGACTGGATAGCAGCAGGCATAGATCCCAAGAAGAGCACGATATTTGTCCAGTCGCACGTAAAAGAGCATCTGGAACTGTACATGACGCTTTCGAATCTTGTGCCGCTTGGCTGGCTCGAGAGGTGTCCGACATATAAAGAGCAATTGCGCGAGTTGACTTCCCGAGAACTCCATACATACGGCTTTTTAGGATATCCGGTTTTGCAGGCAGCAGATATTTTGCTATACAATGCAGACGCTGTGCCAGTCGGAAAGGACCAGCTGCCGCACCTAGAGCTCACAAAGAGAATAGCAGGTAAATTTAATAATTTATACGGCAATACCTTTAAAGAGATAAAGCCGCTTTTGACAAAGACCTCAAAGCTTCTCGGAGTCGACGGAAGAAAG
>CAYULJ010000050.1:0-3576 GCA_964445715.1 uncultured Planctomycetia bacterium
CGCATTATTTACGATTAAAAAAGGTTCATTTTATCCGCAGCCTAAAGTCGATTCGTGTTTTTTAAAGATATCGATCCGTAAAAAACCTCTTTACTTGACTGATGAGGAAAAACTGTTTAAAATAATAAGGATATGTTTTAGCAAGCGCAGGAAGATGATATCTAGCTCTCTTTATGCTAGTTCGGTTTTTGCGTCAAAAGAGAAGATGCTGGACAGATTGCGAGCAGCTGGTATAGACCCAGCTCAAAGGCCTGAAACAGTATCGTTGGAACAGTTTGCATCTTTGGCAAGTTTTTAGGTCTTCAAAAATTAAGCTAGAGTCAGTGCCAAAGGCTCTGACCTTTGACTCAAGAACAATTATGGCGATAAATATCGAGACAGTCAAATATGTGGCAAATCTGGCCAGGATAGGGCTGGAGGACAAAGAGTTAAGCCGCTTTACTAAGCAGCTGGACAGAGTCCTGGAGTATGTCCACAAGTTAAAAAAACTAGACACCTCGAGACTTGAACCTACAAGCCATGTCTTAGAGATGAGAAACGTCTACAGGGAAGACGGTGTGAAAAAATCCTTGTCATCTTCTGAGACAATGAAAAACGCACCTGCGAAAAAAGGCGATTTATTCAAGGTCAAAAAAATCATAGAGACATGAAGAAGCTAAACGAATTTACAGCACACGAACTCATAGCGCTTATTAATAAGGGCGATATATTGCATATAGATATATGCCAAGATATTATAGAGGCAGTAGAAAAGAAGAACAAATCTATAAATGCCATAGTAAATTTTGACAAGGAAAAAGCCCTTGAGAGAAGTAAGTCTCTAAAAAAACATGATAGAGAAGGTGCGCTTTGGGGATTACCGATTTTTATAAAAGATAACATATGCGTGAAAGATGAACTCACCACATGTTCCTCAGGTATATTGAAAGGCTTTTTACCGCCTTACAATGCCACTGTTATAGAAAAACTGCTAAAGGAAGATGCTGTATTGATGGGCAAGACCAACATGGATGAGTTTGCGTTTGGCTCCTCTACGGAGACATCTTGTTATGGTGCTACAAAAAATCCATGGGATTTAAAGAGGATTCCTGGTGGGTCGAGCGGGGGTTCTGCAGCGTGTGTTGCCTCAGATGAGGCGATATTCGCATTAGGTTCGGATACAGGTGGCTCTATAAGACAGCCGGCTTCACTTTGCGGAGTAGTAGGATTAAAGCCAACTTATGGAAGGGTTTCCAGATACGGCCTTATAGCATTTGCCTCGTCATTGGACCAGATAGGCACGCTTACAAAGGATGTTGAAGACGCGGCGCTTTTGTTAAAGGCTATATCAGGTCACGATCAGATGGATTCAACGTCTGTAAATGCGCCTGTGTCTGAGTTTTCCTCATTGATAAAAAAAGACATAAAAGGCCTGAAAATAGGCATCCCGAAAGAGTATTTTATCGAAGGCGTCGATAGAGAGGTAAAAGAAGCCGTGTCAGTTGCCATAAAGAAATTACAAGAGCTTGGCGCAAAGTGCGAAGACATGAGCTTGCCGCAAACAGAGTATGCAGTGAGCGTTTATTATTTAGTCGCAACTGCAGAGGCTAGTTCGAACCTCGCGAGATTTGATGGCGTGCAATACGGGTTAAGGACAAGCGCGGCACAATCTGTCATGGATATGCACAAAAAGACACGGCAAGAAGGGTTTGGCGAAGAGGCAAAGCGAAGGATATTGCTTGGGACATTTGCCTTGTCCAGCGGCTATTACGATGCGTATTATCTGCAGGCGTTGAAGGCAAGGACATTGATAAAAAAGGATTTCGAAGATGCTTTCTTAAAATACGACGCGATTGTCACGCCTACTTCTCCGACTCCCGCGTTTAAAATAGGCGAGAAGACAGAAGACCCTCTTACAATGTATCTCTCAGATATATTTACTATTTCGGCAAACTTGGCAGGGATACCCGGCATTTCCGTTCCTTGTGGTTTTACAAGATCGAATCTGCCAATAGGGCTTCAGATATTAGGCAAGGCCTTTGACGAAGAGACTATCTTAAGAATAGCATATAATTACGAGCAAGCAACAGACTGGCACAAGAAAAAACCAGAGATATAAACAAAAGAAAGGCCATGGAAAGACTCTTAAGTTTACACTTTAACATTGTTGAAGTGTAAACTTAAGCGACATTTTTAAGCTTACATATAAAACATTATGTCATACGAGACAGTTATTGGCTTAGAGGTTCATCTGCAGCTTAAGACAAAGAGCAAGGTGTTTTGCGGTTGCTCTACGAATTTCGGCGCAGCGCCGAATACGCAGACCTGCCCTGTATGTTTGGGGTTCCCAGGGGCATTGCCTGTATTAAACCGTCAGGCCTTGGGGCTCGGCGCAAAGGTTGCCATTGCCTTAAATTGCCAGATCGCAGAAAAGATACGCTTTGATAGAAAGAATTATTTTTATCCTGATCTCCCAAAGGCCTATCAGATTTCTCAATTTAACCAACCTCTCTCTCAAAACGGTTACCTAGCGATAATGGTCGATGGCAAGGAAAAACGTATAAAAATACGTCGGGTGCATTTGGAAGAAGACACGGGCAAGCTCTTTCATGAAAAGGATTGCAGTCTTGTGGATTTTAATCGCTCTGGCACACCACTACTCGAGATCGTGAGTGAGCCTGATATAAATTCTCCTGAAGAGGCGCATGTGTACCTCACTGCTCTCAAATCTATCTTAGAATATATCGATGTTTCAGATTGCAATATGGAAGAGGGGAGCCTGAGATGCGATGCGAACATATCTCTAAGAAAATCCGGAGCGACCGAACTCGGCGTAAAGACCGAGATAAAAAATATGAATTCGTTCAGCGCGGTAAAGGCAGCCTTAGAGTATGAAAGGGGTAGGCAGATCGAATTACTCGAAGACGGACAGAGGATCGTCCAGGAGACAAGGCTTTATAACGCTGCAAAAGATGTTACTGAATCAATGAGGTCCAAAGAAGAGGCGCATGATTATAGATATTTCCCTGAGCCTGACCTTGTTCCGTTTGATTTTGAGCAAGAACTGCTGGAAGGTATTAAAAAAGAGATCCCTGAGCTCCCTGAGCCCAGAAAAAAAAGATTTATATCAGAATATAAGCTTTCTGAATACGATGCTGGATTCATGGTCAGTGACAGGGGGATGGCAGATTATTTTGAGAGGTGTGTATCGCTGTTTAATAAACCGAAGATTATTGCTAATTGGATCATGAGCGACATCTCCGCGCATATGAAGGATAAGGGCCTGACGATCAGTGAGTTGAACTTGAAAGAAAAACATCTTACAGGTATGCTTGAGATGATAGAAAAAGGAGTGATTACAGGAAGGGTCGCAAAGACTGTGTTGGTCGAAATGATAGAGACAGGCAGGTCGCCTGATGTATTGGTAAAAGAAAAAGGCCTGGAGCAGATTTCTGATGCGGGCGCGATAGAGGCGGCCGTAGACGGGGTTATTGCTGAAAATCCGAAATCTGTCAGTGATTTTAAGGCCGGCAAACAGAATGCCATTATGTTTCTGGTTGGAAAGGTAATGGCAAAGACAAAGGGAAAGGCGAATCC
>CAYULJ010000050.1:3676-11844 GCA_964445715.1 uncultured Planctomycetia bacterium
CCATTATGTTTCTGGTTGGAAAGGTAATGGCAAAGACAAAGGGAAAGGCGAATCCGCAGAAGGTAAACGAGATACTCAAAACAAAGCTTTCTGCTTAAGTTTACACTTTAACATTGTTGAAGTGTAAACTTAAGGCGTGAATATAGCTTAGCATTGGACTGAAAGGAGATTTATGGATAAGAAGATAGTTGTGGTATTGATGGTGATTGCGCTCGCAGCAGGTTTCATTGTTAGTAATGTTGGTTTTGCCGAGAAAGATAATGATACAGATAACTTGTATAAACAGTTGGAATTATTTTCTGACGCGGTCAGCATTATACGCTCAGATTATGTAGAGGAGCCTGGGTCAAAGGACCTCATATACGGCGCCATGACAGGCATGCTTTCGTCTCTGGATCCATATAGCCAATTTATGGACCCTGAGATGTACAATGAGATGAAGATAGAGACAGAGGGTGAGTTTGGCGGCATTGGCATAGAGATCACGATAAAAGATAACCTCTTAACTATAATAACTCCTATTGATGATACGCCTGCGTATAAAGTCGGGCTAAAGGCTGGCGATAAGATCGTCAAGATAGAAGGAGAGATCACAAAAGATCTTACTCTTATGGGTGCGGTGAAAAAATTGCGCGGCAAGCCAGGGACAGACGTCAAGGTCACTGTATTAAGAGAAGCCGAGAAGAAACTGCTGGATTTTACGATCACAAGATCGATCATAAAGATAGATAGTATTAAAAAGGCAGAGATTGTCGAGTCAGGCATTGGCTATATAAGGTTGTCTGATTTTCAAGAGAAGACCTATCGCGAACTTGAGAAGAGCTTGAGGGAACTCGAGGATAAAGGCATGCAAGGTTTTATATTGGATCTGAGGAATAACCCCGGAGGTCTTCTTGAAGCAGCCATTGACACAGCAGATAAGTTTTTAGGGCCTGACAAGATAATCGTTTCGACAAAAGGCCGGGTTGAAAATCAGAACATCGTGTTTAAGTCCAAGAACAGAAATAAACACCTGGATTACCCGATGGTGGTCTTGATAAACGGAGGCAGCGCGTCTGCGTCAGAGATAGTGGCCGGAGCAATACAGGATCACAAGAGAGGGATCTTGATGGGCACCAAGAGCTTTGGGAAGGGTTCTGTGCAGACAGTAGTGCCTCTATCAGACGGCTCAGCAGTACGTCTTACGACCAGCAAATATTTTACGCCAGAAGGTCGCTCTATACATGGAGAAGGAATCGTGCCTGATATAGTAGTCGCTTACAAAGAGCCTGTGAAGACAGAAGGCGCTGAAGAAGACGCGGATATATTTGGTGAGCTTTTACACCCCGAAGAAGAGGACAAGGAAAAGGTCCAAGCAGAAAAAGAAAAGCAGGAAAAATACGATAATCAGATCCTTGGCGCAGTGGACGTACTGAAAGGCATCATCATATACGGTACCAGTTCTTAAGTTTACACTTTAACATTGTTGAAGTGTAAACTTAAGAGGTAATTGGGCTAAGAGTGTTATGCTTATACTAGGTATTGAGACATCGTGCGACGAGACTGCAGCGAGCGTTGTAAAAAATGGTAGGGAGATTTTGTCCAATGAAGTTTCGTCGAGCCTGAAATATCATAGAAAGTTCGGCGGCGTAATACCTGAGATAGCCACGAGGCACCATGTAGAAAATCTTGATAAGGTAATATGCGGCTCTTTGAAAAATGCCCGGGTAAGTATGAAAAAGATCAACGCAGTAGCTGTGACTCAAGGCGCAGGGCTTGTTGGAGCGCTCCTGACAGGTATCACATGCGCAAAGGCAATGGCTTTTGCGCAAGGCATACCTTTAATCGCAGTGGACCATATCAAGGCACACATCTATGCAGCGCTTATGACAGGGCGAGCCCCGAAGTTCCCTTTTATGGGCCTTGTCATGTCAGGCGGACATACAAGGCTTTGCGTCGTGAGGGATTTTGACGATTTTGAAATACTGGGCGATACGCTGGATGATGCTATTGGTGAGGCATATGACAAGGTAGCAAAGATATTGGGCTTGGGGTATCCAGGCGGGCCAATAATAGACAGGCTCGCACAAAAAGGCGACCCTCGCGCTATTAAATTTGAATGCAGGGGTATTTCAGGCAGCCTGGATTTTAGCTTTAGCGGGATCAAGACGGCTGTTTTGTATTATGTCAAGCGACAAGCGACTAGCGACGAGCGACAAATTTCTGACATCGCAGCAAGCTTTCAAGAATCAGCGTTAAGACTTATTCTCAAAAACACAATAAAGGCAATGGAGAAATACAATATAAAAACTCTTGTTGTCGGCGGAGGCGTAAGCGCAAATTCACGATTCAGGCAAATGATTGCAAGAGAGGCCGTGTTTAGAGATTTTAAGGCGTACTTTCCGCCGCTTATGCTATGTGCAGACAATGCAGCAATGATAGCAGGCCTTGCGTACAGGTTATATAAAAAAGGGATCACGTCTTCGCTGGACATCACTGCTATAACAAAATAAGGAGATCAATATGCTAAGTAATATGCAGATAGTCATGCGTTTGATTATGGCGGCGATATTAGGAGGGCTCGTGGGCTTTGAAAGAGAGACGCATAATAAACGGATAGCTGGCTTCAGGACGCATATACTTGTGTGCCTCGGGTCCGCGCTTATAATGCTGACATCTATCTATATGTTCATCAGCTACGGCAATAGTGCGTCAGCAGCTCCAGGCAGGATTGCAGCTGGCGTCGTAACAGGCATTGGGTTTTTAGGCGCTGGCACGATTATTCGCTCTAGAGTAAGCGTGACAGGGCTGACAACTGCCGCGAGTCTCTGGACTGTTGCAGGCATTGGCCTGGCAGTTGGTTGCGGTTTTATGATGGCAGGTGTTACAACGACTATAATCGCGCTTGCCACTTTATATATATTGCGCAAGATTCCGATTCCAGAAAAAGACAAGAAGGGAGGAGAAAATGGCTAGAAGAGACAGGAATGAGCAAAAAATCTTGGATGTTGATGCCAGCATGCAAGGCACACTAGCGTTTAGGGATCCAGTGAATCTGAGGATAAATGGCAGTTTTGAGGGTAAACTGGATACTAAGGGCAGTCTGACCATTGGAGACAATGCATCTGTCCGTGCAGACATAAAAGGCGAAGAAATAATGGTCGGAGGAAAAATCGTGGGCAATATTTCAGCAGAGAAAGAATTAAAGATTCTTTCTCACGCGCACATCGTAGGTGATATAAGGACGCCCGTATTGAGCGTGGAAGCAGGTGCAGTGCTTCAGGGAAAGTGCCAGATGCTGAATTATTCAGAACAAAGGTCCAAGGTCTTCAACGCAAAAGAGCTTGCCAAATATTTAGAAGTAGAGGTGTCTAATATTTTGGATTGGGCTGATTCTGGAAAGATCCCAGCTTTTAAAGAAGAAGGCGAGTGGAGATTCGAGAGAACCTTAGTGGACAAGTGGATTTCTAAAGAAAAGCAAAGTAAATAAGCGCATAGCTTAATTTCATACTTATGATAAAGAAATTTTTGACACTTAAAGAGGCCGCAGGCTATCTCGGCATCTCTGAGAGCGATTTTCAGAATATTTTAGATAAAAACGAAATCCCTTCTTATAGGATCGGTGGCATCTACACGCGATATAAGTCCGACGACCTGGATTCATATAGGAACAGATCGGGAGAGTGGTCGCGCTACCAGCGCATTGCGACTTTTTCTGATAAGATAAAAGACTTTTTTTATTTCAATGACTTCTATATTGTATCTTGCGCTGCGATCGCAATTATCTTATTCTTGATCTTTAAACAATAACACCGGGGCTTAAGTTCACACTTTAACATTGTTGAAATGTGAAGTTAAGGAGAATATTGGCGAAAGAGATGTATTCTAATTTGAATTTTGCCAGGATAGATCACCATAGAAAGATACGCAAAGGATTCAGTGAAGTCGTCTATTGTGAAGGCAAGACCCGCGTGCAGGTAAAAAATATAGTCGGAAATTTATTAAAAAGAAACAAACATATCCTCCTCACCCGCGCCAAAAAACCTTTATATGAATACCTGGAAAAATATTATCCAGGCCTGCAATACAATGAGGCAGCGAGGGTCATTTATAAAAAGAAACGCAAGCCAAAGAATAATAAGCAGGTTTTAATCCTGACTGCCGGCACCAGCGATATCCCGGTCGCAGAAGAAGCAAAGATCACGCTTGAGGTCATGGGGAATAAGGTAAAGGCGATTTATGACGTGGGTGTTGCCGGTATACATAGGTTATTTGACAAGCTAAAAGATGTTTCCCGGTCTAACGTAGTGATCGTAGTGGCCGGGATGGAAGGCGCTTTGGCGAGTGTAGTCACCGGCCTTACTGATAAACCAGTAATAGCCGTGCCTACAAGTGTTGGTTACGGGGCTAGCTTTAAAGGCATTGCGCCGCTTTTGACAATGATGAACTGCTGCGCACCAGGGGTCAGTGTTGTGAACATTGACAATGGTTTCGGAGCTGGCTATTTCGCGAGCTTGATTAATAGATAATATATGAATAAAGAAAAGGCCGTAAGAGACCTTGTAAAAAATATAGGGCTCCTGGACGAGGAAAAGATAAAAAAGGCGCTCGAGGAGCAAAAAAGGACCAAGGGACGCTTTTCTAGCGCGCTTTTGAAACTAGGTTATGTATCAAATCTAGAAGTCGGAAAAACTCTGATCTCGCAGATAGGAATAGTTCCTGTATCTGTAAAAGCCCAGGATATCGACAGAAAGACCATAAGCGTCCTTCCTTCGCACATTGCGCTTTCTCATAAAATAGCCCCTTTAAAACACGAAATTGATAAATTATATATATGCACTGATGACCCCCTTAATTTTCTCGCAAAGAAAAATCTGGAAGAAATAATAGGCCTGCAAATAGAGATGGAGTTAGCTCTGACTAATGACCTGGACAAGGCGTTAGAAGAATTGTACGCTTCTAAGAAAAAAACAGATGTTGATCTGGCAAAGATGTCAGAAGGGATAAAAGGCGCAAAGGGAACTGAAGATGCCCCTATAATTAAACTAGTAAATACAATAATAAACGAGGCCATAAAGAGGAGGACAAGCGATATTCACATAGAGCCTCTCGAAAACAAATTCCGGCTGCGTTACAGGATAGACGGTGTGTTGCACGAAGTATCAGGTCCGCCTAAAAGATTGCAAGGGTCAGTGCTGAGCAGGGTCAAGATCATGGCAGGTATGGACATTGCAGAGAAGAGGATGCCGCAGGACGGGAGAATAAAAGCAAAGGTCGACAAGAAAGAGATCGACCTGAGGGTCTCCAGTCTTCCAGGTATCCACGGCGAAAGCATTGTCATGAGGATACTCGACAAATCAAGTTTTATGGTGGGGATCGAGGACCTTGGTTTTATACCAGCCCAGAGAAAGGCCATAGAGACATTGATAAAGTTGCCCAATGGGATGTTGCTAGTCACTGGGCCTACTGGTAGCGGCAAAACCACGACCTTATATGCGATCCTCAGTCATATAAATCAAAAAGAGCGGAAGGTCATCACTATAGAAGATCCTGTGGAATATCAGTTGGACGGAGTGAACCAGGTCCAGGTAAAACCTCAGATAGGCCTTAGCTTTGCTGCTGGACTAAGATCGATGTTGCGGCAAGCGCCTGACATTATAATGGTCGGAGAAATAAGGGATCTGGAAACTGCGGAAATAGCGATCCAGTCTGCGCTTACAGGCCATCTTATATTCAGCACGCTGCATACAAATGATGCGCCGAGCGCAGTTACGCGACTCGCTGATATGGGCGTAAAGCCATATCTTGTCGCTTCTACTGTGCAGGGCGTGCTTGCCCAAAGATTAGTGAGGACTGTTTGTCCGTCGTGCAGAAAACCATACAAGCCTTCTGAAGAAGAAATAGTGGCGCTTTCTCTTGACCCGATCAAAGATAAAGAGCTTGAGCTTTATCGCGGCACTGGTTGTTCAGCTTGCGGCGACACTGGATATAAAGGAAGGCTGGGGATATTCGAGGTGTTGACCTTGACTGATGAGATCAGGGAGTTGATCCTAAATAATGGCTCGAATTCCGAGATATACAAAAAAGCAAGAGAGAGCGGCATGAGGACATTAAAGGAAGACGGTATTGAAAAGGTAAAAAGAGGTTACACCACGATCGAAGAAGTCATGAGGGTGACGCAAGATGTCTGATAAGACACGATATAGCCTGTTATTGAAAAAGCTCGTCGATAGAAAATTATTGACTCAGCAGAATATCGATGACGCGATAGAGGAAGAAAAGAAGACAGGGAAAAATATCTTCAAGATCCTCATAGACTACGACTATATAGCCGAAGAGGTCCTGCTCTCCACCGTTGCAAAGTGGCTGAGCGTTGAACTGGTCGATCTCTCTAAATTAAACATAGAGAGAGACGCTATAAATAAGATCTCGGCATCGACTGCAAAATTTTACAGCATTATGCCGATAAAGATCGAGGCCGGAGGAGTCGTCGTGGCTGTCAGTGACCCTTTGAACATGAAGCTCATAGATGACCTGCGCTTTGTCACAGGCCTGAACATAAAGATGGTCATGGCAAAAGAGGATGCTATAAAAAAAGCTATAGACCGATATTATGGTGAAGAGGAAGAATCGCTCGGCGATGTCATAGATGAGGCGAAAAAGACATCGAGCAAGACTGTTGTCAAGAAAAGTGACGGGGCAGACAAGCTAAAAGAAATAGCTTCGCAGGCGCCTGTTGTGAAATTATTGAATATGGTGCTTTTGAGGGCGATAAGAGACAAGGCATCGGATATACATTTTGAACCTTTTGAGAAGGACTATAACATAAGATACAGGATAGACGGGGTATGCTATGACGCTGCGCATCCTCCGAGAGACCTGAGTCTCGCCATAAGCTCGAGGATAAAGGTTATGGCGAATCTGGACGTTGCGGAAAACAGGTTGCCGCAGGACGGTAGGATCATAATGGACATTGGAGGCA
This sequence comes from uncultured Planctomycetia bacterium, assembly GCA_964445715.1. GTDB lineage: Bacteria > Omnitrophota > Gorgyraeia > Gorgyraeales > Gorgyraeaceae > CAYPYS01. Next base: position 10,638 of record CAYULJ010000050.1, read on the forward strand.
AAAGCGTTGACCTGCGTGTATCGACATTGCCGACGCTCTATGGCGAAAGCATTGTGATGAGAGTGCTCGATAAAAGCGTGGTCAGCCTGTCTCTTGACCAGCTCGGCATAGACGATGATATCAAATCCAAACTCAGGAGTATAATTCACAGGCCGAACGGGATCTTATTGACCACAGGTCCGACTGGTAGCGGCAAAACCACGACACTTTATTCCTGTCTGCGCGAAATAAATAAAACAGAATACAAGATCATTACAGCTGAAGATCCTGTTGAATATGACATCGAGGGTATTATCCAGATCGCTGTTAATCCAAAAATAGACCTTACTTTTGCCAAGATACTCAGGCACATGTTGAGACAAGATCCTGATATTTTAATGGTCGGAGAGATCAGGGATTCTGAGACAGCTGAGATCGCGATCCAGTCTGCGCTCACAGGACACCTTGTCTTTAGCACGCTGCATACGAATGACGCGCCCGGTGCCATCACTAGGCTTATGGACATGGGCGTTGAACCATTCTTGATAATCTCCACTATCAGGGCAATCATTGCCCAGAGGCTTGTGAGAGTGATTTGTCTAAAATGCAAAAAAGCGCATGAGCCTCAGGGGCACGAGCTCTCTGATCTGGGGATTTCACAGGAGAAGGCAAAGGAGCTTAAATTTTATAAAGGAGAAGGATGCTCAGAGTGCAATGGGTCAGGATATAAAGGCAGGACAGGCATATACGAGTTGTTTATTGTGGATGAAAGACTGAGGGAGCTTATAGTTAAGAGGGAAAGTCTTTCGACGATAAGGGAGGCAGCGAGAAAGACTGGCATGAAAACACTACGCGAAAACGGAGTGAATAAAATTATAGAAGGCACAACAACAATCGAGGAAGTCCTCAGGGAGACAAAGGAATACATCTAACCTTAAGTCCAAAAATAAAAAATAGGGACAGACACCTATTTTTTCGAGACCTGTTTTAATAAAAATAGGTGTCTGTCCCTATTTTTGGAGTTAAGCAAAAAATGAGGTGTAATATGAAGAGAAAAGGGTTTACACTTATAGAGCTTTTGGTCGTCATAGCGATTATAACTATATTGGCTGGAATGGTCGTGAGCGGCGCTCAGCAGGCGAGAAAACGCGGAGCGATTACTAAGGCAAAAGCGCAGCTGGCAACGCTTGAAATAGCGATCAACATGTATGAGACAGACATGGGCGAG
>CAYULJ010000051.1:0-11635 GCA_964445715.1 uncultured Planctomycetia bacterium
CATAAATCCTTTATTTTTTAATTTAGGGCAGATAATTTTTTATGAAAAGAAAAAGAGTGATCTTTTTATTATATCACAGTGTGAGACACACGAGATATTTTTAAATATATTAAAGGATTGGGAAAGGGCGTCGGTCGCGTATTATATATTGGAACTTTTGGATGTATTTACTGAGCCCGGAGAAAAGATAGAAGCCCTTTTTGAGGATCTATCTAATAGCTTGAGGTCTCTCGATAGCAAAAAGGACGCGACTGCAATTGCTAGGCTTTTTGAAGTGAAGCTTTTATTGGCGCTGGGGCTGTGGCCGGGAAGTGAAAGTTTTAAATTGACGAAAGGCGCTTCATCGACGCTTGCTCGTTTTGAAGGAGGAAGTTGGCAGTCTTCTTCAAACATGAAGTTGACACGAGAGGTGGGAGAAGATATAAAAAAGATCACAGGTGAGATAATACGGGACAACATAAATAGACCGCTGAAGACAATCAAGATGTTCAAATAGGAGCTTTGTTTTTAATAGACTAAGTGATTTTATTATGAAAAAATTATCGTTTGTAGAGGCTGTGGAGAGGCTTAACGAGTTCTGGAAAGCAAGAGGCTGTGTTGTCGTGCAGCCGCTTGATACAGAAGTGGGCGCTGGTACTTTTCACCCCGCTACTTTTTTCAAGTCATTGGGTCCTGATGCGTGGCGCGCAGCTTATGTACAGCCTTGCAGAAGACCTACTGACGGGAGATACGCTGATAATCCCTTGAGGATGCAGTTTTATTATCAGTATCAGGTGTTGGTTAAGCCTAGTCCTCGAGACATAAAAAAGGTTTATATGGAGAGCCTCAAGGCGCTAGGCATAAACACAAAGACGCACGAGGTCAGATTCGTGGAAGATGATTGGGAATCACCTACTCTTGGCGCTTCAGGTCTTGGCTGGGAGGTATGGCTCGACAGTCTGGAAATTACGCAGTTTACTTATTTTCAACAGATAGGCGGCAGGGAGCTCGACAAAATATCATGCGAGTTGACCTATGGACTTGAGCGCATCTGCATGTTTATCCAGGATAGATTCAATGTCTTTGATCTGGAGTGGCAGAAAGGCCTGACTTACGGAGATATCCACAAGCGGCATGAGATAGAGTATTCAAAATATAATTTCGATGAGGCTGATATAGATATGCATCTTAAGATGTTTGAGTCTTTTGAAAAAGAGGCAAAAGCGCTTTTAGATAAAAAATTGGTTTATCCTGCGTATAGTTTTGTTTTAAGGGCGTCACATGCATTTAACCTCCTTGATGCGCGCGGAGCTATAAGCCAAAGTGAAAGGCCGCGTTACATAGGCAGGATACGAACTCTAGCCAAGCGCTGTGCGGAACTATACCTTAACCCCAATCCTTAAGTTTACACTTTAACAATGTTAAAGTGTAAACTTAAGACTACTATTGCGTAAGTTATGCGCTCATTTGATGGAATATAAGGATTTTTTGTTGGAGATTAATGTTGAAGAATTGCCGGCAGGGCATGTAAGGCCTGCTGTAAAGGAATTACAGAGAGGGTTCGCTAAATTCGAATGGGATATCCTTAACGATACTTTAAAAACTGGAGCTACGAAAAATTCATTGATTTTATACGCGAAAAATGTGCCGGCAGAGCAAAAGAAAGATGCGAAGAAGTTTTATGGCCCGCCTAAGAAAGTAATGTTTGATGCAGACGGCAATGCGACAAAGCAGGCTATTGGTTTTGCAAAAAAACACGGAGTAAAAGTAGGAGACCTTAACTTTGAAAACACAGCAAAAGGCGAGTATGTGGTCATTGAAAAAAAAGAACCGGCGCGCAAGACAAAAGATATATTAAGGGAAATAATCCCTGGCGTCATAAAAGATGTAAAGTTCCAAAAGACAATGAGGTGGGATGATTCAGGCCTGCGTTTTGCAAGGCCTATAGAATCTATCCTGGCGCTTTTTGGAAACGAGAAGTTAGAGATAGAGCTCGATGGTATCCCGCAGAAGGACGCGGGCAGGGTCGCGGCCTCGCAATATTTGAAGCGTTTGAAATTTATCGATGCTGATAAAAGGAAAAAAGAGATCAGGCGTTTGATATCGCAGGCTATAAGAAAACTGAAAACTGATGAGGTGATTGACGAAAATCTTTTAGAAGAAGTAACTTTTTTAGTCAATCAGCCTGCGGTCTTCTTTGGAAGTTTTAATGAGAAGTTTCTGGAATTACCAGCTGATGTCCTAAAGGCTAGCATGGCAAAGCATCAGAGGGTTTTCCCTGTTTCTAAAAACGGAAGACTTGTAAATAAATTTATAGCTGTCTTGGACGGAAAAAAAGATGTAAAGAGGGTGAGGCGGAATTACGAGCGAATCCTCGATGCAAAATTACAGGATAGCCTGTTTTTCTTTAAGGAAGATACAAAGAAACCGCTTGAAGAAAATATTTCTCAATTAAAAGACTTGATTTTTCAGAAGGATTTAGGTAATATGTTCGGAAAAATTGAACGCCTGAAAGAGTTGTGTGGATTTATTTCTGAAAAGCTAAATTTAGATAGTTCTTTGAAAAAAGATACTCAGCGCGCAGCCATGCTTTCAAAGACGGATTTGACTACGCATATGGTGGGAGAATTTCCAAGTTTGCAGGGAGTGATGGGTTGCGAATATGCGTTAAAGAGTGGAGAGACAAAAGAAGTTACCATTGCAATAAAAGAGCAATATCTGCCTCAGGGTGTGGATGATAGGTTACCTGAAACTTTACGAGGCTCTATTCTTGCTATTAGTGACCGCATAGATAATATAGTAGGGTTTCTAGGCATGGGAGTTGAGGCCTCGGGTAGCTTTGATCCCTTTGGAATAAGAAGGAATGCACAGGGTTTGATTCAGATCATAAAGAATAAGTCGTTGAGAATTAAAATAGACGAACTTATTGAAAAGTCGATCGAGCTGTATGGCGCGACGTTAAAATTAAACAGCAAAGAGCTGAAAGAAAAAATCATAGATTATATTATTGAGCGCATTGATTTCTTGATGGGCGAAGCCAAGCCAACTGAATTAAAAGCAGCGGTTCTGGGTACTAGATGTTTAGATGTAGTGGATGTCTTTAATAGATTCGGACAACTTTTGTCCATAGCCACAGAGACATATTTTCTGCAGGCAGCAAAAGTCGTTGAGCGAACGAGCAATATTTTAAAAGGCGCAAAAAAAGAGAAAATAGGAACGGTGAACGAGAAACTTTTTAAGGATGATTTGGAGCGCAAGGTCTGGGGAGCGTATTTAAATTCAAAAGATAAAATTGCAACATTAATAGATAAGGAAGAATATAAGGAGGCGACCAGGGAATATGCTGGCACCTTCTATCAAGTGTTGCATGATTTTTTTGACAAGGTGATGATCAATGTCGAAGACACATCTTTGAGACAGAACCGCCTTGCGATCATGAAAGAAATAAACAAGCTCTATGTAGAGCGCGTGGCAGACTTGGCAAAGTTACCACAGATAGTGGTGAGATAATCACAGATCCTGCGGATGCTCTTATTCATTGCATCCTCAGCATAAATTCGCACTAAATAACTTACACTCCTTACAGTCGCGTAAGTTATGTGCTCATTTAAAGGGGGATTTGGAATGGCGAAGATGGTGTATTTTTTTGGAGGAGGAAAGGCAGACGGAAAAGGGAGCATGAAGAATTTACTCGGAGGCAAAGGCGCCAACCTGGGAGAGATGGCAGGGCACAAGGATCTGAAATTACCTGTGCCACCTGGATTTACTATTACGACAGACGTGTGCACTTATTTTTATAAAAATAAAAACAAATATCCAAAAACCCTGAAAGAAGAACTTGAAAAGAGCCTGAAGAAAGTCGAGAGTGTCATGGGTAAGGGTTTTGGAGATGAGAAAAATCCGCTTCTTGTGTCTGTGCGCTCTGGCGCGAGAAAATCAATGCCTGGCATGATGGAGACTGTGTTGAACGTCGGGTTGACAAGTAAGACCTTAAAAGGGCTCATAAAACAGACAAAGAACGAACGCTTTGCATATGACGCGTATAGGCGCCTTATTACAATGTATTCTGATGTTGTAATGGAGAAGGCGGCTGGTATTGAACCTGAAGAAGGTGAAGGCATACGCAAACAGCTGGAAAAGATCTTGGAAAACGCGAAGAAGAAAAAAGGCGTTAAGAGCGACACTGATTTAAGGGCTCAGGATCTCAAAAAGATATGCGCGGCATATAAGAAGAAGGTGAAAGAGGTACTTGGTAAGGATTTCCCTGATGATGCGCATGAGCAGCTATGGGGAGGTGTCAGTGCTGTATTCTCATCGTGGAATGGAAAGAGAGCGATTTCATACAGGCGTATTGAAAATATACCTGACGAGTGGGGCACTGCAGTAAATGTGCAGACCATGGTCTTTGGAAACATGGGAAAGGATTCTGCGACAGGTGTTGCATTTACTAGAAATCCTGCAAATGGCGAGAACAAATTTTACGGGGAATATCTGGTCAACGCGCAGGGCGAAGATGTCGTGGCAGGTATACGCACTCCCGAGCCCATAAATCAATATTCAGCTGGTGATCGGAAAAAAGGTTTTTTGACTCTCGAGAAATTTGAGCCAAAGATATATAAAGAGCTTTATGATATTAAGAATCGCTTGGAAAGGCATTATAATGATATGCAGGACTTGGAGTTTACAATCGAAAAAGGCAAACTTTTTATGCTCCAGACTCGTGTTGGCAAGAGAAACGGGCCTGCTGCTATTAAGATGGCAGTGGATATGCTGAAGGAGAAACTAATTGATACCAAGACTGCTGTAGCGCGTGTTACGCCGGAGCAGCTGGACGAGCTTCTTCATCCTATCATTGACCCGAAAGTGGAACTAAAAACTAAGCCTTTGGCAAAGGGTTTGCCTGCGGGACCGGGCGGCGCGACCGGCCAGATCGTTTTTACAGCAGAAGATGCTGTTGAGTGGAAGAAGAAGAATAAACAAGTGATCTTAGTACGCGAAGAGACTAACCCTGAAGACGTCGAGGGTATGCGCGCTGCAGTAGCGATCTTGACTGCGCGTGGCGGCATGACTTCGCACGCGGCATTGGTTGCGCGTGGCTGGGGCAAGTGTTGTATTGTAGGTTGCGGAAGCGTTTCAATTGAACTCGGCAAGAGAAAGATGTCAGTCAACGGGAAGGTGCTTAAAGAGGGCGATTGGCTTTCACTTAATGGCACCAAGGCCCATGTCTATGAAGGACAGCTTCCCATGATAGATGCGGGGCAGGAAAACAAGATCCTTGATGCTTTTCTCAAGACATGTGATTCTTTGCGAAAGTTAAAGGTCAGGACCAATGCGGACACACCTGAAGACGCTCGACGTGCAAGACAGTTTGGTGCAGAAGGCATAGGGCTTTTCAGGACAGAGCATATGTTTTACGGCAAGAATTCGGACAAGCCACTTTTTAAATTGCGCAAGATGATAATGTCAAAAACGCTTGAGGAAAGAAAGAAGGCGCTAAAAGAATTATTCGAACATGTAAAATCTGACATAAAGGGCACGCTCGAGGCAATGGAAGGGCTGCCTGTTACTGTGAGGCTCTTGGATCCGCCGCTACATGAGTTCGTGCCTCATAATGAATCGCAGCTAGACACATTGGCGGAGAGTCTTGGTGTGTCGAGGGATGAGCTTGACAAGAGGGCATCTCTTTTGCGCGAGACCAACCCAATGATGGGCCACAGGGGCGTGCGACTTGGCATTACTTATCCTGAGGTGACAGAGATGCAGGTCCGGGCTATCCTTGAGGCGAGCGCAGAGCTTTTAAAGTCAGGTAAAAAGGTTTTACCTGAGATAATGATACCTGTTCTGTGCGACAAAAATGAATTGGTAAAACAGAAAGAGATAGCGGAAAAGGTATATAAGGGTGTCCTTAAAAAATATAAGCTCAAAGAAGTGCCTTATCTTTTTGGCACGATGATAGAGATCCCAAGGGCAGCGCTTGTTGCAGGAAAGATCGCGGAAACCGCTGAATTCTTCTCATTTGGCACAAACGATCTTACTCAGATGAGCTTTGGTTTTTCAAGGGATGACATAGGTGGGTTTTTACCCGAGTATCTAAAGGAAAATATATTACCTGCTGATCCTTTTCAGACGATCGATCAGGATGGCGTGGGCGAGTTGATAAAATTCGGGATCGAGCGCGGCAGAAAAACTCGCAGAGGTTTGAAGGTCGGTATTTGCGGTGAGCACGGCGGTGAACCAAAATCTGTTGAGTTCTGCCACAAGGTCGGCATGGATTACGTGAGTTGTTCGCCTTTCAGGGTGCCGATCGCGAGGCTCGCAGCAGCCCAAGCGGCATTGAACTACAAGAAAAAATAAGCCTTTAAGTTTACACTTCAACATTGTTGAAGTGTAAACTTAAGCTACTCTTAAACTATGGATGCAATAAAACTTTACTTACGAGCCATTAAAGACATACCTCTTTTAACGCCAGAGCAGGAAAAATCACTTGCGCGCAAGATAAAGAGAAGCGACGCTAAGGCGCGAAAGAAAATGATCCAGTCTAACCTGCGCCTTGTGATAAACATTGCCAAGCGATACTCAAAGCTCGGCGTGCCAATGATGGACCTTATAGAGGAGGGGAATCTTGGACTCATAAAGGCAGTAAAGAAATACAATCCGAATAAAGGTTACAGGTTCAGCACTTATGCGGCGTGGTGGATCAAGCAGTACATAACGCGAGCCATAGCGAACCAGGGAAAGACCATAAGGATTCCTGTTTATATGACAGAGATCATAAATAGGTGGAAACGGATAACAGAGCAACTGACTCAGAAATACGGCAGGAAGCCTAAGACAAAAGAGGTCGCTAAAAGAATGAAGTTGCCGATGAAAAAAGTCAGAGAGATCAGCGAGATAGCGACAAAGATCTCATCGTTGGATGCGCCTATAGGTGATGACGGGACAGGTCAATTTATGGACCTTATCGAGGATGAATCAAGCAGTTCGCCGATGGAGAACATAACCGAGACATTGCGGCGCGAGAGAGTCGACAAATTACTTGAACGGATGAATGAGCGAGAAAAGAAGATTCTGGACATGAGGTTCGGATTGATCGATGGGACTACGCATACATTGGGAGAGACAGCCAAAGTTTTCGGAATAACAAGAGAAAGAGTCAGGCAGATAGAAAGCGCCGCGCTTGATAAGCTAAAGGCATACATAATCCAACAGAGCGGCGAACTGGGAGAATATTAAAAATGGAAGGACTAAAGCAAAGTATTCGTAATATACCGGACTTTCCTAAAAAAGGAATTTTGTTCAGAGACATTACAACGCTTTTAAATCAGAAGGATAAATTCAAAGAAGTCATTGACCTCTTGCATGATCGATATAAAGATAAAAATATTGATGCGATAGTCGCTGTGGAATCTCGTGGTTTTATTTTTGGCGCTACGTTGGCATACAAGCTAGGTGCTGCAGTAGTACCTGTTAGAAAAAAAGGTAAGTTACCTTATAAAACAATAAGCGCTACGTATTCTCTTGAGTATGGAGAAGACACACTTGAGATCCATGAAGATGCTTTTAAGTCCGGCTCAAGGGTTTTATTGATCGATGATCTTCTTGCAACAGGCGGTACAATGGGTGCAGTGATAGATCTTGTAAAAAAAATAAAAGGTGAAATCGTAGAGATAGCTTTTGTTATAGAATTATCAGACCTGAAAGGCCGGACCAAGTTACAAGGCCTCCCGGTTTATTCAATGATAAAATATTAAAGAAGGGTTTTTTCTTAAGTTTACACTTTAACATTGTTGAAGTGTAAACTTAAGCGTGAGGAAGCTTAAAACCTTAACGTCCCAGTAGCTCAGTTGGATAGAGCGTAGGTTTCCTAAACCTAAGGCCGGAGGTTCGAGCCCTCCCTGGGACGCCATTACGCGGAGAAGATCATGATAGACCTGCATACACATAGTTTGTTAAGTGATGGCGCGCTATTGCCGTGCGAGCTTGCAAGAAGGGCAGAAGAAAAAGGTTACAAGGTAATAGGCATAACAGATCATGCAGATATTTCGAATCTTGAATTCGTTATCAAAGGTGTCCTTAAGGCATGCAAAGAAATAAACAAAAATTGGAAGATAAAAGCAATACCTGGCGTTGAGCTGACTCATATGCCGCTTGAAAGCATAAAGGGGGCTGTGAAGCTCGCGCGCTCTAAAGGTGCAAAGTTGGTTTTGGTTCATGGCGAAACAATTGTTGAATGCGTGATTCCCGGGACCAATAGACAGGCATTGCTTGCGCAGCCGGATATCTTGACGCATCCTGGCCTGATATCTTTAGAAGACACAAAATTAGCTGCGGCTAAAGATGTCTATCTTGAAATCACGGCGCGGCAAGGCCATTCGCTTTCCAACGGGCATGTCGCAAAGATGGCTCGACAAGTAGGCGCGAAGCTTGTCATAAATACCGATTCGCACCAACCAGGAGAGTTGATTACAAAAGATTTTGCGAGAGAGGTTTTGACCGGCTCAGGCCTGGACAAGAAAGAGGCAGAAGAGGTCTTTAAAAATTCTGAAAGACTAGTGCGCCGTCTCGCTTAAGTTCACACTTTAACATTGTTGAAGCGTGAACTTAAGGTCCGGGCTTGACACGTTGTATTTATTATAGTATGCTTTATAGAAAGTATAAATATACATGGAGGGGAATATGGCTCGAATAAACTTTGTACTTGTTGTTTTTCTATTTTTAGCTCTTGCTTTGAGTAGTTGCGCTACAGGCTATCAAGGCCGTTCGTACAGCGATGATTCAGTAGGGGGTAAATCCATGGGCGTGGCCTCTATGCTGCGTTTTGATGATGTCCCGGTCCCCGTTGGGTTTAGGACACTCAACGATGAATCTTTTGCGTTTCAAAATGATGTGACAAGGGTGGCGTTGATCAAGTATTCTGGCTCAAAGAGCGCGGACCAAATGGTATTATTCTTTAAAGAGCAGATGCCTCTATACAACTGGAGCCCGATAAATATAATAGAATACGAGCGCAGGATATTGAATTATGAAAAAGGCTCGGAGAGCTGCATAGTGACTATTGAATCCAAGGGCATGAGAAGCATCGTAACCATAGCCATTTCCCCAAAATCAAGGCCAATGAAGGTCGAAACAAAGGTTAACTGAAGCTAATTAAGCCTTGACAACACTATATATATAAGGTATACTTCTCTGTTAATAATAGAATATATTGGATATACCGCCGTAGACTGCTTTAATCAGGGCGAAGAAGGGAGGGAAAATAAAAACCGAAAAGCCTAGAGTAGTCAAAAAAATTGGCGATATATTTATAAATGAAAAAACAATTTTAGGTAATAGCCTAAAGATATAATAAAGAAATAACCAAGGAGGAAAACTAAATGAAACGATTAATGACACTTTGCATAGCGCTTACTGCGGTTGCTATGATAGCAGCTCCTGCATTAGCAGAAGTGCAGAATGTAAAGGTTAGCGGAGATATAACATCCGCTGGTGTTTATCGTAACAGTTATGACCTTTATCCGGCATCAAGGAATGACACCGGTACAGCCACTGATGAAAATGGTCAAGATAACGACAACGATAACTTCCTTTACACTCAAGCAAGAATCAGAGTAGATGCAGATCTTACTGACAATGTAATGGCAACAATCCGTTTGCTCACAGAATACGATTGGAGCACGGAAGATGACACATCCGGCGATGGCGATAACCTGGATCTTGATCTTGCTAATGTTACTTTAAAGGAAGCTTTTTATGCTCCTTTGACAGTGATCGTTGGTAGGCAGGAATTAAGATATGGTAATGCTTTCGTAATCGGTGATCCTGATACCAATGCCACATCTTATGATGGCAACTTGACAGCAGGAGACCTGAGCAAGCGCAAATCATTTGACGCTATAAGAGCGATCTTGGACTACAACCCATGGACAGTCGATTTATTCTATTCCAAGATAGATGAGACAAATAGCACTGAAGCTTCAGATGAAGATATCTATGGTGTTAACATAGCTTGGGATCTTTCTGACAAGAACGCAGAAGTAGAAGGATATTGGATTTACAGCAGCGATGCTGATGGTGATGCAATGGCACCGGCTGGTGTAATTCGCGACTCAACATCTCCTGGTCATGACATTCACACTGTTGGTGTGAGAGGAAGTGTGGAGCCAATAGAAAATCTGAGCCTACTCGGAGAATTCGCTATACAGCGCGGTGAATTCGAAGATGGTTCTGATATTGTTAACAATGCGACGCTTCTCGAAAGAGATCAGGATGCTTATGCATTCCAGATAGCTGGTGATTACACGATCTCTGATTGGGATTGGGAACCAGTAGTAAGAGCAGGATGGACGCATTATTCAGGAACAAACTATACCAATGACAATGATCCAGCTGCTGATTATGAAGCATGGATCCCTATGTATGAAGATCAGACTCACGGTATAGTTGCAAACCGCATCCTCGCTGGTGTTAATGGTGGTCAGAACAGTAATGCTGACATCTTGAACATAGGCGCAAGTGCTGCACCTATAGAAGACCTGACTGTTAGCATTGATTTCTACAATTTCCAATTGGATGAGAAGCTTGTTGATGCTGCCAATACATTGGCAAATGCCAACAGTGAATTGCAATGGACAAACCTCGCAGAAGGTAACTACTACTTGAACGCAGATGATGATCTCGGTTATGAAATAGATGTTGCTTTAAATTATGATTACACCGAGGACGTTCAGATGGGACTTTCTGCTGGTTGGTTTAAGCCAGGCAATGCTCTTGAAGGCGCAAGCGGAGCAGATAGAAACGACGAAACAGCTGTTCAAGTGTTAGCAACATTAGACGTTGCCTTTTAACACCTGATCACGTTTTGTTGTTGTTGTTTTAGTTTTGAGATTCCCCGGAGGATTACTCCTCCGGGGAATTTTTTTGTCTTCGCATATAGTAAAGTCGTGTCAACCTTCAGAGGACGCTCGGCCAGGGTTAGTATGCTGAAGAGTTGGGCCTCGCTCCGTTTATTTTGACAGGCAAGCTTTTTATTAATGCAAGATTAAATGTTTCGCAAAATAAAGAGGCCTCCGAAAGTTGACACGACTTTACTTTTTGCTTCGAATAGCTGAGCTCGGAGCTTGATTTTTTGTATTTTTGTGGCATAATTTTAGTAGAGACAACTGAATATTTAGGAACGAAAAGGCAAACCACTTGAAAGGGTGGGGCGCAAAGTCAACAGGCCTAAAGTCCGGACGGACTAAGGTGGCTGGATCGCCGAAACCATAAAGCCTATTCTCTTTAAGTGGGGGATAGGTTTTTTTATTTTAGGTGTCTCCCATGAAGGTCGCAGCAGTTATTTTAATAGCCATTCTATTGAGCTTAAGCATGCCCCCGGCATACCTATATAATACCCCTATAATACTCAAAGGCATGGCATCGTGGTATTCTGAAGGAGACTCAGGCGTTTTAGAGACGACTGCCAATATGGAGATCTTTGACGATTCAAAGCTTACATGCGCTATGTGGGATATGCCTTTTAATGCTCTATTAAAGGTAACCAATGTAGAAAACGGTAAATTTGTCTATGTAAGGGTTAATGACAGAGGGCCTGCAAAGAGATTGGTGCAAGAGGGAAGAGTGATTGACCTTACAAAAAAGGCATTTTCTCGTATCGATA
>CAYULJ010000052.1:0-11456 GCA_964445715.1 uncultured Planctomycetia bacterium
ACTTTACACTTTAACATTGTTAAAGTGTAAAGTTAAGGTGCCATGCACGGTGCGTGGCACCATGTATTAAGTCGTAAAAAATATGTGAATTTCTCTTGTAAAAAGCCACTTTCTATGATATACTTTATTTAGAAAAATAAAATAATTTTATATAGCCTTATAGCCAAAAAACAAGGCTATTTTTTTGGAGGCATTATGTTAAAACTTAAAAAAGTATTAAAAATCATAATAGTAACTATATTAGTTATATCTCCCTTCTTATTTACATCTTCTGGCTATTCAGAGAATGAGTATTCTAATAAGTTAAGACTTCAACAAGATACAGAAAGACTTAAGGCGCGCCAGCAGGCACTCCAAAGAAAGGTATTTTTAGAACAATATGGTCTCTCAAGTTTCCTGACCACCGAAGAGGCTTTAGCTTATCTGCCTACAGTCAGTGAAATCCCAACAGTTGAGTCTGGAAGAACAATGCCAAGAGATAGAGCTTTACAGTTGATTGAGGAAGGAAAGGTCTCTATGGCTGAGAGAGAAGATGGGACAAAAGTAGTCGTTCTTGTTTCTCCTATAGACATGCATTTAGAACATGATATTAAGGTAGTAGGAGGTGTATATACTCCAGATGGCATAACAGCAGTTTTTACAGAAGCCCCTGAATTTGATTTTGGTGAGGTAGCAAGAATAAGAGATAGATACGAACAAGATCAACTTGGTGAGCATGTGACAGAAGCCGAAGGTGACTTATATATACATGTTATGGCAGTACAAGAATTTCAAGGGTTATATGGAGAAAGAACCTCTGCAGAAGAATTGATAGAGATAGTTAAGAATAGAAAAGACCAAAGAGGCATGGCTGCGCTTGTGGCATTAGAGTTAAGAGGAGCGATGTTTAGTATTTTTGGCGGACGTAAAGTCCGTCGTTTAATCGTGAAAATAGAACGTGCAAATGCTGCTGCAGGTGATGCTAGACGGCAGGCTTCTAATATGGAAGCGCATAACAGCTCAGATTACGATTACAGTGATCTTGAAGATGAGATTGACTACTACCCGCGCGAGGGAGACGATGCCAGGGAAGGAGATTTTATTACGAGAGAGAGGGAAGGTGGAGTGAGATATGTATATAGAGAAAAAGATATCCGTAAATATAAAAATAAAGCCAGGAAATACGAAAACAAAGCCTCGGCTGCCCTAAAAGAGCTTCGTAACATAGTTAACCCCAAAGAAATCCCTGCTTTAACCGAGGCTTTGAATCATTCTGATAGTCGTATTCAAGAAGCTGCTGCTCATGCTCTTAACAGAATACATGACAGCGAACCAGACGTTGGACATAGCGAACCAGTTGCAAAGGCTTATGATATCATTAGTACGGGAAGACATGACGAAGCTTATAAATTGGTAATGGAAGGTCTATTAGGTGAAGATTTCGTAGTTAATATAGAGAAAGCCGTTGGAGTATTAGGCGCTTTAGTTGCTCATTATGGCGCAGATACAGCTAGAGGAAGAATAATTCAAGGAATCTTAGATATAGCAAGTGAACATCAAGAAGCTACTGACCAGAATCAGATGAAAAGAGAGTTAAGGAAAACGGTTGCTCCTACAGCTAATCTTTCTAACCTTAAGCTGACTCGTGTTTTCTTCTTGGATACAGATGTAATCAATAATGCCTCTGGTTTTAGAGAAGCTCTTGAACAATTACAAAGTAACGAAGGCAACATCCCTGTAATAGTTTTAACAAGCATGACAGAGGATGATGTCAGAACTGCATTAAGAGATATTGATTTAACTGGTGCCCGATTTGGCACCTTAGAATACCTTGGTTTAGAGGATTTCAACTTAACTCTGGTAATGAGCTCTATCTTAGGAATAGACGATCTACAATGTGTTCCTCTTACAGATACTCTCGCTGAAATCTACGATGCTCTGAAAAAAGCAGGAGACAAAGTATAATCCTTTACTCCTTAGCCTGCTAGTTTCAAGATATAACCATTTTCTTTAAACAAATCGTAACAAGTCACAACTTTCCCCTTTACAAAATCTTAGCCAACCTGTATAATAATTTCACTATGACAAAGCTAAAGTTAGGCCTTCCCAAAGGCAGCTTGCAAGAAGCTACTGCGCGAATGTTTAAAAAGGCGGGATTCAATGTCTCTGTGGGCTCCAGGAGCTATTTTCCGTCTATAGACGACGAAGAAATCGCTCCTTTTCTTCTGCGCGCGCAGGAAATGGCGAGATATGTTGCTGATGGTGCCATTGACTGCGGCATTACAGGCGCGGATTGGACAGCTGAGAGCGGCAGGGACGTAGTGAAGGTCTCGGAGCTTATCTACGGGAAGCAGGGCTTGAGGCCAGTGCGATGGGTCCTGGCAGTGCCGAATGGTTCGAAGATCAGGAGTGTTAAAGACTTAAAAGGCAAGAGGATCGCCACTGAACTCGTGAATGTCACTAAGAAGTATTTTAAGAAAAAGAATATCAGCGTTGATATAGAATTCAGCTGGGGCGCGACAGAGGCAAAAGTTGGAGCCGGACTAGTAGATGCTATAGTAGAGCTTACTGAGACTGGCGCGAGTCTTAGGGCGAATAACCTTCGCATAGTCGATACTCTATGCGAATCTACGACGGTGTTAGTCGCGAATAAATCTTCATGGAAAGACAGCTGGAAGAGGAAAAAGATAGAAAGCATTGCGCTTCTTTTAAAAGGCGCGTTGGCTGCAGAAGAAAAGGTCGGCCTCAAGATGAATGTGGAGCAGAAGAATCTGAAGAAGATAATTTCGGTTCTCCCTGCCATGAAAAAACCTACCATATCTACCTTGTCTCAAAAAGGATGGTGCGCGATCGAGACAATCGTCGACGAAAAAATCGTAAGAGCCATTATCCCTAAGCTCAAGCAAAGCGGAGCCCAGGGTATCATAGAATATCCATTGAATAAAGTCATAAATTAGGAGGTATCAAGAGATGCCGTGCGGAAGAAAGAGAAAAAGAAGAAAGATATCGACTCATAAGCGAAAAAAGAGAAGAAGAAGAGACAGACATAAGAAGAAATAAGACACAGCGGTGGTAATGACTTCGAGATTCTTTGTTACACTAGCAGTCGTAGGGATAACAGCTTTGTGTATATCAGGTTGCGCGTCTACGCCAAAGCTTAAAAAGAGTGCTATACGTAGCCCTGGGCAAGAGATTTTAAAGATAGCGGAAAGAAAATCAAGCCATCCCTCAATATCCCCTAAGGCCTATGCCCATTACTCAATGGGAATGATTTATGACAACGAGGGTAAGATCGATCAGGCAGTAGAGGAATATCTTAAGGCCATTGAATTCGATTCACAGGCTGCCCAGGCATATTACAGGCTGGGCTCGGCATATTTGAAGACGGGAGAGATCGAGCCGTCTATTTCTGCTCTAAAGAAGGCGGTTGAGCTTAATGAAGAAAACGCAAGAGCCAGATTTCTTCTTGCCCTTATCCATACCTCTCAAAAAAAATATGACGAGGCTACAAGAGAATACGAAGAGATCTTAAAGAGCGAGCCAAAAGACCTTGCGATTCTTTCGTCGCTGGCTGATCTTTATATTTTGGGCCAGAATGTTGACAAGGCCATCGAGATATACGAAAGTCTTTTAGAAGAAAAAAGTGATTCGCCTATAATCCATTTTAATCTAGGTATGGTTTATGCTAGGGCTGCTCGCGTGGATGACGCGATAACCCAGCTAAAAAAGGCAGTGGAATTAAAGCCGGATTATCTTGAGGCGTATTTGGCTTTGGCTGTGCTCTTTGAAATGACGAATGATTTGAATGAAGCAATAAAGTATTACAAGGAAGCTATCCGTCTCGATCCTGTAAATACGAAACTCTATCGACAACTGGGGAGGTTGTATTTTCAGAAAGAAGATACAGAAGAGGCAGAGCGGCAGTATAAGCTTTTATTAAAATTTGACCCGGAGGATGTGGTTGCGTATATCGAGTTGAGTTATCTATATGTCGCAGAGTCGAGAATCGCAGAGGCAATAGAAATCTTAGAAGAGGCATTGGCTTTGGACACAAGGTCGCAGGACGTCTACATGGCTTTGGGTTTTTGTTACAGCGAGAAAGGAGACAAATCCGCGGCAGTAAAACAATACGAGAAGAGCATTGAAGTCGATCCCTTCAACGCAAGGCCATATTTTTATCTGGGTGCGATGCTGGAAGAAGCAGGAGAGAGGAAAGAGGCGATATTGCGGCTGGAGAGGGCAGTGGAATTGAATCCTAAGGATCCCGAGGCATTGAATTACCTAGGGTATATCTATGCTGAAGAAGAAGTGAAGCTTGACGAGGCAGAAACGCTTATCTCTAAGGCGCTTGAAATGGATCCGGACAATGGCGCGTACGTAGATAGTCTGGGGTGGGTTTATTATAAGAAGGGGATGTTTGAAGAGGCGAGGATGCAGCTTGAAAAGGCGCAGGAGCTTGTCGGAGATGATCCTGTTGTCTATGACCATTTAGGGGACGCACATTTTAAGATAGGGAGCTTTGACAGGGCAAAAGAGGCGTGGCAGAAATCTTTGGAACTAGAGAGCAATGACGCTGTAAAGGAAAAACTAGAGAAGCTAGAGAAAGAATAATACGCTATGACAAAAAGACCTGACGTGAAAAAACTGGGAAAGATAGCAAGCGAAGTTCGCGCTGAGATTGTAAAGATGCTCGCGTGCGCAGGCTCTGGCCACACGGGAGGTTCGCTTTCGATGGTGGAGCTTCTAGTAGGCTTGTATTTTTATAAATTTAAATGCGAGCCTGAAAAACCTTTGTGTTACACTCGCGATATCTTTGTTTTATCCAAGGGGCATGGTTGCCCTGCATTATATTCTGTGCTAGCGCATATGAATTTTTTTGACAAAAAAGAGCTGTCCACGCTGAGAAAACTCGGGACCAGGCTTCAGGGCCATCCTCAAAGAGGACTTCCAGGGGTAGAGGTCTCAAGTGGTTCTTTGGGCCAAGGACTTTCTATTGCAAATGGTTTTGCATTAGCAGCGAGACTGGATAAAGACAGGACTAAACGCGTCTATTGCATGATGGGTGACGGGGAGCTCGACGAAGGACAGATCTGGGAAGCGGTTCTCACTGCGAGTCATTATAAATTAGACAATGTGTGCGGCATAGTCGATTACAATAAATTTCAGATAGACGGAAGGATCGAAGAGGTTAAAGGGCTTGAGCCTCTAAAAGATAAGTGGGAGGCATTTGGCTGGCATGTCCTGGAGATCGACGGCCACAATATCGCAGAAGTAATTGCTGCCTATGACAGGGCAGAGACTATAAAGGGAAAACCAACACTTATTTTGGCACATACTGTCAAAGGCAAGGGAATTTCATTTTTCGAAAATCAAAATAAATATCACGGCGTGGCTCCAAGCAAAGAAGAGCTAGAGCGTGCCTTAAAAGAGCTAGGCGCATGACCTTAAGTTTACACTTCAACATTGTTGAAGTGTAAACTTAAACGATATGGATGCGAGTCAGGGAGTTATATGGACAAGAAGCCGACTAGGGATGGATTTGGCGAGGGTATTGTAGAGCTAGGGACAAAGAGAAAAGACGTGGTAGTGCTTTCAGCAGATCTTACTGAGTCTACACGGGCAGCGTGGTTCAAGGAAAAGTTTCCCGAGAGATTTTTTGCAATGGGCGTGAGCGAACAAGACATGATCTGTACTGCTGCAGGACTCGCATTGTCAGGCAAGATCCCGTATGCCTGCACGTTTGGCGTGTTTGCTGCTGGCAGGGCATGGGATCAGATCAGGGTGTCAGTCGCTTACATGGATTTGAATGTGCGAATCGTTGGAACACATGGCGGTATTTCAGTTGGACCAGACGGCCCGACACACCAGGCAATCGAAGAGATAACGCTGATGCGGGCTTTGCCTAATATGACTGTGGTTGTGCCCTGCGATGCGATAGAGGCAAAAAAAGCAACTATTGCCAGCGCTGCTTATAAAGGACCGGTTTATTTCAGGCTGGGCAGGAGCAAGGTACCTGTTATGACTACAGAGAAGGAGCCTTTTGAAATAGGAAAGGCTAAGATATTGAGAGATGGCAGCGATGTTTCGATCATTGCTTGTGGCTATGAGGTTTACGAGGCAATGGTTGCGTGCGATATTCTGAAAAAAGAAGGTATAAAGGCCAGGCTTATTAATTTGCATACCATAAAACCTATTGATAGCAATGTTATCAAGGCTGCTGCTAGAGACACAGGTGCGATTGTCACAGCAGAGGAGCATACGATAATAGGCGGTATGGGCAGCGCTTGCAGTGAGGTCCTGGCGCAGGAATTTCCAGTGCCAATGGAATTCGTTGGCGTAAAAGATAGATTTGGCGAGTCAGGTTCACCTGATAAGCTTTTTGAAATGTTTGGGTTGACCGCGAAGTACATTGCTGCGGCAGCAAAAAAGGCAATCGCCCGCAAGAAATAACCTTAAGTTTACACTTTAACATTGTTAAAGTGTAAACTTAAGGGATATGGGCGTTGAGATCATGCGTGAGTTTACAGTCGTTGCGCCGGCAAAGTTGAATTTATATCTGGATGTTTTGAAAAAAAGGCCTGACGGCTATCATAATATAGAGACGCTCTTTGAAAAAATAGATCTAAAAGACGAGATAATCATAAAAGAGACTAAGAAAGGCGTTGACGTAAAAGTCGAGCCGCGTCTTTGTCCTGAAGGAAAAGACAATATAGTCTATAAGGCAGTCCAGGCGCTTTTTAAAGCTAGCAATATGAGTTTTGGTCTGGACATTGTTATCAAAAAAGGAATTCCGGTGGCAGCTGGTTTAGGAGGCGGTTCCAGCGATGCAGCATCAGTGTTGTGTTCGATAAACGATAAGTTTGAGCTGGGCGTCTCGGGCGAGAAACTTTTTTCTATAGCAGAAGACTTGGGAAAAGACGTCCCGTTTTTTATGTTGGACGTGCCTTTTGCAATAGCTAAGAGCGCGGGCGAATTACTAGAGCCAATAAAGGTCGAATGCGCTCTTTCGCATATTATAATAAAGCCAGAGATATCAGCTTCAACTGCTGAGATGTATAAAAGGTTCGATGAATCTGCCGGTGCCGGGTACAAAAAAACCAGTCTTAAAGAATTAGTATCAGCGCTTAAGGCAGGAGACATAGAGTCCTTAGAGAGAAATTGTTACAACGCATTTGAAAAAGTTTTAGGCAATCACAGCTCGCATATAGACGAGGCAAAGTCTTTATTATTAAGGGCGACCAAACGAACGTGTTTTTTGTCTGGAAGCGGTCCTTCGGTTTTCTGCACAGCAAAAGACAGGAAGGAGGCGATCGAGATTAGGCAGAGTCTACCGACAACGGGCGCTCTGGATGTTTTTTTGGCAACAACTTACAAAGGAGGCATCTATGGAGATAACTGAGGTCAGGATTTTTCCTAAAGAAGGGCTTAATAATAAGCTAAAGGCCTATGCCACCATAACTATTGAAAATGCGTTTGTCGTCAGAAACATAAAGGTCATAGAGGGCAAGAACGGACTTTTCGTGGCAATGCCGTCGCGTAAGATGAAAGATGCTTGCCCAAAATGCCACCATAAGAACGAAGTAAGAAGCAAATTTTGCAACGAATGCGGCTCAAAATTGCCTCCTAAAAGAGAAGAATCTGTGACGCCAGAAGCGCAGCATGACGCTCGCCAGTCAGAGCACAAAGACATCGCGCATCCTATAAGTGCTGAGTGTCGCGAATATATACAGACGAAGGTCCTCGAGGCATACGAAGCAGAAAAAGGAAAACCCGCTTAAGTTTACACTTCAACAATGTTAAAGTGTAAACTTAAGCTACATTGGGACGTCGTCCAATGGTAGGACACAAGATTTTGGATCTTGGTATTGTGGTTCGAATCCACACGTCCCAGCCAATGCATAAAAACGGAGTTCTGTATGAATAATATAGCATGTGTGATCTTGGCTGCTGGTGAAGGAACCAGGATGAAGTCAACTTTTCCAAAGGTGCTCCACCCTATCTGCGGTAGGCCAATGATCGAGTATCTGGTTGAGAGCATAAATTCCATTGGCGTCAAAAAGATAATAGTCGTCGTGGGCCACAAGGCAGGGCTGGTTAAAAAGAATTTGCAAGGCGTAAAATGCGTTACACAAGATGAATTACTCGGGACCGGAGATGCAGTGTCCAGAACAAAGAAGTTGCTTGTGAAAGAATCCAAGGTCGATACTGTCATGGTGCTGTACGGGGATGTACCTCTTTTAAGTAGCGGTACATTGAAAAAGATCATCGATAGACATATTGCAACGCGGGCTGGCTGCACGCTTTTGACATCACATTTAAAAAATCCCACTGGCTATGGCAGGATCTTGCGCGGGGCAAACAATAAGATAGTCAAGCTGATCGAAGAGCTCGACGCGAGCATATACGAAAAGGTAATAGAGGAGATCAACGTCGGCGTTTATTGCTTTAATAAGACTGCGCTTTTTGATTCTCTTGGAAAGATAAAGAATAATAACAAGAAGAACGAAAAATACCTGACAGATGCTATAGAAATATTGGCAAAGTCTAATATCGCGATAGATTCGGTATCTACTGATGATCCTGAGGAATTCCTTGGGGTGAACACGCGCAGTGATTTAATGCGCGCAGGCAAGGTTTTAAACAAAAGGATCATCTCAAGGCTTATAGATGAAGGCGTGACTATTGTTGATCCTGATAATACCTATATTGAAGAGGGTGTGCAGGTCAAAAAAGACACAATAATATATCCCTATACTTTTATAGAGAAGGGTGTTAGAATAGGTTCCGGATGTAGCATTGGCCCGCTTGCAAGGCTCAGGTCTGGCACTATATTGGCAGATGAGGCAAGCATAGGTAATTTTGTCGAAATAGTGCGCTCTGAGATAGGCAGTCGTACGAAAATAAGACATAAATGCTATATAGGTGACACGAAGATTGGCAAAGATGTCAATGTTGGCGCTGGCACCATTGTCGCAAATTATGATGGCAAGCGCAAGCATAAGACTATAATCGAAGACGCCTGTTTCATTGGAACCGGCACTATTTTGGTAGCGCCTGTAAAGATAGGGAAGGGCGCTACGACCGGCGCGGGTAGCGTTGTCACCAAGAACAAAGATGTTCCTGCAGGAAAGACCGTAGTGGGCGTGCCTGCGAAGATATTAAAGAGAAAGAAATAGTTATTAGTGAATAGTAGTTGGTGAATAGTATGTACCATTCACTATTCACAATTCACTTTTCACTAACATGGCGTTAGTCTGTTTTACAAGAGAGGTGGATATGAATAAGACCGCTGCTATTTTTACTGGCAATTCCAATCCGACATTGGCTAAAGAAATAGCGAGATGTTTAAAGATGCCTATGGGCAAGGCTTCGGTTGGTGCCTTCAGTGAAGGAGAAATAAAGGTAAAGATAGATGAGAATGTCAGGGGCAAGGATGTCTTCGTGGTGCAGTCCACGTGTCCGCCCCCAAACAGAAATCTGATGGAGCTATTGATTTTAATCGATGCGCTCAGGCGGGCGTCCGCAAAGAGGATCACGGCAGTGCTGCCTTATTTTGGATACGCAAGGCAGGATCGCAAAGACCAGCCTCGTGTCCCGATCACAGCGAAACTCGTGGCAAACCTATTGACGACTGCAGGCACAGACAGGGTGCTGACAATAGACCTGCACGCAGGCCAGATCCAGGGCTTTTTTGACATACCACTGGATCATTTATTCGCGGTCAACGCTTTCGTAGATTATTTCCAGAAAATGAAGGTGAAGAACATCGTGATGGTTTCCCCTGATGTTGGCGGGATAAAGATGGCAAGGGCTTATGCTAAGAGGCTGAAAGCGCCTTTGGCAATAGTTGATAAGCGCAGGATCTCAACAGAAGACACAGAGGTTATGAATATATTAGGAAAAGTAGAAAAGAAAAACGTTGTAATAGTGGATGATCTTGTGGCGACTGCAGGGTCTCTGGTGGAGGCTGCAGTCGCATTGAAGAAGGCAGGTGCTAAGGATATCTACGCGACCATAACGCACCCTGTGCTTTCAGGGCCTGCAATAAAGCGTATCGAGAATTCTTGTATAAAGAAGTTATTCGTGACAAACACTATCCCTGTGGAAGACGGGAAGAGGCATAAAAAGATAAAGGTTCTGTCTATAGCACCTCTTTTAGCTGATGCAATAAGAAGGATCCACAACGAAGAGTCAGTAAGCTGTTTATTTGACTAACTTAAAGGAGTGAACGGAAATGGATTTTGTAGATTTATATGCTAGTTTGAGAGAGGAAAAAGGAAAAGAGTCTAACAAAAAACTTAGGAACGCTGGCCTTGTCCCAGGAGTTGTTTACAAAAAAGACGAACCGACTATAAGTCTAAGCGTGCATAGGAAGAATTTTTCAAAGGCCATCCACACTGATGCAGGGGAGAATGTTATTATAAGACTCCTTATGGACGGGACGAAGAAAAAAAAGGAGCGCATGGTCATTATAAAAGAGATACAGAAGGATCCTGTAAAGGACCGTTTCTTGCATGTTGATTTTCAGGAGATCTCTTTGACTGAAACCCTTAAGGTGAAGGTGCCTATAGAAGGAAAGGGCGAAGCCATTGGCGTAAAACAAGACGGGGGAGTGTTGCAACATGTGATGTGGGAGGCAGAGATAGAGTGTCTTCCTACAGATATCCCTGAAAAGATAGAGGTGGATATCGCGCATCTCAAGATTGGTGATTCTCTGCATACAAAAGATTTGGTGCCGCCTTCTGGCGTAAAGATATTGGATGATCCTGAGGCAGTGGTGTTTAGCGTCGAGCATCCTAAGACAGTTGAGGAGACAGTTGCAGCGCCTGCAGAAGGAGAGTTGACAGAGCCGGAAGTCATAAAGGAAAAGAAGGAGACGGCAGAGGAAGCGCCGACTGAAGAGACTGACAAAAAACCTGCTCTTGAGAAGAAAGAAGAGGGAAAGTAAAGCTTAAGTTTACACTTTAACAATGTTAAAGTGTAAACTTAAGGCAGATCGAGAATGAAACTCATAGTTGGCCTTGGAAACCCCGGCAAAGAATATAAGCTCACGCGGCACAATATGGGGTTTATGGTTGTAGAGCAACTGGCAAAGCTAAACAACCTGAAATTTAAATTCAGGAATCGCTTTAAGGCATATACAGCAGAGGGGTTGATAGAAGGAGAGCGCATATATCTTGCAATGCCGCAGACGTTCATGAATCTCTCGGGCCATTCTGTGCGCTCGGTTGCGAATTGGCTTAAGATAGAATTGAGCGAGATGCTGGTGGTCATAGACGATATCGCATTTCCATTCGGGACCACTAAAATAAAGGCAAGAGGCTCTGACGCAGGGCATAATGGATTGAGGTCAGCGATAGATTGCCTGGGCACGAGCGAATTTTCGAGAATCAGAATAGGGATTCTGGGCAGAAAGATCGTGAGAGACCGTTCTCAATACGTCTTGTCCAGATTTACAAAGACAGAACAAAAGGCAT